>NZ_RAWG01000352.1 GCF_003611735.1 Corallococcus sicarius | reverse complement strand
AGCCCCGCCCACCCCAGCGTGATGAAGCCGAGCGCGTTCACGCCGCCCGCTCCACGCGCGTGCGGAAGTGCGCCATCCAGCGGATGAAGGGAGAGTGGAAGCGGCGGAAGTCCGCCACCTCGCCCATCGTGTCCAGCGTGCCCCGCCGCGACTCCAGCCGCGCGTAGAAGGGCGACGACTCCAAGAGACGCGGAGCACCCACCACCTCGTTGCCCGCGTGCAACCGCGCGGGGACGCGCAGGCCCCAGCCGGTGATGTTCGTGGGCCGCGCCTCCGTCATCGGCCCGCGCTCGCAAACCACGCCGGAAGGCCCGGCCCTCACGCGCAGCGGCGCCACCCCGCCCGGCAGGTGGTAGTCCACCAACGTGTGGTCCGCATGGTGCGTGCGCGCCCAGTGCCACCCGGACAGCCGCTCGCCCAGGAGTTCCTGGCCGTGGTTGGTGTCGTGGTAGCCCATGCCGTCCGCGGCGACGTCCAGCGACGACACCTCCAGCCGCGCCTCCGAACGGGGCGCCAGCGCCTGCCAGTAGTGCGGCAGCCCCGGCATCAACTGCACCTCTTCGCCCCGGGGCGTCAGCGGCCGGAGCGTCAGGCGGGCGCGCACCGGGCGGCCCCACGGCGCCGTCCAGTCGTCCACCTCCATGCACACCGTGCCGTCCGCCGCGTGCGTCAGCATGGAGCGGCCGATGCGCAGACACCCCGGCCCCTCCACCTCCGCGCGCGGGTACTCGCTGAGCACCCACAGCCGGCGCACGCCGTGGTGGTAGAGCGCGAAGTTCACCGCGCTGTGCTCCAGCGGGAGGCCCCCGCGGCGCGCCGCCACCGAGTAGCGCGGCGAGAACAGCGAGCCCAGCATGAAGATGCACACCGCGCTGTACGGCCCGGCGGTGACGTCCGCGTAGAACCAGCGGTAGGCCCCCGCCGCGTCGGGCAATGCGGGCAGCGCGGGCGCGACGAGGGACGGCATGCCCTGCGCGAGGAAGGACGTCGTCATGCGCCCCTCCGAAGGTGCGCGGAGGCCATCTCCGCCGCGAACCGGCCCGACAGCATGACGAGCGGCACCCCGCCGCCCGGATGCGTGCCACCGCCCGCGAAGAACAGCCCCGGCGTGCCGCCCCGGATGCGCGGCCGGCGGAACGGACCGAAGCGACCGTGCGGCAGGAAGCCGTAGATGGAGCCGCCCGGAGCGCCGCGCGCCGCCAGGTCCACCGGGGTGCGCTGTCCCACCACGCGCGTGCGGCCCCGCAGCTCCGGGTAGTGCCGGAAGAGCTTCTCGAACATCTGCGTGCGCACGAGCTGCGCCATCGACTCCCAGTCGCGCTCCGCCTGCTCCGCCTTCGCCTCGCCCACCGGCATGGCCGGCGCGTTCACCATCACGAACAGCCCCGTGCGCCCCAGCGGCGCCATGCCCGGGTCGGTGGCGGACGGGTTGCAGAAGTACACCGTGGGGTCCGTCGCGAGCTGCCCCGCGAACAGCTCCTCGAACTCGCGCCGGTAGTCCCCGCCGAAGAGCACCGTGTGGTGCGGCAGGGCCGGACGCCCCTCCACCTCCAGCAGCAACACGAAGCCGGACAGCGACAGCGGCTCCGACTCGCGGCGCAGCGACGCCAGCGGATCCGCGTTCACCACCACGCTGTCGAAGGGCTCCTGTCCCGGGCCCACGCGGTAGCCCGGGCCGGCGCGCTCGTAGCGGGCGCGCGTGTCCAGGTGCACCGTGACGCCCAGCCGCCGCACCGCGTGCCCCAACGCCTCCACCAGCGCGCCAATGCCGCCCCGCACGTGGTGCACCCCATACGCGTGCTCGATGTGCGGGATGAGCGCGAACGCCGCGCTGGACGCATACGGAGACCCGCCTGCGTAGGTGGCGAAGCGGCCCACGTACTGCTGCAGGTGGTGGGTCTGGAAGTGCTTCGTCGCCAGCGTGTGCAGCGTGTCCAGCTTCATCCCCGACAGCATCGCGCCAATGCCCCGGCGGGCCACGCGGGTCATGAAGCCGGCCATGCCCTCGAAGGGGGCCTCCAGGTAGGGCTCGCCCGCCGCGCGCCAGATGGCCGCGGCCTCCGCGTAGAACGAGTGCACGCCCTTGCGCTCGACGGGGCGCAGCTCGCCAGCGCTCTCCGCCATGCGCTCCAGGTCCTTGTACGCGGTGAAGCCGCACCCGTCCGCGAAGCGGTAGGTGCACTGCGGCTCCAGCTCCGTGAACGGAGGCAGCAGGTCTGACGCGTCCAGCTTCTCGAAGGTGCTCCGCACCAGCGCCGGCAGCGTCAGCAGCGTGGGCCCCGTGTCCAGCGTGAGCCCCTCCACGGCGACGGCCTGCGCCTTGCCGCCCAGCGAGGGGCTGCCCTCGAACAGCGTCACCGCGTGGCCCTCCTTCGCCAGGAGGCCCGCCGCGGTCAGCCCGCCAATCCCGCCGCCAATCACCGCCACGCGCGAGGACTTCATCCCGGGCCTCCCGCGCTCGTGGAGAACCCTGGCGAGGACGCCGCGGGCAGGGCCGGCAGACCCGGTCCGGACTCCGGCAGCACCGCGCGCGGGCGCATGAACGCGGCCGTCGCCAGCGCCAGCTTGCGCCCCTTCGTCGTGTGGGCCCGGCCGCTGAACACGTCGTAGTCGCGCGCCTCGATGTCGCGGAGGATGTCCCCGTAGATGGCGCCCATCAGCCGCACCATGCGCTGGCTGCCAAAGCCGGTGAGGTACTTCACGCCGCTCGCGGCCCGCGCGTAGTAGGCCCGCGCGCGCTGGATTTGAAAGCGCATGAAGTCGCGCCAGCGCGCATCCACCTGGCCCCGGCGCAGGTCGTCCTCGGTGAGCCCGAAGGCGCGCAGCTCCTCGGCGGGCAGGTACACCCGGCCGCGCTCCAGGTCCTCGCGCACGTCGCGCAGGATGTTGGTGAGCTGCATGGCCCGGCCCAGGTCCGCCGCCGGCTCCACCGCCCGAGCGTCCTCGCACCCCAGCACCGGCGTCAGCATCAACCCAACGACACCCGCGACGCGGTAGCAGTACAGCTCCAGCTCGTCCCACGTCTCGTAGCGGTGCTTCGTCAGGTCCATCTCCATGCCGGAGATGAGGTCCTGGAAGGGCTGCTCCGGGATGCGGTAGTGGAGGATGGAGTGGCGCAGCGCCGCGAACTCGCTCGGCTCCCACGGCGACGGCGCCTCCGCGGCGGGCTGTCGCAGGGAGGGAGGCCCCAGCTCCTTCGACGCCAGCTCCGGCAGGGGCAGGTACACCTCCGCCACGCGCTCGCGCGCCCGGGTGAGCCGCGTGGCCAGCCGCGTCGTCAGGGCCACGGGCCCCGCGTCCGTCTCCGGCTCGTCCGCCGCGTCCACCATGTCGTCCAGCCGCCGGCAGAACGCATACAGCGCGAAGGCCGCCTTCCGCCGCTGCCCGAAGAGCAGGTACGAGGCGAAGAAGAAGCTCTTGGCGTGATGGCGCGTGACGACCCGCGCGCGCCGGTAGCCCTGCGCGATGAGCGCCGGGGATTCGGTGAGGCTCATGCCGCCACCTCCACGGGCACGGGAGTCCCGGCCAGAGCCCCTGGCCGTGGCGTCAGCGTCACGCCTTCCTTCCGGGCCCACGTCATCAGCCGCTCGGTGACGAGCTTCGCGGAGATGAGCACCGTGGGCAGGCCCGTGCCCGGCTGGGTGGAGGCGCCCACGAAGAAGAGGTTCTTCACGTTCGGATCCACGTTGGTCGGCCGGAAGGGGCCCACCTGGAAGAAGTTCTGCGCCAGCCCGAACGCACTGCCACGCGCCAGGTTGTACGTGCCCGCCCAGTCATCCGGAGTGAACACGCGCTCCACCTCGATGTCCGCCTCCAGGTTGGGGAAGCCCAGCTCGCCCAGGCGCTGGAACACCTTCGCACGCACCTTGGGACCTTCCACCTTCCAGTCCAGGTTCGGGTGCTGGTGCGGCACGGGCACGAGGACGTAGAGCGCGTCCTTGCCCTCCGGCGCCAGCGACGCGTCCGTGCGCGAGGGCACGTTGACGTAGAAGCTGGGGTCCTCCGGCACGCGGAAGCGCTGGAAGATGTCGTCGAAGGAGCCCGCGTAGTCCCGGCCGAACATCACGTTGTGGTGCAAGAGCTCCGGCACCTTCTTCTTCATGCCCAGGTAGAGCATGTAGCCGCTGGAGGTGAAGCGCAGCTTCGGGGCGCGCTTGAACGGCGCGTCCTTGGGATCCAGCAGCTTCTCGTACGCGTACGGCAGGTCCGCGTTGCACAGCACCGCGTCCGCGGGCACCACCTCACCACCCACCAGGCGCACGCCCGTGGTGCGGCCGTTCTCCGTGAGGATGCGCTCCACCGGCGCGCCGTAGTGCAGGCGCACGCCCTCCTCGCGCGCCAGCCGCTCCAGCGCGAGCGGAATGGCATACAGGCCGCCCTGGGGGAACCAGATGCCCACGCCCAGCTCGGTGAAGGGCAGCAGGCCGTACACCGCCGGGGACTCGAACGGGGACACGCCCAGGTACATGGTCTGGAACGTCAGCGCCGCGCGCAGCCGGTCGTCCTGGAAGAAGCGGCTGACGTCCGCGTACATGCGGCGGTGCGCTCGGGCCTTGAAGATCTTCGCCAGCACGCTGGGGGCGAAGTAGTCCGTGATGCCGTCGAAGTTGCGACCCACGAAGTGGTCCAGGCTGATGCGGTACTGGGTGCGGCCCTGGGCCAGGAAGGCCAGGTAGCGCTGGAAGCTGCCCGGCTCCACGCGCTCCAGCTCGCGCCCCATGGTGCACAGCTCGGACGTGAAGGTGACGTCGGAGCCATCCCGGAAGTGCACCCGGTAGTTCGGGTCGCAGCGGACCAGCGTGAGGTAGTCCTCGATGCGGCGGCCGAGCGCGCGGAAGGTCTCCTCGAACACCTCCGGCATCAGCACGATGGTGGGCCCGATGTCCCACGTGAAGCCGTCCGCCTTGAGCTGGTTGCACCGCCCACCCGGGCCGCGCGTCTTCTCGAACAGCTGCACGTCGAAGCCCTGCCGCGCGAGCCGCGCCGCCGCGGCCAGTCCGCCGACACCCGCGCCCACCACCACCACCCGCTTGCCTTGTGCACTCATGGACGTGTCCTCAGGAAGCACGACGCGCGAGCCGGGCGATGAGCGCGTCCAGCAGGTCCCGCATGCCATGGGGGTTGGGCAGGGTGCTCAGGCCGCGGCGCGCCAGGCGCGACGCGCGCTCCACCGCGCGCTCACACGCGACGCGGCCCCCGAACGACTCCACCAGGGCCCGGGCTCGCGCCAGGGCTGCTTCATCCTTCTCTTCCACCGGCAGCGCCCACAGCCGCTCCAGCTCCTCGCGCCCCGCGGGCGTGGCCCGCACGTACGCGGCCATCACCGGGAAGGTGCGCTTGCCCTGCGTGAAGTCGCCGTCGCACGCCTTGCCCGCCACCGACGCGTCACCGAACAGGCCGATGAGGTCGTCGCGCAGCTGGTAGGCGAGCCCCACGGAGCGGCCCACCTGCTCCAGGCCCTTCTGGAGCGTGTCGTCCGCGCCGCCCAGCATCGCGCCGCACACCAGCGGGGCGCTGAAGCCGTAGCGCGCCGTCTTCAAGTGCGCCACGCGCAGCGTCTGGAAGAGCGTCACCTCCGACAGCGGCATGCGCGACAGGTCCAGGTCCAGGTACTGCCCCGCCGCCGTGTGCCGGCACACGCCCAGGTAGTACTGCACCACGCGCGACACGCCCGGCAGCCCCGACTCCAGCATCGCCTCCAGCGAGCGCGCGAAGAGGTGATCGCCCATCACCACGGCCAGGTCCTCGCCCGGCCGGCCCGGCGCCAGCATCCGGTGCAGCACCGGCCCGCTCCGCCGCAGCTCCGCCTGGTCCGCCACGTCGTCGTGGATCAGCAGGAACGTGTGCAAGAGCTCCAGCCCCGCCGCGAAGTGCCACAGCCCCTCAGGGACGCCCGTGCCGCCCCGCGCCAGCCCGTACCCCGCCAGCACCAGCGCCGGCCGCAGCCGCTTGGCGGGGCGCAGCGCGTAGGCGCGTCCCTGCTCCATGGCCCGCGTCCAACGCGCGTCCAGCGAGGACTCGTCCGGCAGCTCGAAGAGCTGCGCGAGCGCCGCTTCCACGTGCGCCTGCACGAGCTGCAGCCAGGCCTGCTCCGGGGGTGCCACACCGCCGGGGATCTGCTGCACGTTGGGAAGCGGGGTCGCCATACAGCGGATCTCCGAAGTCGGAAGCACGGCAGCAGCCTTGCCACCTAGAGTTAGCGTTTGCGTCCAGAGATTGTCAAGGCTATGTCTAAGGTTTGTAAAAACCTTGTACACAGGAGTCTCCCATGAAGGCGTGGATCGCAGGCGCGTTGACGGTGACCCTGGCGGCGGGGAGCGCGGGCGCGGCCGCTCCAGCCCCGGAGCCGGAGCCGGTGGATGCGACGTTAAGCACCTCCAAGGGAGAGCGCGTCCAGCTGTCCCGCTGGCGTGGAAAACCCGTCATCCTCTTCTACGAGGACAAGGACTCCACGACACTCAACCTGCCCCTGAAGAACGAGTTGTTCACCCGGGGGCGTGAGCGGGGGCTCCTGCAGAGCGCCTGGGTGGTGGCCGTCGCCAACCTGGAGAAATACGACTTCTTTCCCGCTCGGGGGATCGCCCTGTCATACGTGAGGGACGAGGAGAAGAAGGCCGGCGTGCCCATCCTCGTGGACCTGGAGGGCACCCTGGGCGACGCGCCCTGGAAGCTGCCCACCAAGACGTCCAACGTGATGCTGCTGGACGCGGAAGGGAAGCTCGTCTTCCGCCACTCCGGCCGCATGAAGGAGGAGGACCGCGCCCGCTTCTTCACGGCCCTGGGCGCGCTGGTGGGCCAGGACCTGATGACTGCGCGGGAGCCGCCGGAGGCCCACCCGTGAGGGTGACCTGTACGGGCGCCAGCGGCTTCCTGGGCCCCGGGCTTGTCCAGGGTTTGTTGAACGCCGGCCACACCGTACACGTGCTCAGCCGCAACGTTGAACAAGCGCTGGGCAGGCTGCCTGCCGGGGTGACGGGCTCCTTCTTCGACGGCCAGACGCCGCTGTCCCCGGACGCGTTGGCCGGAGCGGAGGCGGTGGTGCACCTGGCCGGTGAGCCGGTGGACCAGCGTTGGACGCACGACGCCAGGCAGCGCATCTACCAGAGCCGGGTGGAGGGCACGCGGGTGGTGGTGGAGGCGATGCGGCAGGCGGGCACCGTGCGGCACTTCGTCTGCGCGTCGGCGGTGGGCTTCTACGGCGGCGCGCGCGCGGACCAGCCGCTGACGGAGGACGACGCGCCCGGCGACGACTTCCTCGCCCACGTGTGCCAGGGCTGGGAGGCGCAGGCCCTGCGCGCGGCGGAGGCCGGCTTTCGCACGGTGCGCCTGCGCATCGGGGTGGTGCTGCATCCCGCGGGCGGCGTGCTGCACCGGATGCTGCCGGTGTTCCGCATGGGCGCGGGCGGACGGGTGGGCAACGGCCACCAGTATGTGAGCTGGGTGCACCGCGAGGACCTCTTCGCGCTGGTGCGCTTCGCGCTGGAGCACCCCACGCTTGAGGGCGCGGTGAACGCCACGTCGCCGGAGCCGGTGACCAACGCGACCTTCGCGCACGCGCTGGGCATCGCGCTGGAGCGGCCCGCGGTGTTGCAGGTGCCGGGCTTCGTCCTCAAGGCGCGCTTCGGGGAGATGGCGCGCGTGGCGCTGGAGGGCCAGCGGGTGCTGCCCCGGCGCGCGTTGGGGGCGGGCTTCCAGTTCCGCCACCCCGCCCTGGACGAGGCGCTGCGCGACCTGCTGCCGCACGCCGGCCACTGAGGCGCCCCCGCGATGTCCGCGGGTGGACGCCGGGCCCGCGCGGCGCCAACGCGCGTCCACGCGGTGCATACAGTCCCCGGCACACCATGGACACGAAGACGGACACGAAGACGCTGGAAGCACGCGCGCGCCGCGAGGGCACGCCGCTCATCGACGGGGACACCGCCACCTTCGTGTGGAAGGGCAACAGCCGCGTCTTCCTCCAGGGGGACTTCCAGGACTGGCGCGGGGAGCCGCTGCCGCTGGAGCGCGTGGACAAGGGGCTCTGGGCGCGCTCGCTGGCGCTGCCGGAGGACGCCTACGTGGAGTACGCGCTGCAGGACGCCCGGGGCCGCCGCGTGCGCGACGCGTTCAACAAGCGCCGCTCCGACAACGGCTTCGGCGGCTTCAACCACTGCTTCTGGATGCCCCAGGCAGAGGCCACGACGCTGGGCAAGCGCGTGCGCGGCGTGCCCCGGGGCCGCGTGACGCGCCACCAGGTGGACACGCACGAGTGTGCCGTGGGGGCGAAGCGCGCGGTGGCCCTCTACGCGCCGCCCGTGCCCGGGCCCGTGCCGCTGGTGGTGGTGCTGGACGGTGACGACTACCTGGAGCGCGTCCAGCTGCCCGCCCTGGTGGACAACCTCATCGCGCAAGGGCGGATGCGCCCGGTGGCCCTGGCCTTCGTGTCCAACGGCGGCCCGGCGCGCACCCTCGAGTACGCGTGCAACGAGGCCACCGTGAGCTTCCTGGAGCGCCACGTGCTGCCCCTGGCGCGCGCGAAGCTGTCCCTGGTGGATGAGCAGCGCACGCCCGGCGCGCACGCGGTGCTGGGCTCGTCGCTGGGCGGACTGATGGCCCTCTTCGTGGCCCAGCGCCTGCCCGGCATCTTCGGCCGCGTGCTGTCCCAGTCCGGCGCCTTCTCCATCGACGGCACGGACCTGCTCGTCTTCGACCTGGCCCGCAGGCCCGCCCAGCCGCCGCTCCATGTCTGGATGGACTGCGGCCGCTTCGAAGTCCTGCAGGACGGCAACCAGCGCCTGCTGCCCGTCCTCCAGGCCTCCGGCCACCGCGTCACGTACCGGGCCTACAATGGGGGCCACAACTATCCCGCCTGGCAATCCAGTCTGCCGGCCGGCCTGGAAGAATTGTTCTCACCCCTCGGATGACGCGGCGCGGCGGACACCCTCAAGTCCGTCCGGGGCGGAAGGCCAGTGGTAACAAGGGGTTGGCCGTTCCGGTAAGCGCTCAAAACGAAATGATCCGGGATTGGGCAGCGCGTCTGACGCGGCAGGCGAGCAATCGGACAGGGGTTGTAGACGGGGAGGCTACGCAACCTGGAACGAGCGCACCGTCGCGTTGGCGGGCGCGCGCGCCTGGGAGGCGCCCGGCTTGTTCTCGCGCGTGGCGTCGCTCCGCTCGGAGCGCTCGAACTCCGAGCGCTTCGGGGGAACAGACGGGCGGTTGCCACCATCGACGCGGGACATGAGGGGAC
>NZ_RAWG01000351.1 GCF_003611735.1 Corallococcus sicarius | reverse complement strand
GTGCCCGCGCCCACCCGCTCCAGCGCGAAGCGCGCGGGCACCCGCCCGGCGAACACCGCCGTCACCCGCGCCTCCTCCGACGAGAAGTCCTTGGCCACCGCATCCAGCAGGCGCCGGGTCGCCGCGAGCCCGCGCCCCGGGTCCAACAGCGTCTCCGGAGCGATGCCCACCTCGCGCGCCAGGGCCAGCGCGGGCTCGCGCGCCTTCGGCTCCAGGCCCTTCAGCGCCGAGTGCGTCCCCCACGCCAGCGCCTCCGCGCTCGTGGGCACCCGCGTGAGCATGGAGGCCGGTAGAGCGGCCGGCGTGGGCACCGCGGTGCCGCTCACGCCATCGTAGTACGCCAGCAGCGGCCGCGCCGTGGTGCGCGTGTGGAAGGCCCACGCCCCCGTGCGCCGCACCAGCGCCCCCGCGGGCGTGTGGTGGTACGCGCACCACACGCACAGGAGCGCGAAGGTGAAGTCCAGGAGTCCCCGGGCGCGTCGAGCGAACATGCGTCACCCCTCAGCGCAGGAAGGACAGCACCGGCGCGGCGTCCCACACCGCGGCCAGCCCCAGGGGAGCCACCAGCACGCAGCCCAGGAGCCCGCGCGTCCACGCCCTCCGAGGCCCCACCGCCGCGCACGCCGCGTCCGCGTGCTGCAGGTTGCGAAGCACCGCGCGCCAGCCCAGCGACACGCTCACGCCGCACAGCGCCGCCACCGCCAGCCCCCGCGCGGACAGGTCCGCCACGGTGTCGCCGAACAGCGGCCGCCACGACAGGTACACCGTCCCCTGGACGAGCCGCGCCACCGTGCACGCCCCCGCCAGCACCACGCCCGCCGTGGCCAGCGGCCGCACCCACCGCATTGGCGTGGGCCGCCGCACGCAGCGCTGGAGGAGCGCCTTCCACGACGCAGGCCCGGCCGGCTCCGACAGCAGCGCCGCGCGCCAGGCCTCCGCGGGCGCGGGGGCCGCCACCTCGCGGTAGCCCAGCGCGGGCAGCGCCAGGAGCAGGTCCGCCGCCAGCTCCCACGCCAGCGTCAGCGCGCGCGCCAGCCGGGTGCGCGTCTCCAGCGACACCCAGTCCACCAGGGACGCGGTCGCCGGGTACCGGCCCACGAACCCGTCGAACGCGGAGTCCAACCGGTCCACCGCCGTGAGCAGCCGGTCATCCAGCGTGTCCGCCGCCGCGTGCACGCCCACCGCCACCAGCGCCAGCAGCCCCAGGGGCATGAACGCCCAGCGGAACGCGCCCAGGAAGCGGGAGACATCCGTGAGGAAGCTGCTTGAGGAGGCTTCGGTGCCTGCGGGACGGGACGGCATGGACGCCTCCAGGGCGGTCCTCCATCAACGCGGGAAGCCCTCGGGAGGGTTTAAACCACCGGCCCCCGCAACGAAAACGCCCCGCCCCTTCGCCCGGAGGCGAAGGAAACGGGGCGTCCGGGTGGGGCCTTCCACGAAG
The DNA here is from genome assembly GCF_003611735.1 of Corallococcus sicarius. GTDB lineage: Bacteria > Myxococcota > Myxococcia > Myxococcales > Myxococcaceae > Corallococcus > Corallococcus sicarius. The sequence goes on along the minus strand of NZ_RAWG01000351.1, from coordinate 7,832 downwards.
GCGACCGCTCCCGCGAAGAGGAGCGGCCGTCGCGCGAAGGCCCCTGCCTGAATCAGGCCTTCGCGTCGGGAACGGCCTCGGCGACCGCGGCCGGAGGAGGCGCGCCCTGGGCGGCGGTGCGCTCGGCCATGGCCTCCTTGCGGGACAGGCGGATCTTGCCCGTCTTGTCGATGCTGACGACCTTCACCAGCACCTCGTCGCCCTCGCTCAGCACGTCGGAGACGGCCTTGACGCGCTTGTCGGACAGCTCGGAGATGTGGATGAGGCCGTCGGTGCCCGGGAACAGCTCCACGAAGGCGCCGAACTCGGCGATCTTCCGCACCGTGCCCGTGTAGATCTTCCCGATCTCCGCCTCACGCGTGAGCGCCTGGATCATCGCGATGGCGGCCTTCACGGCCTCGCCGTTCGCGCTGGCGATGTCCACGCGGCCCGTGTCCTCGATGTTGATGGCCGCGCCCGTGCGCGCGATGATGTCCTTGATCACCTTGCCGCCCGGCCCGATGACGTTCTTGATGAACTCCGGACGGATCTGGATGGTCGTGATGCGCGGCGCGAACTGGCTGATCTCCTTGCGGGGAGCGTTCAGCGTCTTCGCCATCTCCGCCAGGATGTGCACGCGGCCCTGACGCGCCTGCTCCAGCGCGCGGCTCATGATCTCCGTGGTGAGGCCGGTGATCTTGATGTCCATCTGGATGGACGTGATGCCCTTGGACGTGCCGCAGACCTTGAAGTCCATGTCGCCCAGGTGGTCCTCGTCACCGAGGATGTCGGAGAGGATGGCGATCTTCTCACCCTCCTTCACCAGACCCATGGCGATGCCGGCCACCGGCGCCTTGATGGGGACGCCCGCGTCCATCAGCGCCAGCGTGCCACCGCACACGGAGGCCATGGACGAGGAGCCGTTGGACTCCAGGATTTCCGACACCAGACGCACCGTGTACGGGAAGTTCTCGCCCGCCGGCAGCATGTTGCGCAGCGCGCGCTCCGCCAGCGCGCCGTGGCCAATCTCACGACGGCCGGGGCCGCGCAGGGGCTTGGTCTCGTTCACGCTGAAGGGCGGGAAGTTGTAGTGCAGCAGGAAGCGCTTGAAGGCCTGGCCGCTCAAGAGCTCCAGCCGCTGCTCGTCCTCGCTGGTGCCCAGCGTGGCCACCACGAGCGCCTGCGTCTCGCCGCGGGTGAACACCGCGCTGCCGTGCGCGCGGGGCAGCACGCCCACTTCGTTGGTGATGGTGCGCACCACGTCGTGGCCGCGGTCGCCGATGCGGCCACCGTTCACGGTGAGCTCACGCATGTGGTCGTACTTCAGGTCCTCCACCACCTGCTTGGCGTGCTTCTCCACCGTGGGGGTGAACTCCGCGCCCATCTTCTCCTTGAGGGCCGCGAGCGCCGCCTTCTTCGCCTTGGAGAGCGCCTCGTAACGCGCGCCCTTCTCCTTGATGGCGTAGCCGGCCTTGACGCCGTCCATGGCCAGGGCGCGCACCTGGGTGCGCAGCCCCTCGTCGATGGCGGCCGGCTTGTCGTAGGAGCGCACCTGCTTCTTCAGCTCCGCGCGCATCTCGTCCTGGAGGTCCAGGGCGGGCTTGGCCGCGGCGCGGCCGAACTCCAGCGCGGCCACCATGTCCGCCTCGCTGACCTCCTCCGCGCCGCCCTCCACCATCACGATGGCCTCGCGGCTCACCGCCATGACGAGGTCCAGGTCGCTCTGCTCACGCTGCTTCGCGGTGGGGTTGGCGACGAACTGGCCACCCACGCGGCCCACGCGAACGCCCGCGATGGGGCCGTTGAACGGGATGTCCGACACCCACAGCGCCGCGGAGGCGCCGGTGAGACCGTGGATGTCGCCCTCGTTGTCCGGGTCCGAGGAGATGACGCTGATGATGACCTGCGTCTCGTAGGCGTAGCCTTCCGGGAACAGCGGACGGCAGGAGCGGTCGATCAGACGGCTCGTCAGCGTCTCCTTCTCCGTCAGCCGGCCCTCGCGCTTGAAGAAGCTGCCCGGGATGCGGCCCGCCGAGTACAGCCTCTCCTGGTACTCCACCGTGAGGGGCAGGAAGTCGATGTCCTTCTTCTCCCGCGCGCTCACCGCCGTGACGAGCAGCATGGTGTCGCCATAGCGGACCACCACGGAACCGTCGGCCTGCTTGGCCAGGCGGCCCGTCTCGATGCTCAGCTCGTTCTCACCAATCTTGACGCTCTTCTTCAACATGTCGTGTGGCCTCTGTGCCTGCTTCGCGTGCGAGGGACCCACGTCAGCCACGGCCGGCCCGCACGGGGCCGGGCCGCCCGACAGGGGCCCTCTGGGAATGAGCGGTCGCCAGGGCCTTGAAGCAGGCACGTGCCAGACCACCGCTGCCTGTACTGCGGTAATGGGCTCCGTTGCGGAGCGCCGGAGGGATGACTCGGACCTCTTGATCCCTGATCACACCCGCCCACCCGTTGCTTCAGGTCAGCCGGTCTGAACGGAAACCAAAAGAGCCCGTCTCCACCCTTCCCTTGCCCGCCCTTCACCCACGCCCGCGCCTCTTGAACACTTCCAACAACTCCCGCCCCCTGGCGCGTGAACACCCGGCGGCGGGAAAAACGTGCTGCACAAACGCGCGGGGCGCTGGTGTGTGCCAGCGCCCCGGGTGCTGCGAGTGCCTACTTGCGGATGCCGAGGCCCTCGATGAGCTTCTTGTAGCGCGCCACGTCCTTGGACTTGAGGTAGTCCAGCAGACGGCGGCGCTGACCGACCAGCTTCAGCAGACCGCGCCGGGAGTGGTGGTCCTTCTTGTGGGTCTTGAAGTGCTCGGTGAGCATGTTGATGCGCTCGGACAGCAGCGCCACCTGCACCTCGGGGGAGCCCGTGTCGGACTCGTGGGTGCGGAACTTCGAGACCAGCTCGCTCTTGCGATCCTGATGCAGCGACATGGGGGCTTCTTCCTGATTCCCGCTCCGGGGTGACTGCTCGTGCCGCCGGGGTCCGCGGAGGGGTACAGACCCGGCCATTGTCCTTCTAACGAGCGGGCCGCTTATAAGCTTCACCCCCCGTAGGGTCAACCTTCGACGACTGCCCGTCCGCCCCTCGGCGGCCTGGACAGTGCGAAGACATACAACCGGCAGCCGCCCGGAAGTCCCCCGCTCCCCGATGCCAGCTCGCGCGCCGTCGCCGCGTCCATGGCCACGTGCAGGTACAGGCCGCCCGGCTCGCCGCCGTCGCCCGCCAGCAGCTGGCGCGTGCGCGGGTACAGCCGTAGGAGCGCCTCCACCACGTCGCCAATGCCCGCGGCCGCCGGGACGCCCAGCGCCAGCTCGCGCCGCCCGTCGAAGGCGCCGCGCAGGCCCGGAGCGACGCTCACGGAGATGTCATGGTTCCGGGTGGCCACTCAGTTGAACACCCGCAGGTAGCGCAGCCGCCCGCCCACCACCTCGGCCATCGCGAGCAGCGCGCCGTCCGGGCCCAGCACGCGCACCTTGCCCGGCAGCGGCGCGACCTCCACCGGAACGCCGTGCGACACCCGCCGCGCTTCCTCCGCGTTCACCCGCACCGAGGGCAGCTCCGTCAGCGCTTCGCCCAGCGACACCAGCCGCCCGGCCACGACGTCACGCGACAGCGAGGCCAGCTCCCCCAGTGGCAGCGCGCGCGCCAGGGTGAAGGGTCCGCTCGCGGTGCGCCGCAGCGCCTCCAGGTGCGCCCCACAGCCCAGCGCGCGGCCCAGCTCGAACGCGAGCGTGCGCACGTAGAAGCCCTTGGAGCAGCGCACCGACAGGGTCAGCCGGTCCGCGGAGAAGTCGCGCAGCACCAGCTCATGCACCGTCACGGTGCGGCTGGCCCGCTCCACCTCTTCGCCCGCGCGCGCCAGCTCGTACAGCCGCTTGCCGGCGATCTTCACCGCCGAATACATGGGCGGCACCTGTTCGAAGGTGCCCCGGAAGGGGGCGAGCACCGACTCCAGGAGCACGGCCGTCAGGGGCGGCACCGGGGCCTCCGCCGTCGCCTTGCCCTGGGCGTCCTGGGTGTCCGTCTCCATGCCCAGGCGCACCACGGCGTCGTAGGCCTTGTCGCCTTCCGTGATGTAGCCCGCCACCTTGGTGGCTTCACCCAGGCACACCGGCAGCACCCCGGTGGCCATCGGGTCGAGCGTGCCCGTGTGGCCCGCCTTCTTCACCTTGAGCAGGCTGCGCACCTGGCGCACCACGTCGAAAGACGTGGGACCCAGCGGCTTGTCGATGACGAGGACGCCGTCCATGAAGGGGGTTCTACCAACCTTCCTTGCCGCGCACCTCCCGCAGGAGCCGGTCGATCTTGTCGCCCTCTCCCACGGAAGCATCGAACGCGAAGAAGATCTCTGGCGACACGCGCAGCTGGACCACGGAGGTCACCTCGCGGCGCACGAAGCCCTTGGCGGCGTCCAGGCCCTTCTGGGTGTCCGCCTTCTCCTGGTCGGTGCCCAGCATCGAATAGAAGACCTTCGCCACGCGCAGGTCGGGCGACACCTTCACGCCGGTGATGGTGATGAAGCCGATGCGCGGGTCGCGCAGCTCCCCGCGCGTCAGCAGGGCGCCAATGGCCGCCTGGATTTCCTGCCCCACGCGCTCGGGTCGTGAATGCGTCGTCATTTCTTCTCCCAATCTCGCGGGTTGCGCAGCGCCCGGGCCCGGGCCCGCGCGTCGTCCAGCGACAGATTTCCACCTTCGGCCGGGGGCCGGGAAGTCCCCGGGCCAGCACCCTCGTGCCGCTCCTCCCAGGAGCCCAACCCTTCCGCTTCCGCGAGCGACCGGTCGCTGCGCAGGAAGCGCGCGATGGCCGCCTCCGAGTGCGCGTTCGCGGCCTCGGGCGACAGGTCGGCCTCGCCGTCCAGTTCGTCCTCCGGCACCTTCGCCGGAGCGCGGAACATGCCCGCTCCACTGTCGGAATAGAGCCGGTCGCCAAAGGCCAGGATCTCCGTCTCCCGGGCCATCAGCGGCGCGACGTACATCTCTTCGATGAAGTGGATGATCTTCTCCAGCTGCTCATCCACGTGGCGGCGCTCATTGCCCACCACCGCCAGCGCGACCGACGCCTTCTGCCAGAGGTCCTGGTCAGCCACCTCGGCGACGGCCACGTTGAAGCGGGCCTTCACCCGGTCCGTCACCCGGCGGAGCACCTGGCGCTTGGACTTCAGCGAGGCGCTCTCCGGAATCTGGAGGGTCAGGCGTGCGACACCCACGAACATAAAGGTTCCCCAGGCCGGCAGCGGCGCAGCGCGTCATCCGCGTGCGCCGACCGCCGGCACATCGTCATTCCCCCGGAAGAAGGTGGGGCCTTCCCGGGGGTCCGTCGAGTGCGAACCGCGAGACTCAGGACAGGCTCTGCCGGGTCTCCTCGATCTCGTAGGCTTCGATGATGTCGCCGGCCTTGAGGTCGTTGAAGTTCTCGATGCCGATACCGCACTCGAAGCCCTGCGCGACCTCCTTGACGTCGTCCTTGAAGCGACGGAGCGACGCCATCTTGCCGGAGAAGAGCTGCTTGTTCTCGCGCATGAGGCGCACGAACGAGCCGCGCTTGATGACGCCGTCCAGGACGGCCGCACCGGCGATGGTGCCCAGCTTGGGCACGTTGAAGGTGTTGCGCACTTCCGCACGGCCCAGCTTGCGCTCGGTGCGGATGGGCTCCAGGAGGCCCTCCATCTCCAGACGAACCCCGTCGATGAGCTCGTAGATGATGGAGTAGCTCTGCAGCGTCACCTGCTGCGCCTTGGCCGCGGCCTCGGCACCGGACTCCGGCTTGACGTTGAAGCCCAGCACGACGCCCTTGGAAGCAGCGGCGCGCATGACGTCCGTCTCGGTGACGGCGCCCACGCCCGCGTCGATGATGACCACCCGCACCTTGTGCGTGGTGAGCTTCTCCACCGCCTGGCGCACCGCCTCCGCGGAGCCCTGCACGTCCGCCTTGATGACGACGCGCAGTTCCTTGGGACCGCCGCCCGCCTTCGTCTTGGCGAACAGCTGCTCCAGGGACTCGCGGCTGACCTTGCTGAGGTCGGCCTGACGCTCCTTCATGCCGCGGTGGTCGGCGATCTGCTTGGCCGCCTTCTCGTCCGCCACCACGTTGATGGCGTCACCCGCGGTGGGCACACCGGACAGACCGATGACCTCCGCGCAGTAGCCCGGCTTCACTTCCTTCACGGACTCGCCGCGGCTGTTGTTCATCGCGCGGACACGGCCGTAGTGCGTTCCGGTGACGATGGCGTCGCCCAGCTTGAGCGTGCCCTCCTGCACCAGCACCGTGGCGACGGGGCCACGGCCGCGGTCCAGCTTCGCCTCGACGATGGCGCCCACGGACGGACGGGACGGGTTGGACGTCAGCTCCAACACCTCCGCCTGCAGCGCCAGGTTCTCCAGGAGGAGGTCCAGGTTCTGCTTCGTCTTCGCGGAGACGGGCACCATGATGGTGTCGCCGCCCCACTCTTCCGGGACCAGTTCGTGCGCGGCCAGGTCCTTCTTCACGCGGTCCAGGTTCGCGCCCGGCACGTCGATCTTGTTGATGGCGACGACGATGGGCACTTCCGCGAGCTTCGCGTGCTTGATGGCCTCGATGGTCTGGGGCATCACGCCGTCGTCCGCGGCCACCACGAGCACCACGATGTCCGTCACGTTGGCGCCACGGGCGCGCATGGACGTGAAGGCCTCGTGACCCGGCGTGTCCAGGAACGTGACGTCTCCGCGCGCGGTGGTCACGCTGTAGGCGCCGATGTGCTGGGTGATGCCGCCCGCCTCGCCCGCGGCCACGCTGGCCTGACGGATGGCGTCGAGGAGGCTCGTCTTGCCGTGGTCGACGTGGCCCATGATGGTGACCACCGGCGGACGGGGACGCTCGTCCTCCGCCTTGGCGGTGACCTCCGGGAGGTAGTCCTCCACCTCGAAGCCCACGCGCTCCACCTTCCAGTGGTACTCGGTGGCGATGAGCTCCGCGGTGTCGGCGTCCAGGATCTGGTTCGCCGTCGCCATCTTCTGCATGGCCATCAGCTTCTTGATGAGCTCCGTGGTGCGCACACCCATGCGCTGGCCCAGGTCGGACACGCTGATGCCCTCCTGCAGCTTGATGACCTTCTTCTCCTCGGCCATCTGGGTGATCTGCGTCTTGGCGCCCTTCTTCGTGGGCTTGCGCTTCTTGCCGCGAATGGGGATGGCGATCCGGCCCCAGACCATGTCGGACAGTTCCTGCTTCGACACGCTGGTGGTCTCAGGACCCGTGCGCTTGCGCTGGCCGCGCTCCTTGTTCTTGGAGACGTCCACGAGCTCACGGCCGCGACCCAGGTGATCCGGGACGACCTTGTACTCACGCTTCTCGGTGCCGAGCGCCGTGCGGCCCGGGGCCATGGGGTACTGCTTGGCCTGGGTCGTGGTCGGCGTGACGCGGCGGACCTGGATGAGCGGACGCGAGATGACGACGGCCTGGGTGGCCGTGGGGCGCGCCTGGGCGCCCGGCGTGGGGGCCACCTGGGCGTGCGGAACCCCGCCCACCATGATGGTCGGACCACTCGGCTGCACCGGAGCCCCCGCGGCGCCCGGAGGCGGCGAGGACGGACGCACCGGACCCGTCTGGCCCGGACGCGCCTGCATGGGCATGCCCGGACGGCTCTGCATGGGCGGCCCACCCGGGCGGCCCTGCATGGGCGCGCCAGGACGGCTGCCCGGCCCGCCGGGTCCACCCGGACGGCTGCCCGGCCCGCTGGGACCACCCGGACGGCTGCCCGGAGGACCCCCGGGGCGTCCACCCGTGGAACCCGGACGCTGCACGTAGCCGGGACCGCGGGAGATGACCGTCGCGGACGTCGAAGGAGGCGGCCGAGAGGAGGGCGGGACCGGTG
>NZ_RAWG01000350.1 GCF_003611735.1 Corallococcus sicarius | reverse complement strand
GCTCCCAGCACGCTCCCCACGAGCAGCGCGGTTTCGCGCTCACGCGCGGACGGGAGGGCCTCCTTGGCCCGGGAAGGGGCCGGGAGGGCCAGGGCGAGGAACAGCACCGCGAGGCGGAGCAGTGGACGGGAAGGGGACATGCGCAAGCATTCCCACCCCCGCCGTTCCCCGGCAAGCGCGAGTCGTCCTCCGAGCCTCCGCGCCTCCGAGCCTCACCGCATCTTGAGCACGACCCGGAACCGGGCCTTGTTGCTCATCATCCGCTCGAAGGCCTCCGCCGCGCGGTCCAGGGGGAACACCTCGTTGCGCGAGCGCACCCCTGTGAGCGCGCTGAACTCCATGGTCTCTTGCGAGTCCTGGGGCACGCCGCTGGGCCAGCCCTGGATGCGCGTGCGCTTGCTGATCATGGACAGGCTGCTGACGGGGATGGGCTCCGCGCCCGCGCCCAGCAGCAGGAGGGTGCCGTTGCGCCCCAGTCCCCCGAGCAGCTCGCCCGCGAGGCTGGTGCTCGAGGCGGTCATCATGATGACGCGCGCGCCACCGAGCTTCTGGAGCGCCTCGGCCGCGGAGCCCTTCTCCGTGTCGATGTATTCCTGCGCGCCCAGTTCGAGCGCCAGGGGCCGCTTGTCCGCTCCTCGCGAGATGGCGGCGGTGCGGTAGCCGAACCTGTGGGCGTACTGGAGGGCCAGGTGGCCCAATCCGCCAATGCCTTGCACCGCCACCAGCTCCCCTGGCCGCGCCCCCATGTTGCGCAGCGAGTTGTACGTGGTGACGCCCGCGCAGAGCAGGGGAGCGGCATCCTCGGAGCTCATTCCCTCCGGGACGCGGGCCAGCGCCTCCTGGGGCGCGACCAGGTACTCCGCATAGCCGCCGTCGTAGCTGATGCCGCAGATCTGCTGTTTCTCACAGGTGACGAAGTCGCCGCTGCGGCACGCGACACACTGGCCGCAATGGCCTCCGTGCCAGCCCACGCCGACGTGCTGGCCTTCCTTCCACGCCGTGACGCCGGGGCCTGCCCGGTCGATGCGGCCCACCACCTCGTGGCCCGGCACGCGGGGGTACTGGAGGGGCATCCAGCCTTCCTTGGTGATGGCATCGCTGTGACAGACGCCACACGCCTCCACCGCGATCCGGACCTGTCCCGGCCCGGGATCGGGGACCTCGCGCTCGACCACCTCGAGCGGACCGCCCGCCTTCAGCACCTGCACCGCTTTCATCTTCCTGGCCATGGCATCTCCTCGGAGGGAGGGATGGGGATGACGCGGTGCGGGCGCACAGGGAGTGTGGGAGGACGCCAGTCCGGCGAGCGGGCAGGGAGGGCAGGGCCTGGTTGTTACGATGCAACGACGGCCCTCCATCCGGGTGACGCCGCGGAGCGGGATTGGCCCGGCGCGCTTGCCGTCAGCGCGTGCTGGCATCATCCAGGATGGGCCACGTAGCTCCCTGCCTTGCTGGAAAGGCCGTGGTCATGCGCTCCCGCGCCTACCTTGGACTCCTGCTGTTTCTCTCCGCCTGCGCTACGCCGCCGCCGCCTCCCAGCACGCGGGGTACTCGGAGCCAGAGAATCGCCAACCTCCAGCGAGCGGCGGCGCTGCCCTGGAGGGACGATGGGCAGTGCGTTGTCCACGAGGCGTCCCAGCCTTGGCCCATTCTGATGGAGAGGTGCTATCAGGCCCTCGACCATGACCGGGTCGAGTTCCACGACACTGCGGGAAGATGCGCGGTCGCCTCCGCTGGCGCTGGTGCCATGGGAGTCGGGCTCTGCGTTCTGGTAGCCCCTGAGATCGTTGTGGGAGCCGTGATCGTCCTTGGCGTGGTGGTGGTCGCCGTCGCCATCAAAGAAGCGCTGGATTCATACGAACTCCGCCACTCCTACCCCGAGGAAGCAGGCACCGCGCGAGGAACGAAGGTGGCGTCCCGGGAAGCTGAAGCGCAACGCAAGCCCAAACTGAAGCCCGAACCAGCGGGGCAGGACTGGCAGCCCCCGGTGCCACCTGTGCCCGTGGACCGGACGGGCCATGCCAGTTGCGAGCCTGTTCCAGTGCCTCACGCGGGCGAGGACGACCCGCATGATGAGTGCGCCGACACGTTCCCGCCCAACCGTTATCCTGGAATGGATGTGCTCGTTGGCGGCGTACGCTTCGATGCGCTGCAAGTTGGCGTGCGCGTGCTATGGGAGATCAAGACCCATCGATTTGATACGTACAATGAATTCATCCGGGATCAGGAGATTGATAAGGAAATTGAGCAATTGCGCGATGAGCGCCGGGTGGCACAGGCCTGTGGATACGACTTCGTTGTTGGCGTGAGCACCGAAGCGCACAGAGACGCGCTGCTTGCTGTTGATTCCTTCCTCAAGATTGTCGTCACGGGATGCAAACGATGACCCATCAAAAGCGCCTCGTTCTGACCGTTTACGCGCCTTCGCTCGGGGGTGACGACAACCGCACGCTCGCAGCCGTCCATGGCATGGAACGAGCGTTGCCCGGCTTGCGCCTGGAGTGGAGAGTCACGGAGGAGCGACGGCTTGCCACGTTGCCACAGCGCAACGAATGGCTCGCTGAGGCGGCGGCCCGAGGGAAGTTCCCTCTCGTATGCAATGGCGACGAGAGCTTTCCGGTGAAGATCAGCGGGTTGACAACACCCGCGAGCCTGGCGCCGGGCGGCCAGTCATTGCTGGATGTCCATGCGAAGCTGCCGCTAGACGAGGCCGTTGTCGCGGCTGCGGTGGAGATGCTGGAGTACGTAGCAGAGGGCGCGCGCGCGTTCTGGGGGCATGCGACGCCGGACGGAGCCGCGTTGGACATCGCGTATCAGACAGCACCCACGCTGGAGGGGCCACCGTCCCCACGCCGGGGGTTGCCCGCACTGAAGCGCTTCGAGCAGCTCCGCGCGCCGGAGATCCCGGGTTACCTCGGGTGGCTGAACTACTGGTCGGCCGCTGCTGCGCAGGCCATCGGGTTCCCGGAATCTGCTCGCGACGCCGAACTGCTCGCACGCGCGCGGCGCACGTCGTCGGGCGGGTGGGTCGTGCAGCTCACCGACGCGCCGCTCGACCTCGACAATCCCGCCCACCTGGACGCACTCAAGCGGGCCTATGAACGCTTTCCGGAGATTGGCGGACGCGCATCGCCTTGACCTCAATCAAGGGGCTTGGCTGGGCGAGAGCGAATAGTGAGGGGGGAGGACTGTTAACGCATTGCTTCAGTCCTTCCAGAGCACCTTCCACGGATGCTTGCGCAGGTCCGTGACCAGGGTGCGCAGCTCTTCGTAGAGCGCCGGATCCTTGAGCAGGGCGCCTCCCGTGCCTTCGCCCGCGTCCAGCCGTCCCAGCACGCGGTCCGCCTTGGCGGCGATCTGCTCCAATTGGCCTGCCGCCGCCGTGAACCGCTGGAGCGCCACCTTCACCTGCTGCCCGTCTTCGGCCGTCAGGGGGCCTGTCACCGCCGCCAGGCCGTCCAGGGTCGTCCCGGCGGACTTCGTCAGGCCCGGCAGGTCCTTTCGCATCACGGCCGCCACGGCCGAGGCGTCATCCAGGAGGCGGGCTCCCTTGCCTCCGGGCTGGAGCGATTCCTTGGCCAGTTGCGCAAGCTGCCTCAAGTCCTTGGACGCCGCCGCCAGCTCCGAGGCCAGCACCTTCACGTCGCCCTTGTTCTCACTCAGCACCTCGTCCAGCGTCTTCGCCAGACGTGACACATTGGCCGCGAGGTTCGTCACCGCCTCCGGGTCCTTCTCCAGCATCTCCGACAGCAGCGTCACGAACCTGGTGAGCTGCTCCGACAGCAGATCCAGGCGCGGCGCGTCCACGCCTCGCAGGGCCTCGGCGTCGGGCAGGGCGGCTTCCGCGTTGCCGGGGTTCAGCTCCAGATACGGCTCACCCAGGATGCCCACCGTTCCCACCGTCACCCGAGCATCCTGGCGCAGCGCACCCCGGGCCGCTGGCTCCACCGACAGGTCCATGCGGACGGGCAGGGAGATTCCCTTCGCATCCCTGCGCTCCGGCAGCAGGTGGATGGCATCCACCTTGCCCACCTGCACGCCTCCCAGCTTCACCGGGGCCCCCTGCACCACGTTGCCCGTATGCGCGAAGTCCACCGCCAGCTTGGAGCCCCGGCCCAGCGTCAGCTCTCCCATCAACCAGAGCAACACCAGCACGCCCACCAACGACGCGAGCACCAGCGCTCCCACCTTCAACTCCAGCCGTTGCTCATCCATCCGTCGCTCCCTCCATGAACGGCGCCGTCAGGGTCCGCAGCTCCGGGGCAGGGGACTCGAGGAAGCCCTCCGGTGTCCCCAGGAAGGCACAGCGTCCCTTAGCCACCACCAACACGCGGTCCGCAATCTCTCTCAACTGCCGGTAGTCGTGTGACACCACCAGCGCTCCCAATCCCTGTTGCTTCAGCGACGCCAGCACCGCCTCCACCTGCATCGCCGCCCTCCGGTCCAGCCCCGTCGTTGGCTCGTCCAACAGCAGGTAGCGCGGCTTGAGCACCAGCGCCCTCGCGATGGCGGCTCGCTTCTTCGCCCCTGGCCCCAGCTCCGGCGGCAGCCGATCCGCCCACTCCTTCAGGCCCACCAGCTCCAGCGCCGTCGCCACCGCTTCGTCCGGGGCGGTCGGATCCGCGAGGCGCACGTTCTCCCGCAGCGTCCTCCAGTCCAGCAGCGCGGGCCCCTGCACCAGGTACGGCGCCCGGCGGCGCACTCCCACCAGCGTTCGTTCCGGCTGCGTGTCCACCCGCTCCCCGAACAGCGTCACCTTGCCGGCCCCGGGCCTCAGCAAGCCCACCGCCAGTCGGCACAGCACGCTCTTGCCGGAGCCGCTCGCCCCCGCGATGAACGTCAGCTCCCGCGTGGACACCTCCGCGCTCAGGCCGTCCAACACGCGGCGGCCCTGCTCGAAGGCAATCGCCACATCTTCAAAGCACAGCGTGTCCGGTCCGGTGTCATTCACAGGCGCACGAACTGGAACGCAAGCGACATCGTGAGGTCAATCAACAGACACCCGAGGCTCGCCGCGACCACTCCTTCCGTCGTGGCCTGACCCACCGCTTCGGCGCCGCCTCTGGCCTTGAGCCCCGCCACCGCCGCCGCGAGCGGGATGTAGAGCCCGCAGCCCACCGCCTTCAGCGCCGCCACCAGGAGGTCCCAACCATCCACGTACCTCGCATCCATGAACGCCCGGCCGTCGATGTCGAACACCCACTTCGCCACGCCCGCCGCGGACAGCGTCGCCGCCACCGTCCCCAGCGCGCACAGGAGCGGCACGCCCACCACTCCCGCGAGCACCCTCGGCGCTACCAGGTCCGCGTAGGGGTCTCCCGCGGACATCTCCAGCGCCTCCACCTGCTCGTTCACGCTCATCGTGGACAGCTCCGCCGAGTGGCTCGCGCCCGCTCGCGCCGCCGTCAGCAGGGCCGACACCGCCGGGCCCAATTCGCGCACCAGCATCTCGAAGTACGCCGGCCCCAGCACCGCCACGTTGCCGATGAGCTGCTTCGCCTGCTCGTTGGCGATCGTCACCAGCACCGCCCCGAAGAAGGCCATGCCGGACATCACCAACCACACGCTGCGCCCCCCCAGCGCGTGCACCTGCGCCAGCGTCTCACGCCAGGGCACGCCCTCCCGGGTGCCCGCCCGCACCGTGCGCGCCAGCATCACCACCGGCGCCCCGAAGAAGGACAGCACGCGGCTCATGCCATCCACCGTGACAGCAGCGTCGTCAGCAGGAAGTCCAGGACGAAGATGGCCGCGCAGCCCAGCACCACCGCGCTCGCCGCGGCCTCTCCCACGGCCCGTGCTCCGCCCTTCGCCCGCAGCCCCACCGCCGTGGAGATGAGCGAGATGGCCAGCCCGAAGGCCCCCGTCTTCACCACGCCCCCCACGATGTCGAAGGGACTCAGCATGTCCGCGAACGTCCCGAAGAACACCCGCAGCGGCAGGTTCAACGTGAGCTTCGCCGCCACCGCTTCACAGAGGATGGCCACCACGAAGGTGAACGTGCTCAGCGCCAGCATGCTCACCTCCATCGCCACCACGCGAGGTGCCACCAGGAGCGCGAAGGGATCCAACCCGATGCCTCGCAGGCCTTCTATCTGACCGCCCACCTTCAGCAGGGCCAGCTCCGCCGCGTTCCGCGCGCCAATCCGCGCCGACATGATCAGCCCCAGGAGCAGCGGGCCGAACTCCCACAGCACCCCGTAGCCCGCGGCCCAGCCCAGGAACGCTCGCGCACCGAAGCGCTGGATGTAGAGCCCCGCCTGCACCACCACGATGACGCCCGTGAGCGCCGCCGTCGCCAGCGCCAGGGGCAGGGAGCCGTAGCCGAACTGCACCAGGGCTCGCGCCAGCTCACGGCGCTCCAGCCGACGCAGGCCCCACACGGTCCGCCCCGCGACCAGCGTCAGCGCGCCGACTCCGCCCACCGCGCTCATCGCCGAGCGTCCCAGCCAGGCGAGGGCGGCGGTGCTCACGGGTGCCGCCTGGGGATGCTCATGCGAGGGCCTCATCCGGCGCCTGTTCGAGTTCCGGCGCCGGGGCGCCATCGTGCACCAGTCTGCCTCCGCGCAGGTACAACCAGCGGGGCAGGGGGAGATCCACGGGTGCTTCCGGCGCGGCCACGAGCAGCGTTCCCGTGCCGGCCACGTCCAGGAGCACCCGCGCCACCTGCCTCGCCGTGCCCGGATCCAGGCCCGCGAATGGATCATCCGCGAGCAGCACCGCGGGCCTCGCCGCCAACGCCCTCGCGAGCCCCGCGCGCTTCTTCATGCCTCCGGACAGCCGCTCCGGCAGGGTGTCCGCCGCGTCCGCGAGCCCCACCGAGCGCAGCACCGCGTCCGTGCGCTCGCGCGCCTCGGGTTCGGGCACGTGCCTGCGCAGCAGTGGCTGCATCACGTTCTGGCGCACGGTCAGCGAGTCGAACAGCGCGTCCGTCTGGAACACGAAGCCGAACGCCGCCTGGGCCTTGCGTCGCTCCGGCGCCGTGAGCTTCGCGACGTCCTGCCCATCCCACGTCACCCGGCCCAGGGAAGGCAGCAGCAAGCCCGCGAGCGCCTTCAACAGCGTCGTCTTGCCGGAGCCCGAACGCCCCAGCACCAGGGCCCGCGTGCCCGGAGGCACGAGGCAGTCCGTGGACTCCAGCACGGTCCTGGGACCGTGCCGGATCGTGAGGCTCTCGGCGCGCAGTTCCATCAGCGACTGAAGAAGACGGCCGCGCCCTTGTCACCCGCGGCGCCGATGGCCGTGGGCTTGGGCCCATCCAGGGAGCGCAAGGCGGTGTTCGCCGGCCCCTGGTAGACGAGACTCCACGTCCCTCCGTCGTAGAAGAGGACCCTGCCGGACGTGGTGGCCACGTAGACGGCGGTTTGACCAAATGCCAGCACGTCCTGGAGGTCCTCCGTGGTGCCTCCCGTCTTGACCTGGGTCAGCCGGTCCCACTCACCTCGGACCCGTTTCAGGAACAGGCCGTTGTCTCCCACGGCATAGGCATACCGCTCGTCCACCACATGAACGCTGCGGAGATAGCCATTCCCCGCGCCGAGATCCTCCTGGATCCAGGCGCCGCCGTCCGGGTTGAAGCGGAAGGCCCGGGGTTGATCCGAACCCTTCGCGCCCACCGCCAGCAGGGTCTCAGGCCGGAGGGTGCCATGCACCGCGCGCAGATTGGCGTCAACCGTGTCCACCAGCACCGTGGGCGAAGGCGGAACCCAACGGAAGATCCTGCCTCCGCCCGTCACGGCATACAGGGTGGGAGCGCCACCATCAGGGTTGTCCAATCCGACGAGCCCATTGACGGCTTGGGTGCTTTCGGCCGTGGTCGTCTGCGTGCAGGTCTTCGCCTCCGGCGGGATCTGCGCCAGCTTTCCATCTTCACCCGCGAGGAAGACTTCTCCAGACGCGCTGACCCAGGCCGCATTCCAGGGACCCGTGCACGGGACGTCCGTCACCCCACCATCGTCCCGCGACCGGACCACGTTGCTCCCAGCTCCCGCGAGCCAGGTGCTGTCCCGTCCATTGGCCGCGACGGTCTTCCAGGCGTCTCTCCCGTTCTCGCCCGCGAAGCCCCTCCAGCTCAGCTCGCAGGCCACGCCGTCATCGGCCGTGCCATCGCAGTCGTTGTCCATCCGGTCGCAGGCCTCCGCGAGCCTGCCCGACCGGAAGCGCGAGCTCTCATCGCAGTCCGTCGCGAAGGTCGACGTGCTCCGGGGCTGCGGCAGGCAGGTCACGCCTCCGTCCCTCCCCGCCGTCCCATCCCCGTCGCCGTCCTCGTCCACGAAGTACGCCACGGGCGCAGGACGGTCGTTGCACGCGAAGCCGCCATCCGTTGTGTCGCAGGCCCTCTTGCCCTCGCAGTCGAAGGCGTCGACGCACTTGCTGCCCAGGTTGAGCGACTCGTCCTCCAGCCCGTCGCAGTTGTCATCCAGGTCATCACACCGGAACTCGGCCTGTTCCGGATGGACCAGCGCATCATCGTCCTTGCAGTCCCCGCTGCGCGTCGCCGTCCGGGGGGGCTGCACGCACGCCATGACGGGCGCGGCCCCGTAGCCGTCGGTGTCCGTGTCCTGGAACCAGGTCCGCGTGACGTTCGCCTCCACCCGCGTGTCATCACAGTCCGTGCCGCCGTTCGCCGTGCTGACGTAGCCGTCGTCATCGGCGTCGGTGGCGTTCAGCTCCAGGTTCACGGCCGGGGAGGTCCCTTCTTCCGGAATGCTCACCGGCTTCTCCCCGGACTCCGCCACCGTCGCGCCCTCGCAGTCCAGCTCCTGCGCCCACGCCTTGACGAGGACGTCGCGGCTCCACCCCGCCTGCCGGAACACCGCCACCGACAGGGTGCCCTCCTTCTGGTTCGGAGGCACCCGCACCTGCGACGACGTCTGGCGGGTGGCGTCCTCCTGGTCCTGGACCGTCACCTGCACACAGCCGGGGCGGAAGCCGGAGTAGGCCACCTTGACGCTGAGTGCTCCGGCCTTCAGGTCGTCGCCCTTGGAGCATCCCGCCCATGCCACGCAGAGCACACTGACCAGGAATAAACGCATCGGACACGCATTCTCGGGCGCGTCCTGCACCCGGAGTGGGACGGCTGTCGACACCGTCAGCAGTTGAGCCAGGGAGATTACCTTTCGTTAACCCTTAGCCACGCCCTGACGGCTTCCGTGTATAGGGGCCGCTGACCACTCAACACTGGCCCGTCCACCCAAGCCTTATGCCCACCGTCCGCCGTGCCCTCCTCGCCGCGCCCCTGGGAGCCTGCCTCTGCGTGCTGGCCTCGGACGCGCCCGCCCAGACGCCGACGCCCCCGGC
>NZ_RAWG01000034.1 GCF_003611735.1 Corallococcus sicarius | reverse complement strand
CCCCGCGCCGCCCACCGCCGACGAGACGACCGACGCGCCCCAGCCCGTGGCCGCGGAGACGGCGGAGGCGTTTCCCCCGCTCGCGGCCCTGCTGGCCGAGGTGAAATCGCCTGGGATGGTGCGTGCGGACATCGACGCGCTCATCGCGGCAATGGGCCGTGCCCCCGCCGCGGACGCGTCGCTCCGGGAGCGGGCGGACCTGCTGCTGGGACTGATGTCGCGCGACAACCCCGTGGGCAAGTACAGGGGGGAGAACTGGACGACGGTGCGTCAGGCGGCCATGGCCGCCCTGCTGGCCCTGGGATATCCGTACGCGCTGGAGCTGCCGCCCGAAATGGTGGAGTCGTACCCGTCCGCGCCCCCCGTCAATGACAGCCCACGTCCGGGACCGGGCCCCGGGGCAGGAAGCGTCGTCATCACGCTGCTGTCCTCGTTGCACCAGACGGGCCTCATCAGACTGGTCGCGGAGTTCACCGGCGCCGTGCAGTTCGACTGGGGCTCCTCACTCGGGCCATCCCTCATCCTCGGGATGGTGGGGGTGTGGCTTCCCGCGCTGTGCTCCTTCCTGGGTCACGGCCTGCGGAAGCGATGGCTGCAAGTCGTTGGCGCGGCGGGGCTGTGGTTGCTGTTCGTCGGCTGGGGACTGGCGAGCCTCGCGGGCACGGCCTCCATGGGCCCCGGCAGCCTCCTGCTGCTGCCCTGGCACCTGGCACTGTGGGCCGCCATCGTGATGCGTCCGGTCCCGAAGGAGGCGGAGATGGGGGATGCCGTTCCCACGGCTCCTCAAGCGCCCGCGCCGGAGCCCTGAACGCGGCCCCAGGAATTGGCGCCTGCCGCGCCGTGCAACCGGCGGCGTACTCGGACTTCTGCTACGTCATTGACGGTGCCGGAGCGACCCAGACCGACGTGTTTCAGTGCTCGGCAGCGTCGGCCTCCTGGCGACCGGGCAACAACTGCTGCAACTTCAAGGGCAGCGTGAGCTGCCCCAACTGACCCAGGAGCACGGGTAGGCCCGGAGGGGCACGGGCAGGTTGCCGGGGCCCCTCTTCGTCCTTGAGCGTCGCAACCTCCGGGCTTCTGTTGCCAGCAAGCGCTAGATTGCGCGCATGACTGCGATTCCGCCATTCAAGGAAGCCGTGGAGCCCTTGCGTGATTCGCTGGCGCGAGACGGGCATCCGACGCACCTCACCTGGGTCTTCCGAGAGGACCTTCAGCTCATCAGGCGCCGGAAGCCCGTCATCGTAGACGGCGGGGAGAGCTTCGCTCCGCGGATCGCGATTCGAGCGCCGCTGCGAGAGTCAAACGAGCAGCTTGCACACCCGCTCTTCGAGCGCGCGCGAGCGCGAGGCCTGGGAGTGGAGCTCTGCGCGCTCTGCCGGTTTGGGTCGACGACGGCTTGCTACGTCTGGGGGCCTGAGGACGAGGCCGCTCAACAGGCGATGATGATGTGGACGGACCAGGTGAAATACGCCCGTCGCCTCCCGTTCGAGGATGCGGTGCGGGTAGAGAGTCCCGCGGCCTGGGCCTTGAGGAGGCTTCCCACGCTGCTCATGCGCCGCGGAGGCACCTGGCTCGATGGAATCCCGAGCCGACGTGATGCCGAGTCCGGCCGCAAGTGACCGGAGCTGCGGGGGACTGCGGGACCGAAGCCCTGACGGGCTCCGGTCCCTCCCCTTCACTCCGGGGCTACCAGTAGACGACGACCGACGAGATGCGGTCGTTCCACGAGTGCCAGCGACGGAACGGCCACCAGCCGGTGTACCAGCCCCAGTTGCTCAGGTTCGGCAGGGCCCAGGAGCGGCTGATCCACAGCGTGTGGCCGTTGTAGTTGGAGTGCTCGGTGACGACCGTCCAGCGACCGCACTGGGTGCTCCAGAGGGAGGAGATGCGATCGTTC
This sequence comes from Corallococcus sicarius, assembly GCF_003611735.1. Taxonomy (GTDB): domain Bacteria; phylum Myxococcota; class Myxococcia; order Myxococcales; family Myxococcaceae; genus Corallococcus; species Corallococcus sicarius. Next base: position 48,011 of record NZ_RAWG01000034.1, on the reverse strand, counting down.
CAGTAGCCGCCCACGTAGCTGTAGCCGTAGCCCGGGTACACCGCGAAGTAGTTGCCCCAGTACCCGGCGTGCTCGAAGAAGTACGAGTAGGGATTGCAGGCGGCCGTCTGGAGGCCCTTGGGCTTCTCCTCGGAGGGGAACTGCTGGGTCTCCTCCAGGTACTTCTTGAACTCCTCCGTCTTGCGGAAGCCCAGCACCACGCCGCGCTCGGCCGCGCGATCATCCAGCGCGTAGTGCGACAGGTGGATGTCCTTCTCCTGGAGTTCCTTGGCGGAGTACGTCTCCCCGTCCACCTCGATGGGCAGGTCCGGCAGGAAGCCTTCCTCGGGCTCCTTCTCCAGGTCCTCCGGCTTCGCATCTCGCAGCACCGAGGAGAGCGGAACCCGCTCCAGCTTCGACTCCCCGTCGGGCTTGGGCTCGTTCTCGTGCGGAGGCACCGGCTCGTAGCTGTCAGCCGCGAAGGAAGTGCCTCCCACCAGGATTGAGGCCAGCGTCAGCGAACCAATGAGCGACTTGAACGTCATGCGTTCTCCATGTGGGGAGGCCAGGGACGGGGATGAACAGGGGTTGCCACGAGCGCACGCCCAACAGGGACGCGGCGTGAAGACATCTATCACCCTCAGTGGATTACCGCAAATGCCGGCTTTACACATTGCGGCACATCAAAATCAGCCAACCGTCACGGCAGAAATTTACTTCGTGACAACCATGGACCCAGGGTCGTCAGACACACTCCACCGTGTCGCGGTGGCTCATGCGAAATGGCGCATTTACCCCATTCCCAAAGAGGCTCACACTCGCAACGCAGTCCCCCTCACATGGAGCACACATGCGCACGCTGATGAGATCCCTGATGAGTGTCTCGGCTGTTCTTTCCCTCGCACCCTCGATTGCCTTTGCCTATCCGCCGCAGTGCGATGAGACCTGCATGTGGTTGACCTGCGATTCAGGCTGTTACGAGGGGACCTATCGCACCACGTGTGAGGCGGCGGGCTACTGCTTTGAGCCTGCCCCCGGATCACAGGTCACGACCGCCTCCGTGTCGGAAGGCGAGGCCCGTCAGTCCGAGGCCGCCGCGCCTGTCTGCGGCGGCGCGCACCCGGACACCGAGCAGACCGCGTCCGCCGAGAGCTGAGCAGTCCTCTCTTCCAGCGAGGCCCGGCAGCGCGTCCGGGCCTCGCCTCGCATTCAGGGGGTTCTCACACCAGGTCACTCAGAAGCAGGTGCAGGCTCCGTTGACGCACTTGCCCAACCGGAAGCCCTTGCTCTGACAGCTCTGGTTGCACTCCGTGGCACCGCACTCCACCTGCGACGCTTGCGCGGGCGTGGAAAATGCCAGCGTGAGACCAAACGACATGGAGGCACCCGTGAGCATGGCGAGCACCACGCGGCCTGCCTTCTTGACGGAGAGACGCATCTCAACCCTTCCTTTCAGGGTGAACCGACAAGGGGTCCGATGTTTCGTGCCGGTTTCCGGTCTCCAGCATAGTGACGGGAGCTGACAGCGGAAAGCCGTCAGTCCCGTGACTCATGGGTCCGCTCGCCTGCTCTTCTCACCGGGGCGCGATGACGTAGCGCCCCAGCTTCGTGACGAGCGCACTGACGGTATGGGCCACCGGATCCACCACCGCACCGGGAACGGCCTGGGCCGGCTGGGCGTCCGGCCGCAGGTAGAGCGTGAGTGACGACTCCGCGCTGGCGTCGGGCATGAGCGCCGGGTCGTACCGCACGGTCAGCCGCACCGGCTGATTGAACGTGACGGACGCCGGCTCGAAGGAATAGCCGTGAGCAAACATGAAGGGGTACCACGGCTCCGGCACGACCATCCCCTTGCGCCAGGTCCCCGGCTCGACCTGGACGTCCGCGCTCAGCGCCCCCGCGGGCAGGTCCCAGTGCACCAGGCCCCCATACATCGTGACCGTGCCCCCCGCGGGCGTGAACCTCGCGGCGTCCCCGCACTGGTTCGCCCACAGCTCACCGCCCGCCAGGCACGCCGCCAGCGTGTCGCTCCCCACCAGCCCGTCCAGGATGCGCCGGTACTGATACGCCGACGTGGCGCGTGGCACGTCCCGGTAGAGGTCTTCAAGCCCCTCGCCCGCGACCCACAGCGCGTCCAGCCTCCGCAGGCTCTCAGCCAGCTGCGCGTAGTCCATTCCGTTGCGCTGGCAGAGCTCCCAGGCGGTGGGGGCGAACTGCCGGTTCATCGGGGAGCAGAAGCTGTCCGCCTGTCCTCCCACCCGGTACGAGATGGCGCGCACCACCCACTCGTAGGACAGCTCATGACGAAGGAAGAGCACGACATGCGAATACTCGTGCGCCAGCAGCACCTGGTTCTCACGCGCCAGGGCGTTCTCCACCGTCAAGGGTCGCGCGACCTCCGGGAGCGGAGCCCGGGAGGCCTCCAGCTCCCAAAGACAGACGTTCGACCCGGGCCCCGGCGCGAGGTCGGTCACGTTCATGAACGACGACCCGGCCACGGTTCCCACCCGGGGCCCACAGAGGCTGTCACCCGTCAGGTGGATGTCCACCGGCGTCAGCCGCGACGGCACGTCCACCCCGGTCAGCGACAGCAGGTCGTCCTTCACCGCCAGGAAGCCCGCGTAGCGCGCGAAGAGGTACCTCTCCTCGATGGGACAGGGCTCCTCGCAGACGATGCGGAAGGTGTCACCGGGGCGCTGGTACGCACGGTAGGCATGCCCGGAGAGCGTCACCTGCTCACTGGGAATGGGAACAATCTCCGGCGGCGGCAGGCCCGCATCCACGCCCGCATCCGGCCTGGACACACCCGCGTCGGAGGGACCGCCGGGGCCCGGAGCCGTGTCGCCACCACAGGCCGCCAGGGCTCCGAACAGGAGGCCCGCGAGGACACCGCGGGCCGCGAAGAAGCGTCCATGAAGGGAGGGCATGTCATTCACCTGGGGGCTGATCAGCGCGGGCTCACCGACCCCGCACGCAGGTGGAGTAGTACCCGCGGATCAGCACTTGTACAGGGACGTCAACGCGATGATGTCCGTGCTGGTGAACTCGCCCGTCTCTGGGTTCCTGGGGCAGGCATTCATGATGGACCCGCCATACGTGGCCGTGGTCGGCGTCCCGGGGATGTGGATGGCACCGATGCCCGCGGTGCCTTCATTGCCACCGGTGTTGCAGCTGACGGCCTGATAGTAGAAGTCCGAGTGGCGCAGACCGAACGCATGGCCCAGCTCGTGGGTGATGACGTACTCGTTCATGTCGGCGCTGTAGCTGTTCAGCCCGGTGCCAATAGAGATGGTCCCGTAGGGACGCCCCCCCGAAGGGAACCCGGACGAGCCACTGACGCCGGGCATGGTCGTCGCGGTGATGGTCGCGCTGCAGCCCGTGGAGGGCCCCCGCACCATGGTGAAACACAGCCCCAGGGCATTGTAGTTGGCGATGGCCAGGTTCAGCCCCTCGCTCAGCCGGGCGTAGCTGTTGAACGTGGAGGTGGGGTTGATGCAGATCTTCGTCAGGCTCTTGCTGACGACATTGGTCGTCCGGTAGTGCTCCTGGCTCCCCTCGCCGGGCTGGAGCATCTCCTGGGAGGCCTGGAGCGACACGAGCGCGTCGTTCCCCACGTACACCGCGTCCTCGAAGATGCGGATGTCGCTGGCGGGGAACCCGGCCTCGACCAGGTTGGAGACGGTCTGCTCGTTCTCGATCCGCGGGTCATCGGTACCGCAGCCGGACAGCACCGCGCCACAGCTCACCACCAGGACTGCCGCTTTCTTGAACATGTTCGTTCCCCCGATTCGTGATGCGGTTCTTCCCACGCTCCCGGCATGGGAGCGTCAGTGCTGACAACGGCCTTCAGTGGTCGCCGTACACGCCGCTCGCGGTCACCGCGTACACGACCGCAGGGATCAGGTCGAACTGCAGGCTCCCGGAGACACGCGGCTGCCCCTGGCCCGTGCGGATGCCCAGCTCGAGCTCCGACGCCGACCGACGCCACATGGTCGTGACGTCTCCTCGCGTCGCGCCAGCGGGTCCTCAGCGTTCGACGATGTCGCCAGGCTGCAGGTAGGGCGACGCTTCCACGATCGCCTCCGAGGTCCAGCCCCGGTTGGATCCGCGGCCCTTTTCGTCACAGTCGCCGTCGGTGTGGATGCCCAGCAGGTGGCCCTGCGCGTTGAGCACGCCCGCGCCGGAGCTGCCGACCAGGGTGTCCAGGTCCGAGTAATAGACAAGCTGATGGCATGAATCCAGGTATCCGCCTTCGGCGACGACCTTGGGCCGCCCCCGGGGGTGCTGGATGATGGCCAGCCGCTCGCTGGACCGCGCCGACAGCACCACCGGCCTAACGGCGGGGAGCACGTCCAGCGCGATGAGCGCGTAGTCGGGTTCGAGCGCCTGCTCGATGACGGTGCCCTCGGTCACCAGCGGGTCCCCGTCCGACGCGTCCTCGAAGTTGAAGACCATCAGCACCCGGTCGCCCAGCCCGACACAGTGGCCCGCGGTCACCACGACCGGTCCCGCGCCCGCGCCAATCAGCGTTCCGGTGCAGCGCCCTTCAATCAGCACGACAGCGTCTTCGGTGGCCTGGACGCCGTCCGCGAGCTCGCCCTGGTAGCTGTTGATGGGGGTGAAGTCAGCGGTGGGGCCGCACTGCGAAAGGCTTCCCACCTCCGGCACGGTCGGAGTTCCACAGACGGGCGGATCCTCCTCCTCTTCCGGCACCGCGGGCACCGTCTCCCCACAGGCCGCGAGGCCAAGGAGGACGGTGCCCACGAGGATGCGGCCCCGCAGCGTCATGAAGAAACCGGGGGGCCTTGTTGCCATGTCTTAGTAGAGAGCGTTCAGCGCGGTGCGGTCAGAGCTGGTCCACTCGCCGGACTCGGTCGAACGGAAGCAGGAGTTCATGACCGAGCCGCCGACCGTCGCCGTGCTCGGCGTGCCGGGGATGAGGATGGCGCCCACGCCCGCCGTGCCCTCGTTGCCGCCGCTGCCGCAGCTGATGGCGCGGTTGTAGTAGTCCGAGTGACGGAAGCCGACCGCGTGGCCGAGCTCGTGGGTGATGACGTGCTCGTTCACGTCAACGCTGTAGGTGTTCAGGCCGGTGCCGATGTTGATGGTCCCGTAGGGACGACCGCCCGAGGGGAAGCCGGCGGAGCCGCCCGCGCCCGACATGGTCGTCGCGGTGATGTTCGCGCTGCAACCCGTGGTCGGGCCGCGCGCCATCGTGAAGGACAGCCCCAGGCCGTTGTAGTTGGCAATGGCCAGGTCCAGGCCCTGGCTGAGGCGGGTGTAGCTGTTGAACCCGGAGGTGGGGTTGATGCAGATCTTCGTCACGCTGCTGGCGACGAGGTTGGTCGTCCGGTACTGCTCCTGGGTGCTCTGGTCCGTCTGGAGCATCTCCGCGGACGCCTCGAGCGTCACGTGCGCGTCGCGGCCGACGTACACCTGGTCGTCGACGACCATGATGTCGTTCTCGGGGAAACCAGCCTCGATGAGGTTGGAGACGATCTGCTGGTTCTCGACCTGCGGGTCGCTACCGCAGCCGGACAGGAACGCGCCACAGCTCGCCACGAGGACTGCCGCTTTCTTGAACATGTCTTTTTCTCCACTCAGTCGGGGGATGCGCAGCCGCCTGACCTTCCCGTCAGCCGCGGACCGCGTGCCTGCCCACTCAGCAACTGTCGGGCCACTCAGGCATCCAGAGGGGAATAGCCGGCAATTGTTGATTAGCGTGGAGCCCCAAGACTCCATGCCAGAAGGGCGAGACTGTAAAGAGTCGTGACACTTGGAGTCCCAAGTGGCTGCCCTGACGGGATTTTTGCCCGCTGTGAGGGGGTGCCCCGAAATTCGGACAGTGGTGTCTTTGAATCAGTCACCTGCCCTGGGGTCTCAGTCACCCATCGCATGAATGCACTCCGGGTGTATCTCGTCCCGTATGCCCATGCGCCACTCCCCCTTCCCTGTCGCCGTGCTGCTAGGCGCGGCCCTGTCGTTCCTCCCCGGCTGCGAGAGCGCGAAGTCGCGCGGCCCCTCCCCTTCGGACACGCAGGTCCAGCAGCCCGCGCCCGTGCAGGACGCGGACGCCTGGAAGCGCGCCCGCGTGGGCGACCGCGTCACCTACACCTTCTCCGCGACCCAGGGCCCCGACCCCCGCGGCGGCACCGCGCGCACCGTGGGCGGACTGCTGACGCTGGAGGTGGTGGCGGTGAAGCAGCCGTGGGTCTGGGTGCGCGCGGCCTTCACGGACGACGCGGGCAAGCCGCTGCCGCAGCCGCGGCTGGCGCAGGACCTGCTGGTCCCCGTGCGCGCTGAGACGACGCGTCCACTGGACGTGCCGCATGGGGGCGAGGCCTCCGCGGAGGTCCCCACCCACGCGGGCCGCACCTGGGAGGCCCTGCGCTACGTCAGTGATCAGCGCCCCGTGGACGGCCCCCTGCGCGCGCGCGTGTATGCCAATGCGCCGGGCCCGCTCTACCTCACCCGCGGCCTGCTCGAGGCGAGCACCGAGGCGGCGGGCTTCCACATCCCCGGCGGCTTCAAGCTGACGCTGCGCGAGTTCCGCGAGGGCTCGGAGGGCGCCAACGCCCCCGTGCCTTCGCTGGACCGGCCCCTGGGCCCGGGCGCCTTCTATGAGCGGCGCGTGGACGTGGGCCCCGCGCCCGGGGTGCAGCGCGTGTGCTTCGCCGCCGAGCGCGGCTACTTCCTGCGCACGGAAGCCCCCATCAACCCCGACACCGACGAGGCGCCCTGCACCGACTTCTCCGAGGCCGAGCCGGAGGCCCTCGAGGAGCTGCTGATGGGCCTGCCCTGGGAGGCGCTGACCTCGGAGGAGGGGCCTTCCGCCGCCGCGCCCGCCACCCGGACCACCTTCACCGTGCAGGACCGCGCCGTGCCCGCCCTCACCCGTCAGAGCCGCGAGGACGTGGAGGGCACCCAGCGCGTCTTCACGGAGACCTCCCCGGCCGAGCCGTGGGCCCCGGCGCTCGCCGGCATGCCCTACGAAGCGCGCTTCCAGCCGCTCTCCAACACCACCGAGCGCGTCGTCGCCGGGGGCAAGCTCGAGTCCGAGGGCGGCACGAAGATCGTCCGGTGGGGCTCGTGGCTCGGGGGCGTGAAGTAACGCCGGCTTGCCCCCTTCCGCGCCCTTTCCTAGGATTCCGATTTTCGCGGCCCCCCCCCCACCTCCCGAGAGCCATCCATGCGGTACACGCGCAAGAACATCTCCGAGCTGCTCGACACGGTTCAGGGCAGCCCCGACGTCACGGGCTTCGCCATGTCGAACATTGGCGGCTACACGTACACCCTGGTCCCCTCCGCTGGCGCGATGATCTGGCAGGACATCTACCACCCCAGCCACAGGCTCTGTGAGGACAGCGGCCAGATCCCCAGCGAGGACGCTGGCGGCAGCTGCTAGCGCCCTCCAATCACACACACGAGGTCCCCCATGCGATACACGCGCAAGAACGTCAGCGAGCTGTTGGACTCGGTGAATGGCGGCCCGGATGTCTCGGGCTTCTCCATGTCGAACTTTGGCGGCTCCTACTGGAACCTGGTCCCGTCCTTCGGCGGCGGACAGGTGTGGCAGGACACCTACGGCACCCGCTGGGTGTGCGAGGACGGGGGCCGCGTCACCGCCGAGGACGCGTCCACCTTCCACTGCTACTAGGGCCGCAATCACACACACGGAGGCCACGGATGCGTTACACGCGCAAGGATGTCTCGGAGCTGCTGGAGCAGGTGAACGGGGGGCCGGACGTCGCGGGCTTCGCCACGTCGAACTTCTCCTCCACCACGTACACGCTCGTCGCGTCGGGGCCGGGCACGGTCTGGCAGGACCTCTACAACCCGGCCCACCGGCTGTGCTCGGAGGATGGCGCCACGTCCCCCTACGAGGACTGCAGCGGCGGCATCTCCTAGCCTTCCGCCTCCCCCGCCTCCTGCGCTTCATCCGTCTCGCGGTCCCACCATGAATACCCGCCTCACCCTGATCCTCAACACCCACATGCCGCAGGTGTTGGGCGAGGGCCCCCTCTTCGATGAGCCGGAGAACTGGCTCTTCGAAGCGCTGACGGAGACGTACATCCCGCTGTTCCGGATGCTGGAGCGCTGGGACTCCCGGCGCTTCGACGGCACGCTGGTGATGTCCTTCACCCCGTGCCTCGTGGATCAGCTCCTCGCCTGCGAGGAGCGCTACACGGGCTACCTGCGCCTGCTCGGGCGCATCGCCACGCGCGAGCTGGAGCGCACGTCGCGGTTGGAGCTCTACAACCGCTACGAGAAGTTCCCGCAGTCGCTCTCCGACGAGGCGCTCGCCCGGGTCCACCACACCGCGGGCATGTACCTGCGGCGCGTGGAGGACAGCCTGGCGTTCCTGAGGGAGCACAGCCTGCGAGACGTGTTCGCACAGCTCGGGCGCTCGCGGCTGCCGGGCGTGCAGCTGTGGACGTCCTCGCCGCAGCACAACTTCCTGCCCTTCTTCGAGCCCGCCACCGCGGACCGGCTGGTGGCGCGGGGCGTGGAGTCGTTCCAGGAGGTCTTCGGCCGCGAGCCGGACGGCTTCTGGCTGCCCGAGTGTGCCTTCCAGCCGGGGCTCGAGCGCGTGCTCACGCGCCACGGCATCCGCCGCACCGCGCTCAGCCTCAATGGCATTGGCGCATCCCAACCCCAGGACCCGAGCGGCGTGTTCCGCCACGAGGACCTGGAGGTGCTCGTCCACGACTACCGCATCGGTCTGCACCTGTGGAAGTCGCCCGACTCCACGTTCCCGGCCCATCCCGTCTACCGCGAGTTCTTCCGCGACGTGGGCTTCGACGTGAGGCCCGAGTACTTCGAGGAGCTGGGCGTGCCCGTGCCCGCCCACAAGCGGGGGCACGTGTGGACGGGCCTCAAGTACCACGCGGTGAGCGGCCAGAAGGTGGGGCTGGGCGAGAAGGGGCTCTACGACGGCGAGGCCGCCCGCGCCCAGGTGCCCCACCACGTGCGCGCGTTCTGGGACCTGCTGGAGTCGCGCCGCTCGCTCGTCCAGGACGGGCAGACGTTCGTGCTGGCCTTCGACACGGAGCTGTTCGGCCACTGGTGGCACGAGGGCATCGCGTGGCTGGACGGCGTGATGCAGCCCGCGCAGCCCCGTGAGACGGCCGTCACCGTGTCGTCGCCGCCCACGCCCCCGTCGCTGCCCCGGCTCTACTATTCGACGTGGGGGCGGGACTTCTACAGCGAGCACTGGCTGACGCCGGGCAACTGCTGGATGTACGCGCTCATCAAGCTCGCGGAGGCCCACATCCCGGAGCCGGTGGATGCCGAGACGCGGGAGACCTGGCGCCGCTTCGAGGTGCTCAGCGGCAGCGACCTGCTCTTCATGATGCCGGACCCGTCCCAGCGGGAGCGGGCGCGCGCGCTGTTCCTGGCGCGCTTCGCGGACGTCGTGTCACGCCTGCCGGCCTTCACGCCCGAGCTGCTCACGGCCTTCCCGGTGGACCCGTTCAAGTGCGTGCTCGTCCACGTCGGCAAGCCCGGCGAGCCCGGCGAGGAGACGCCGCCGCCGTTCCACCTGCGCCGGCTGTCCCGCGAGGGCTCAAAGACAGACGCGCGCCGGGAGCTCACGCTCGACCCCGAGGTGGTGGACGTCGCGGGGCTGCGCGTCTGCTTCCAGTACTTCCTCCTGCACCCGCAGGGTCGCTATGCGCTGCGCGTGGAGGGCTCCGGGCGCGAGCACACCTTCCAGATGCCGGACTACGGCGTGCCGCTGCTCATCGCGCCGGACACCCGGACCTATCCCAAGTACGACCCGGAGGTGCTCTACCGGAAGCTGGGTGAAATCTGGGAGGGCGACCAGTACCTGCCCATCCAGCAGGCCCCCACGCTGCGCAGCCGCCACCTGTACACGCGCGCGAGGGTGACGGAGGTGCTCGCGGGGAAGCGGACCGCCGTCTTCAAATACAACAAGGAGGGCTACGCGCTCTTGCGCTTCCGCGACCAGAGCCTCGCGCCGGCGTCGGTCGTCTTCGACGACACGGTGTCGCTGAGCGATGCGGGCGCGTACATCCAGGCCGGGGCGCTGTCCGTGCCGGTGTGCAGCGATCCGGCGGACATCGCGAAGCATGACTTCGACGCGGTCATCTTCACCTGCTCGCTCAACTTCGAGTCCGAGGTCCCGCACGTCCGGGCGCTGCTGGAGGTGGCCACGCGCAGGCGCCTGCCGGTGGTGTCGCTGTACGACGACATCCTCTATTACGACCTGTTCGACGGGCTGGAGCCGGACCCGTCCCTCTTCTTCCGGGTGGCGGTGCCGGAGCAGGACGCGCTCGCGCACCCGGGCCCGGTGGACTACGGGCCGCGCAACCTGCTGGGCGTCTTCGGCACGGACACGGTGCAGGGCAAGTTCACCACGCAGGTCTACCTGCGCGAGGCGCTGGCGAAGCACGTGCGCGTGCGCCACCACGCCACGGAGCCCACGGGCATCCTGCTGGGCGCGGACACCGGCTACTCGCGCGTGCTGCGCGTGGAGCCTCCGCAGCGGCTGGCGTTCGAGCGGCGGCTGATGGCGGAGCTGGCCCAGGGCTGCGACCTGGTCATCACCGGCGGGCAGAACGGGTTGCTCTACTCGCCGGCCGGCGCGGACCGCCGGACCAATGCCTCCACGCTCATCTATGAGACGTTCCTGCCGCGGCTGGTGGTGTTGAGCGTGTCGGTGGACACGCGGGCGGAGGACGTGCTCGCGACACGCGAATACCTGGAGACGCTGGCCCGCGAGCACGGCGTGCCCTGCACGGTGGTGGGCCTGGCGATGATGGGCGGGCGCAAGCTGCTCGGCAGCCGGTGGACCGAGACGTGGTTCCTGGGCGTCCGCGACGAGGTGCTGGAGGACGCGCGGCGGCGGATGGAGCAGCGGACCGGGCTGCGCGTCTACGCCATCCCCGAGGAAGCGGACGCGCTGGCGCAGGGCGTGCTCACGCACCTGTGATGGCCTCGTGATGGAACCCAATGGCGCGATGCAGGAGGCCCCGCCGGGGCTGCGGCAGTCCGCGCGCTACCTGCTCGCGCTGCTGCGGCTGTTGCGGCCCGCGTGGGGGTCGCTGGCCCGGGGCGCGCTGCTGGGCCCCGTCATCACCCTGCTCTGCCTGATTCCGCCCTTCCTCACGCGGCTGCTGTTCGACCACGTCTCGTCCCTGAGGGACCTGGAGCTGCTCCACGTCCTGGTGGTCAGCATCTTCGCAGCGTCGGTGGCGGCGGCGCTGGCGGACGCGCTGCTGGGCTACTACTCGTCCTACCTGAACATCAAGCTGGAGAGCTCCGCCGCGCTCTACCTCTTCAACCACCTGCAACACCTGCCGGACCGCTTCTTCTCCCGGCGGCAGGTGGGGGAGCTGACCAGCCGCTTCGAGGACGCGAAGGCCGGCATGTCGCTGGTGCTGGGCCTCTTGCGGCTCGTCTTCTCGCAGCTCACCTTCGTGATTGTCATTCCCTTCACCCTGGCGTCCCTCCACTGGGAGCTGGCGCTGGCGGCGCTGGCCACGCTGCCCTTCGTGGTGGCGGTGCCGCTCGTCATGGGGCGCGCCATGGGGAGCGCGTGGCAGGAGGTGATGGGCGTGCACGGCTCGCTCAATGCCTTGCAGGTGGAGACGTTGCGACAGAGCCGCACGACGAAGGTGCTGGCGCTGGAGCCCTTCGTCTATCAGCGCGCGGCGGGGCTGATGCGGTCGGTGCTGCGCGCGCACCTGCGGGCGCATGGGGTGGAGGGGCGGCTGCGGATGTTCGAGCGCACCGTGGAGGCGGCCCAGACGGCCCTCTTCACGTGGCTGGGCTGGCGGCTCATCCTCCAGGGGAAGCTGACGCTCGGAGGGTTCGTGGCCTTCGTGGCCTATGCCGCGTACCTGCGCGGGCCGGTCATCGAGGTCATCGCCTTCGTCACCAGCATGCACCAGCGCGGGGTGCACCTGCGGCGCTTCTTCGAGTACCTGCACGAGACGCCGGAGCAGGATCCGAACGGCTCGCTGCGGCTGCCGGCTCCGGTGGCGCGGCGGCTGGGCGGCGGGGTGGAGCTGGAGGGTGTGTCCTTCGGCTACGCGGCGGATCAGGACGTGCTGCGCGAGGTGAGCGCTCGCGTGGAGCCCGGGGCGGTGGTGACCATCGTCGGGGCGAGCGGTTCGGGGAAGACGACGCTCGCGCGGCTGCTGACGCGGCTGGAGGAGCCGGGCCGGGGGCGCGTGCTGTACGACGGGCACGACGCGCGGACGCTGGAGCTCTCCGAGCTGCGCCGGCAGCTCGCCGTGGTGTGGCAGGACGTGGAGCTGTACCACGGCACGCTGCGCGAGAACCTCACGCTGGGACTTCCCGGCGTGTCCGACGAGAACCTGCGGGACGCGGTGCGGCTGTGCGGGCTGGAGCCCGTCATCGACGCGCTGCCCCGGGGCTACGACACGCCGGTGGCGGAGGCGGGGGCGAGCCTCTCCGGAGGACAGAGACAAAGGCTGGCATTGGCCCGGGCGGTGCTGCGCGATGCGCCCGTGCTGCTGCTGGACGAGGCGACGTCCCAGCTCGACGTGGAGACCGAGGCGGCCATCGTCCACGCGCTGCTCGCGCGGGCCCGGGAGCGGGGCCAGACGGTGCTGTTCATCACCCACCGGCTGGTCAACGCGACGCTGGCCGACGAGGTGTGGATGCTCGCGGGAGGCAGGCTCGTGGGCCGGGGCCCGCATGCGGAGCTGCTCGCGCGCTGTGCTCCCTATCAGCGGCTGTACCGCGCGGGCGTGGGCGAGGCGGATGCCGCGTGACGCGGCGCTGGGAGTGACCTGTCATGACGCATGAGCCTCCACGCCCTCCCCCGCCGCTCCCCGCGCGCCTGCCCCTGGTGGAGGACCCGGAGCACCCGGGCCTCTTCGTCGTGCGGCGGATTGGCACCCTCACGCTCCTGCTCGTCGCGGGGCTCTGCGTGGCGATGCTGCTGGCGGGATCGCTCGTCCAGTTGACCGTGCTCGTGCCGGGGGAGGACCCGCCGCGCAGGGAGTCCGTGTCGCTGGGGACGTATGTGTTCCGGCAGTTCGGGCACGGGAGGCCCCCGGGGCCTGGAGGCGCCCCGTGAAGAAGGTGGGCATCATCGACAGCGGCGTGGAGGTGGCCTTCCTGCGCGAGCATGCGATTGCTCTCACGGGGGCGGCGTGCTTCACGCTCGACCTGGACGCGCAGGTGCTGGAGACGCGCGCCTACGAGCGCCCGGAGCTGGAGGCGTGGCGGGCGGGCGCGAGCACGCTGGACCTGGAGGACACGCACGGGCACGGCACGGCCATCCTGAGCATCCTCTACGACCAGGTCCGTCCCTGGCCGGACGTGGAGCTGTACGTGGCGCGCGTCCTCGACCAGGGAGTGCGCGGGCACTCGCTGTGCCTCGTGGAGGCGCTGGGGTGGATGCTCGACGAGGTGGGCGTGGACCTGCTCAACCTGAGCCTGGGCACGACGCTGCGCGCGCTGGAGACGCCGATGCGTGAGGTCATCGACCGCGCGGTGGCGCGAGGAGCGGTCATCGCCTGCGCCGCGGGGGGAGTGCCCACGCTGCCCGCGCAGCTGGAGTCGGTGGTGTCGGTGGGCGACCCCGCGCTCATGGAGCAGGCCCACCCCGACGTGAAGGTCGACCATGTCGTGCAGGAGCGCGAGGTGAAGCTCTACATGGGAGGCCACTGGATGCAGGCCCCCATGACGACCAGCTTCGCCTGCGCGGTGGCCGTGGCCGAGGTGCTGCGCGACGGCTGCCCTCCAGGCTGGCGGCGCGGGCGCGGCTGAGCGCTGACCTCAGGGGGCGGGCGGATCCGGAGGCGGCGGCACCGTCCCCAGCGTCACGTCGCCTACGTCAATCACCTCGCCCTCCTTCACCTTCAGCACACGCCGCACGCGCCCCTGGGACGGGCCGCCCATGACGATGAGGACGCGCTCGCCCACGCGCACGCCGCTGATGGTGAAGCGCCCCTCCGCATCCACTTCAATGCCCAGCGGCGTGTTCGGTTCGCCCTCGATGAAGATGAACGCATCGGGAATCGGTGCCTTCGTGGCTGCGTCCAGCACCCGGCCCCGCACGGTCGCTGAAGCCTTCAGGGGGATGTCCACTTCGAGCGCCGCGCCCACGCCGGGCGAGACCGAAACCTCACCGCTGGAACCGTCCGCCGTCCTCGCCACCACCCGGATGGGCTCAGCCGGCACGTCCCGCAGCTCGAAGCGCTCGCCCGCGAACTCCCACGGCCCCTGTCCCTGCGTAAGGAAGCCCTTCTGGAGCTGGAGGGCCAGGGTGAAACCCCGCACGGGCTCACCGTCGCGCACCACCCTGCCTCGCAGGGAGGCCGAGGGTCGCAGCTTCACCACCACCTCCTGCTCCGCATTCACAGGCACCGCGTCACTCGAGCGTCCGCCATTGCGCGCGCTCAACATCACGCGGCGTGTGGCGGGGACCGCCTTCCGGGAAAGCGAGATGGCGAAGCGGCCCTCTTCATCCGCGGATCCCATCATCAGCGGGATGCCCCGTCCCTCCGCGGCCGTGAGCGTAATGGCAGCCCCCGGCGAGGGCGTGCCATCCGGTTCGAGGACGCTGCCGCGGTACTCGTTCTCGTCCTGCGTGTCCTCCCAGGTGAACTCGACGTGGACCGTCCTCCCCTCCTCCACGCGGACCTGCCGCTGCGCACCCGAGGAGAAGCGGTGGCGCGCCGTGAGCAGCAGGGTGTAGCCGCCCGGCGGAAGAGACATCCGGAAGCCTCCCCCCGCTCCGACGCCCACCCGGCCCACGTCCGGGATACCGGACGTGGTCGTTCCCTCCGCGAGCGCCGTCACCTCCAACGGCCCTTCGGGAAGCGAGCCCCGGACCGCGCGCACCACGCCCTCCACGATGCCCGTGCCCTCCAGCGTGAAGTCCGCGCGGGCCGTGCCGTTCTCTCCCACGTCCACCTGTTGGCGGACGCCCACCGTCGAGTCCTCACGCTGCGCGGTGAGATACATGCGTCCGGTGGAGAGCCCTTCGAGCCGGTAGTGTCCCGCGGCGTCGGTGCGCGCCTGCACCGGAGCGCTCTCCACACCATTGCTCCAGTTGTCGACGCTCGACACCCGGGCGTTCGCCACCGGCGCTCCAGCGCTGTCGCGCACCTGGCCCTCCACCGCGCCAGTCCGTGAAAGCACGAGGTCCACGGGGAAGCGCTCACCCTGCCCCACCGTCAGCCCGTTGCGCGCCGTGGGCGAGTAGCCCGGAGCGCTCACCCTCGCGTCGTAGCTGCCAGGAGCGAGCCCCCGCACCACGAAGTGTCCCTCCGCGTCCGACAGGGCGAAGCCAGAATCCCCATCGCCCTCCGCGAAGCTGACGTCGACGCGGGCCCCCACCACCGGCCCTCCCGAGGACTTCTCCACCACGCGGCCCTCCAGCACCGCACCGGGCCCCAGTCGGATCCGCACGTCGCGCACGGTGCTGCCCGCGGTGGAGATGACGGGCTTGTCGAGCGCGCCGGACTCCTCGCCGCGCCGCGCGGACACGGTGTGGGCGCCGGGCTCCACCTCGACGGAGAAGCCTCCCTGCGCGCCCGTCGTCACCACCTGCGCCGGACTGCCGCCCACCTGCACCTCGGCGTCCGCGGCCGGGAGCCCCTTCGCGTCCACGACGAAGCCCTCGATGACGCCCGCCACCCGGAGCGCCACCGTCAGCGGCCCCACCAGGGGGATCCGCAGGCGGCTCTCCACCGCGCGCGCGTGCCCGAGCGCCCGCGCCTCCAGCAGGTAGGCCCCAGGCGCGAGCCCCTCCACGCGGAAGTTCCCGCGCGCATCGCTCGTCGCATACACGCGCTCCTCGTCAGGGGCCTCGGCGCGCTGCCAGGGCGCCAGCTCGCGGGCGTGCGCCGTGAGCACGAGCTCCACGAGCGGCAGCGGTTCATTCGTTCCGTGCACCACCGTGCGGCCCGTGAGCGTCTGCCCGGGCTCCAGCGACACACGCAGCGCGGTGCTCAGCTCTCCGTAGGGGCGCACCACGTCACGCAGCAGCGGCGCCTGACCTTCGGCGCGCACGGCCACCAGGTAGCTCCCGGGCCCGGACGCCAGCCGGACGTGCCCCTTCGCATCCGCGACACCGGAGCCCGCCAGTCGCCACTCGCGCTCCCCGGATCCGTCCTGCCAGTAGAGCCGCACCTGGGCTCCGACCGAAGGCCGCCCACCCGCGAGCACCTCCACGTCCAGGACGCCCTCCGCCTCGCTGGGAGCCCGCGCCAGGGGCGGCGTACTGCCCACGCCCTCGGCGCCTCCGGAGCGCTGCGGCACGGGAGCACCCACCGGGCCCTCCCGCGTCACCAGGGCGGCTCCAGCACTGTCCTCCGAGGCCTCCGGCCCGCCGGAGCGCAGACCCCAGAACAGCGCAAGGCCACACCCGACCAGGACCGCCACCACCACGATGAGCCGCCTGCGCATGGCCGTCGTCCTTGTGCGGTCCGCCCAGGGGTTCTGCTCGGCCGCGTCACTCAAGAGTAAGCGCTGCGAGGATTCTCGCGGCAGCGCTTTGCCGACAAGGCCTCCACAAACACCTTTCCGGGACCTCGCGCCGATAATGCGAATTGGAGGTCACACCTTGCCCTATGAACAAGGCGGTCGCATCCGCCCCCCGGTCGTCCCGCTCCCCAGGCCGACCGTCAAGCCAGTGTCGCCCGCCGCGAAGGCTGTCGCTCCAGCGCCCGCCGCGCCCACCGGCCACTCCCGGGTGGACAGCTACCAGTCCACCCCGGCCGTGCGCGCCTCCGGCCCGGCCTGTCCCGTGGGGACGACCTGGACCGGCGACCTCCCGCTCTCCGAGGCGCGCAACGCGCACCGCACCAACACCAAGGAACAGTTCCAGGCCGCGCTGGACAGCGGCGCCAACTGGTTCGAGGGCGACGTCCGCAAGGAGATCAACAGCGACACCCCGGAGATGCGTCACGACTCGGGTCACGAGGACGGGGACAACCTCACCCTCCACGAGTGGCTGACGATGGGGAAGGAGTCCGGACGCGGGCTCAAGCTGGACATCAAGGAGGGCGACCAGATGCCGGCCGTCCTCGACGAGTTGGAGAAGGTCGGCATCCCCGAAGAGCGGCTGATGCTCAACCTCAGCTTCGACGACATGAAGAAGTGGGGCCCGGAGATCCGCGAGCGCTTCCCGAACGCCATCCTCGCCATCAACCCGCCCACCAGCGGAGAGGTGAAGGCGGGCGACGCGGCGAAGATGGTCGCGCTGGCCCGGGAGCTGGGCGGACCGGCCACCTTCGTGGTGCGCCACGACAAGCTGACCGACGAGGCCATCCAGACCTTCCTCCCCGCCGGCACGGTCTCCGTGTGGGGCGAGGCGAAGGATCCCGTGAAGGCCGGCGAGGACCTGCGCGAGCGCGGCGTCAACGGCATGGTGGACATCGCCGGACCCCACGGGAACAGCTGGGGCGACAAGGCCGACGCCGTGAAGAACTGGGTCAAGACCGGCCTGGACTCCCTCTTCTAGCGGCGGCGCTTGGGCGCGGGCCGGGCGGGCGGCCGGAGCTCATCCCGGCTCTTGGGCAGCTTCGGCCCGGAGGCCATGTCGAACTCGTAGGTGGCACCGAGCAGCAGGCGGAACTGGTAGATCTCCCGCAGGTTCTCGGTGACGGCGATGCCCGCCACGGCCTCCAGCACCAGCCCGGGGAACGCCTCGTGACGCACCACCGGGAGGATCTCCACCTGGTTGGCATTGTCCCGCCAGACCGGGGTGATGACGTCCTCGAAGTAGAAGCGGCTCACCACCTCCAGCCCCAGCATCGTGAACTTGTCCAGGTTGTACGTGCCCGCCACCGCGAGCTGCACTGCGTCCGGGACGTCGAAGTCGGGCCGGGGGTCCCGGTCTCGCGTGCCCTGGTGGAAGTAGCCGGCGTTGAGCATGAAGCGCAGGTCCTTGCTCGCGCGCAGCTCGCCCACGAGCGTGCCCTCCCAGTCCCAGGTGCCGTCGGACAGGCTGGGGATGATGCCGTCCTCGTCGCTGGGGCCCGTGGGCAGCGTGACACGCCCGTACGCCGCCAGCGCCGCCTGGCTCGTCTCCAGGAACGTCCACTGCAATCCCAGCGGGATGTCACCGAAGGCGACCTTGAAATCCTCGTCACCGGGGAGCCCCAGCGCGAGCAGCTCCAGGTAGAGGTTCGCCTCCAGGTTGTCGGTGATGCCGAAGCGCAGGCTCGGGGAGACCTGCTGGTAGGGCTGTGACTCGTCCAGGTCCAGCGCGAAGAAGCCCTGGTAGCGCAGGCCCAGCTCCAGGTTGCCGCTCTTCGTGGTGGTCGCGGTGCGCGTCACCATGGCGCGGTACGGCTTCGCCTCCGCGCTGGAGACAGCGATGCAGGTCGTGAGGAACAAGCAGGCAAGGCGGGTGTTCATGCGGCGTGACGCTAGTCGACGCCACGGCGACGAAGCACGGAAACCACGCGCCGCCACCGCGAGCTGAATTCACTGTCACGGTGAAACTCCCGCGCCACTTTCCGTTGCTCAGCGGGTCGCGACGAAGAACAGCCGGGGGAAGGGCAACAGCACCGTGCCATCAGGCAGCGTTGGATGGGCCTGGGCCAGCGCCGCCTGATACCGGGCGAGGAAGTCCGCCCGCTCGGTCTCGTCGAGGGGTTCCAGGAAGGGACGAAGGCCCGAGCCCTTGAACCACTCCACCACCGCCGCCGCGCCCCCGGCCAGCGGGTGGAAATAGGTCGTGCGCCAGAGGTCCACCGTGGCGCCGGCATCGCGCAGCGTCCGGTAGTACCACTCCGCGCCATGGCGGGGGACGCGCGCGCTCAAGGCGCCCGTCATCCTCGCGGACCACGCGCTGTCTTCTGCAAGCTCACGCATCAAGCGATGCGCGGGCTCATCCAGGTTGTCTGGCATCTGCACGGCCAGGCTTCCTCCTGCCGCCAGCCTGTCCAGGAGCGCCGGCAGCAGCGAGGCATGGTCCGGCACCCACTGCAGCACGGCGTTCGCCAGGATGACGTCGAAGGGGCCGGGGTGGCGCCAGGTGGCGATGTCAGCGATGTCGAACTGGACGTCCGGCAGCCGCTTGCGCGCGGCTTCAATCATGTCCGCTGAACCATCCATCCCGGTGATGACAGCCTTGGGAAAGCGCAGGCGCAGCAGCTCCGTGGAGTTGCCGGGCCCGCAGCCGATATCCACCGCGGTCCCCACCTGCGTCGTGGGGATCCGCGCGAGCAGATCCTGGATGGGGCGGTTCCGCTCATCCTCGAAGCGGGTGTACTGCGACGCGGACCAGCTCATGGGACGCGAGCCTCCTCCATCCCCCCGCGGGCCGTCCAGGACGCCTCACATCGCCGCGTAGGCGCGGGCCAGCTCGTCGGCGAAGTCCTCGAAGCGCGTGGGCGTGGTGTTCGCGGGCGTGCGTCCTTCCACCGAGCGGACGCGCCCTTCGTTGAGGGCCTCGGCCAGCTCCACGTAGAGGCGCGCCATGTCCTCGGAGAAGCCGCCCTGGACGAGCGCCCCCGCCATCTCGTCCGGGGGAAGCCTCACATACGGCAGCTCCGGCTGACCGATGCGCTCCCCGAGGATGCGCGTGGCCTCGTCGTAGGTAAGGTCACGCGGCCCCAGCAGCTCGCGCACCACGAAGCCCTTCCAGTCCCGCGCGCGCAGCGCCGCCACGGCCGCGTCGGCGATGTCGCGCGTCCCCACCATCGGGACGGGGCGCCCGGGCTCCACGACGTCCGCGTTGAGGCCCTGGTGACGGATGACCGGCAGCACGTCGAAGAAGTTCTCGAAGAACGAACCCGGCCGCAGCGCCAGCACGTTCACCCCCGTGAGCTTGCGCAGCCGCACCTCCTGGTCGTGCATGCTGTCGATGGGGCCCGTGCCCACCCCCCGGTCCGCGCCCACGCTGCTGAGCGCGACGACGTGGCCCACGCCGCTCTCCCGGATGGCGGTGGTGACGGCCTCACCCATCCGCGCCTGCTGCGCACGGTAGCCCGCCGCCCGCGGGTCATACGGCAACAGGGTGTAGGCCGCGCTGGCGCCCCGGAAGGCCTCCGTCAGGAAGCCCGCGTCGCTGGAGTCCCCGACCCGGACCTCCGCCCCCGCGCGGGCCAGATTGGCCAGCGACGCCTCCGAACGTCCGATGGCGCGCACCTTCTCACCCGCGCGCAACAGCCCCTCGACGACCTTCTTGCCGGTGCGACCGGTGGCTCCCATGACGGCAATCATTCCGCGACCTCCCTGTGATTGGGTGACTTGCATGCCGTCCAATATCCGCGCGTCGCCTGTGTCTCTCAATGACAGCAGGTCCAGGATTCATGCCCGAACGTCCAGCCCGCTGGACGCTGTGCGCCCGCGTCCTCCACACTCACCGGCATGGATGAACGGGACGTCTGGCGCTCGGTGGATCCGCTCGGAGAGGCGCTGCACCTGCTGCGCATGCGCGGGGCGTTCTGCTGCAGCTCGGAGCTCTCCGCGCCCTTCGGGCTCGCGCTGCCGGCCATCCCCGAGTGCATGATGTTCCACGTCGTGACGTCGGGGCAGTGCTGGCTCGAGGTCGAGGGCCACGACCGCATCCTGCTCCAGCCCGGCGACCTCGCGCTGGTGCGTCAGGGCAGCTGCCACCAACTGGTGAGCGAACCCGGCGCCACGCCCGCCCCGCTGTTCGACCTGCCGCGCGAGGCCGTCAGCGACCGCTACGAAATCCTGCGCCACGGCGGCACCGGCGCCGCGACGAAGATGGTCTGCGGCGCGGTCCGCTTCGATCATCCGACCGCGCGCCACTTCGTCGGCCTGCTGCCCGAGGTCATCCGCGTCGCCGCCTCCAACGCGCCGAACCCCGAGTGGCTGCACGGCACCATCCGGTTCATGGCGGCGGAGGCCGAGGCGCTCCGGCCCGGTGGGGAGACCGTCGTCACCCGGCTGGCGGACATCCTGGTCATCCAGACCATCCGCGCCTGGCTCGCGCACGCGCCGGAGGCGAGGACGGGCTGGCTCGGCGCGCTCCAGGATCCGCAGGTGGGACGCGCGCTCGTCCTCATCCACCGCGACCCCGCGCGCGACTGGACGCTGGCGGCGTTGGCGAAGGAGGCGGCCATGTCACGCTCCGCCTTCGCGGCGCGCTTCACCCAGCGCGTCGGGATGCCCGCGATGCAGTACCTGGTGCACTGGCGCATGCAGGTCGCGGCGTCGATGCTGCGGGAAGAAGACGCCGGGCTGGCGGACGTGGCCAGCCGCCTGGGCTACCAGTCCGAGGCGGCCTTCAGCCGGGCGTTCAAGCGCTGTCTCGGCGTCGCACCCGGCGCGTTCCGCCGTGACGCGGAGGCCCACGAATGGGTGCTCCCCGGCAGCCTGGAGAAGGTCAGGGCCCCGGGTTACAACGCCCTTCAGGAATGACAGAGGAGCAGCCCCATGATTGAGACCCCTCGCATCGTCCAGACCGTTGCCCAGCTCACCGCGGTCATCCCCGTGACCGTGGCCCGGAACGAGATCCGGACCGTCATGGGCCCGGGCATCTCTGAATTGATGGCCACGGTGGCCGCCCAGGGCATCGCCCCCGCGGGCCCCTGGTTCACGCACCACCGGCGCACCGACCCGCAGGTGTTCGACTTCGAGATCAGCGTCCCCGTCACGGCGCCGGTCCAGACCAAGGGGCGCGTCCGGCCCGGCCTGTGGCCCGTCATGAAGGTGGTTCGCACCGTCTACCAGGGCCCCTATGAGGGCATGGGGGCCGCCTGGGGCGAGTTCAATGCCTGGGTCCAGGCCCAGGGCCTCAAGACGGGCCAGGACTTCTGGGAGGTCTATGTCGCGGGCCCGGAGTCCGGCGCCGACCCGAAGCTGTGGCGCACGGAGTTCAGCCGACAACTGCTCGACTGAGCTCCGCGCCGCCCCCCCGTCGGGTCAGTGGCTGGAGGACTCGTTGAAGACGTTCGCGCCATAGAGCAGGGCGGCCTCCTTCGCGTCGTCGCAGATGGGCGCGCAGCCATCCTCCGGGAAGTCACGGCAGTCGTTGGTGACCTTCCCGGTGCTGTCATAGATGGGCCAGGACAGGCTGGTGCAGCTCGCGTCCAATGACTTCCAACGCCAGTGGCTCAGACACGCGGGGCCGGTGGGCTTCCACCCCGCCTCGAACTCCACCCCCGCCGGAGGGATGGGGTTGGCGGGAGGCGCGTTGATGGTGGGATACAGATCGTCCCACAGGCGGATGGGGGTGCCGTCACGCGTGTACGAGGTGCCGTTGCCGCAGTAGTCGGCGCGCGCCATGCGGGTGCAGCTCCAGTGCGCCTTCGTCGTGGGCCCGTCCTGTGCCCCGTCCAGCCAGGGCTTGTAGCCCCAGCGGTAGCACTTGGCGATGACCGCGTAATCACAGCCGAACGTGAAGGCGGCGGTGCTCTCCGTGCGGTTGCCCAGGAGGTCGTAGAGCCCTCGCACCGGCACGGCCAGGCCCGGGCCCGCGTGCGGATCCGGGTTGCTTCCACACAGCGTGCCCAGCGGCTGGAAGTCCGAGTTCAGCACCTTCACCGAGTACAGGAAGGTGTTGCCGCTCGGGTCCCACGTGCCCGGGGACTCCGTGATGGGGACGGTGGAGGCGTTGGTGACCTCCGACACCTCCAGCAGCGGGCCCGTGCTGGTGCCGTCGTTCGTCCGCAGCCGGGCGCCCACGAGCTTCTCCGCGCGCAGCTCCCGGGTCGTCGCGGGGAAGACGCCCACGCTGCTGACCAGGTCCAGGCCCCAGGGGGCCCCCGGCGCGGAGGCTCCGGCGAGCACGGTGTAGATGCCGCTGGCCGGGCAGGTGAAGACGGCGGAGGGGCACGCGGAGAAGCCGCACATCGGCGCTCCCGTGACAAGGTAGCCCGTGCCCTGGTGCTCGCAGGGCTGTTCGCCCGAGCAGACCCGCATCACCGGCGAGCCCGCGCAGGCCCCGGGGATGTTGCGGTGACAGCTGCCACCGCTGGTCAACGTCACCGACGTGCCCGGCGTGCAGGTGCCCTGCCCCTCCACCACCAGGCCACACGCGCGGGTGGCGCCCTGTCCGTCCGACGACGTGCACGCCAGGAGGCTGGCGGTGGTGCCGTCCACCTGGAGCGGCATGTCCGCGACGATTTCCCCCCGGACCAGCCGCGAGGTCGCGCTCCGGTGCCGACCGCCGAAGAACACCGTGGCGTTCGCGTGGTACGCGGCCAGGTAGGAGGTGCCGTGCAGCAGCGTGCCCTGCGAGTGGTAGCCGTCACTGCCGTCGGCGAAGTCCTGGGTCGTCAGCCGCGGTTCCGGCAGGTCATCCCCTGGAGCGGAGACACCGCAGGCGACGAGGAACCAGACGGAGAGACACGCTGGGAACAAGCGGGGAGCGAGCTTCACGGGATGCACCTCGTTCATGGAGTTGGAGGACGCTAGAGCAGCCGGCGTGCCAGGACCCGCCCCCGGCCTTCACGACGTGAAGGGAGGCCCGGCGAGCGCCGCGGGGGCCTTTGCTGGCAGGACCGGCCGGCAAGTCTTGCCGGGGGCTGGCAAGGGCTGCCGTGGGGCGGGGGTGCTTCGTCAGAAGCGCGGCGTCGCGCAGACGCGCAGGCCCAGGAGCGCTTCGCGCAGGGTGCGCTCCACCACGTCCCGGTTCGCGGCGTGCGCGGTCAGGTCGCTCTGATACCAGCTCCCGCCCTGCGCGGAGGGCTGGTCGGGGACCACATCCGAGCGGGTCCACTCCCAGACGTTGCCGGCAAGGTCGTCCACGCCGAAGGGGCTGCGCGAGCGCGGGTGGCTGCCCACCTCGTCCGGGCCGAAGCCCAGGGGTTCGCGGCCGTAGGTCAGGTCGACGTTGGCGTCGTCCGGCCCCAGCCAGTCACCGCCAGGGTAGCGGCGTCCATCCGCGCCCCGGGCCGCGCGCTCCCACTCGCGCTCCGTGCACAGGCGCGCGCCGGGCACGCGTCCGGTGCGGTCCAGCCACGCCACGTACGCCAGCGCGTCGTCGTAGGAGATGGCGGACACGGGGAAGCGCCGCCAGTCCTGCACCGCGCGCCGGTTGCGCTTCCCGTAGCGCACGGGCTCGCCTTCCTTCGCGCTGTAGTGCGCGGAGGCCGGGCTCAACTCCAGACGCCAGCGACCGTCCTGCTCCTCGACCAGGTCCACCACGGTGATGCGGTGGCGGTTGCCGGGCCGGCGCTCGGAGCGCTCCTTCGCGGGCAGGGATGCGAGGAAGGCGATGTAGTCGCCGAACGTCACCTCGTGCCGGGCGATGAGGTAGGCGCCCGTCTCCACCTCGTGCAGGGGCGGCGCGTAGAAGAAGGCCCGTCGCAGGTATTCACTCTCCGATGCGCCCTGGAGGAAGCGGCCGGGCGGCACGTAGACGAAGCCCTCGGGGACCGCGGAAGACGGCGGCAGCTTCAGGTCCAACGCGAGGACTTCACCGGGACGCAACATCACGGGCGCGCGCACGGGGGCGTGGCCCGGGGCCTCCAACACGAGCACGTGTGAGCCCGGAGGCACCTCCGCCTCGCGCAGGGGCGCGGTGCCCAGCTCGCGTCCCGGCAACGCCGCGTCCTCCGGTCCCGGGCCGAGCAGGCGCACCCGCGTCCCCGGCGCCGAGGCCACGAGGTGGATGCGCGCGGGCGCGGACAGCCCTGCCCTGAGCGCCCCGGAGACGTCGTAGGCGGCGAGGCGCGTCAGCCACTGTTCGCGCACCTCGGGCTGCTGGTGGAGCGTGGCTCGCGACACGCGCGAAGCGAGCAGGTCCACCAGGTGGTCCCTCACGGTGGCACGGCCGGGGGCCAGGCCCCACGCGGTCTCCAGCGAGGCCAGGGCGCGCAGCGCGTCCGCCTCCCCATTTCGCTCGACCTCCAGGGCGCGGGACCAGACCCCCTCCGCGGCCTCCCGGTTCGAGCGCCCGGGCGCGTCGAAGTGCGCGAAGGCCTCCTTGCGCAGCCGCTCCGCCTCCGCGTCCTGCGTGCGCGCGGTGTCGGCGTGGCTTCGGGCCTCGGCGAGCTGGCGGGTGATGCGCGCCTCCAGCTGTGCCCTCGCCTGCAGGCGCGTGACGCCCACCGCGCCCAGCAGGGCCAAGGGCACCGCGACGGCGCCCGTCCAACGCACGGCGCGGCGACGGCGGGCGACCTGCCGCGAGCGGGCGAGGAAGTCCGCCTCCTGCGACCTTCCGGGCCGCGCCCCCGCGTGGTGGGCCTCGGCGAGCTGCGGCCCTGCGTAGAGCAGCTCCACGGGTCGGCCCAGGCGTTGCCACTCGGTGGCGGCGCGCTCCAGGCGGTGACGGACGGCGCGCCGTTGTTCGTCCTCGCCCATCCACCCGCGCAGCGTGTCCCAGCCGGTGAGCAGGCTTTCGTGGGCGAGCGTGTAGCTGGCTTCGCCGCCCTCGGCCTCGCCCGCGGTGAGGAGCCGGCCCTGGACCAGCCCCTCCAGCACCGCGCGGCCCGCGCCATCGTCCGGGCCGCGCAGCAGCTCCGTGACGGTGCGGCGCAGGCGCGTGCCCTCAGGGGTGACGAGCTCCAGGAACAGCTCACGCGCGCGGGGGCGCTGCTCCGGCCGCAGCCGCGCGACCACCGCGTCCGCGTGACGGGCCAGCGCGCCTTCGACGCCGCCCAGGGTCTCCAGCGCGGAGGCGGGGATGAGGGCCCGCTCCCGGTCACGGGCGTCCCAGAGCGCGGCGAGCGTGAACTGCAACAGCGGCAGGCCTCCGTCCGTGCGCGCCGCGGCGGTGACGAGCGACTGCTCCAGCTCCGCCGACTCGAAGCGCACGCCGAGCGCGCGCGCCGGGCCGACCACCGCTTCGCGCAGCCCCTGCTCCGACAGGGCCCGCAGCAGGTGCAGCGCGCGGGGCACCTCTTCGCCCAGGCCGGGCAGCGCCACCAGCCGGGTGAGACAATCGCTGCGCGCGGTGGCCAGCACCCGCGTCCGGGGAGCGCGGCGCACCACGAGGGCCAGCTCTTCCGAGAGACGCGCCGCCTGGGCGGGCTCCGAGAAGGTGACGAGTTCCTCGAGCTGATCCACGAAGAGGAGCACCTGGGGCGCGCTCGATGGACGGCGGCGCAGGGCGCGCGCCAGGGCACCGCTCTCCTCGGTCTCCACGGCGATGAGCAGGGCTTCCGCGGACGTGTCGAGCAGCGGGGCCAGGGCCTCCACCAGCGATTCCAGCGGGCGCCGGCCCGGCGTGCAGGAGACGACGGCCCAAGACGATCCGCGCTCCCCGGGCTCCGCTCCGGCGGCGAGGGCGGGCAGCACGCCAGCGCGGCACAGCGACGACTTGCCCACGCCGGAGTCCCCCGCGAGCAGGACGAAGGCATCGCCCCGCAGGCGGTCCAGCACCTCGCGCACTTCGCTCTCGCGGCCGAAGAAGACACCGCGGTGCGCGGCCTCGAAGGGCTGGAGCCCGCGGTAGGGATTGCCGGTGGGCAGCGCGCCCGCACGGTCGGGGAGGCTCAGCGCTTCCAGGGCCTCCCGCAGCGCATCGCCGGAGGCGAAGCGGTGGGCCGGGTTCGCGGCCAGGCACCGGTCCACCACGGAGGCCAGCCCGGGAGGAAGCGAGGGCGCGACCTCGGCGAGCGGACGAGGAGGCTGCTCCCGTACCGCGCGGCCCAGGTCCGCCAGGGGCACAGCCTCGTGGGGCGCGACACCCGCGCACAGCTCGTAGAGCAGCACGCCCATCGCGTACACGTCACTCGCGCGGCTCGCGGCTTCACCGCGCCAGAGCTCCGGAGCCAGATAGAGCGGCGTGCCCGCGAGCGCGACGTGCTCCGGAACAGGAGTGTCATGGCCACGGGTTGCACGGGCGCCGACGTGCGCGCGCTCCACGTCACCGGGCGCGGAGGACGTGGTGGGCCGTGGCCGGAGGTCTTGCGTCGCGCGGGCCCCTGCCACGACGTGAGGAGGTCGTGTGTCAGCCGCCGCGGCCACCGGGCGGACGTCCGCGGTGGCTCGCGCCGTGCCGGCAACGGACGCCCCATCCAGTATCTCCGGCAGTATCTCCGGCGGCCCCGCGGGCTCCGTCCCCACGCTCCACTCGGCGAGCCCGAAGTCGAGCAGCTTCACCTCGCCGTCCTCCGACAGCACGGCGTTGGCGGGCTTGAGGTCGCGGTGGAGGATGCCCCTCCGGTGGGCTGCGGCAAGCCCTCGCGCCAGGTCGATGCCAAGCCGCAGCACCTGTCCCCCTTCCACGGGCCGAGACAGCCGGTCGAGCGACTCGCCCCGGATCAGCTCCGACACGAGATACGGCTGGCCGCGCACCTCGCCCACGCGGTGGATGGCCACCACGTTCGGGTGCTGGAGCCGGGCGATGGCGCGCGCCTCCTGGAAGAAGCGCGCACGGGCTGTCGCGTCCGGCAGCCCGCCCGAGGGCGTGGCGATGAACTTCACCGCCACCTGCCGATCCAACAGCGTGTCGTGCGCCAGGAACACCCGCCCCATGGCCCCTTGCCCCAGGGGGCGCAGCAATCGGTACTCCTCGAACTCGCGAGGAGGTTCCAGCCGCGGCCCGGGAGGAAGGCTCATTCGGGCGTGGGTCCCCGACGTCCGGGGCGGACCTGCACGCCGAGCTGCTTCAACTTGAACGAGAACGTCCGGATGGGCATGCCGATGCGCGCCGCGGCCCGCGTCTGCACGCCGTCCTCCGCGTCCAACGCCTCCATCATGCGGCGGCGCTCCAGCTCCCGCAGCTCCTGCGCCAATGGCAACCGTGAGCCCGGAGCCTCCGCGTCGAGCACCGGCGAAGAACTCTCCTGCGCGACCTCCGTCCTGGCCACGGTCGCGCCCCCCTTGCGCCCCTGCATGCGCGGAGGAAGGTGGTGCGGATCCACCACGTCCCCCACCACGGCCGCGGCGACGAAGTCCATGAGGTTGCGCAGCTCCCGCACGTTGCCGGGCCACGCATCGCGCGACAGCGCCTGCAACGTGTCCGACGCCAACACCAGCTCCGTCCGGCCGAGCGCCTGACAGGCACGGGCCAGGAAGTCGCGCGCGAGCAGGGGTACCTCCCGGGGCCGCTCCCGCAGCGGAGGCAGCAACACCGTGGCCGCGCCCAGGCGGAAGTACAGGTCCTGCCGGAACCGCCCGGCCACCACCTCCGCCTCCAGGTCGCGGTGCGTGGCGGCCACCACCCGCAGGTCGATGGGCCGCTCGCGCGTATCGCCCACGCGGGTGATGCGCCGCACCTCCAGCGCACGCAGCAGCTTCGCCTGCGCGGACAGGGGCAGCTCGCCCACCTCGTCGAGGAAGACGGTGCCGCCCTGCGCGCTCTCCAGCAGGCCCGCGCGCGACGTGGTGGCGCCGGTGAAGGCCCCCTTCTCGTTGCCGAACAGCTCGCTCTCCACGAGCCCTTCCGGGAGCGCGGCGCAGTTCACGGCGATGAATGGCCCGGCGCTGCGACGCGACCAGTGGTGCACCGCGAAGGCCGCGTTCTCCTTGCCCACGCCCGTCTCGCCACACACCAGCACCGGCAGCTCGCTGGCCGCCAGCCGGCGCAGCAGGGCGTAGAGCTGGGACATGGCGGGGTCCGCCACCAGCACCATGCGCCCGGCCAGATCCAGCCGCGTCGCCCCGTCCGCCGCGGCCGCCGCACGCCCCGGCTTCGCCACCTGCGCCGCCGTGCGAGCGACGGCCACCAGCGTGTCCGCGTCACAGCCGTCCGTGGGACAGGCCGCGGTGCCCAGCCGGGCCTGGGGGTACGCCGCCAGCAGCGCCTCCACGCGCTCGCCGAGCCCGTCCTCTCCCGGCTCGCTGGACACCTCCGGCAGCACGCACAGCAGGTGGGCGGCATCCAGCCACCCCATCGCCTCCGCCGGCTCCGCTTCCGCCGTCAGCAGCGCCTCCACCGCGTCCCGGCCTCCGGTGAGGGGCTCCGGCAGCGCCAGCACCAGCACCGACAGCGGTCGGCTGTAGCGCAGCGCGCGGTCCACCTCCTCGCGCAGGTGCGCCATCAACCGCTCGGACTCCAGCGTGCGCCGGGCCGCCACGGGGCGCACGCGGGCGCGCACCACCGCCAGCACCGCGCCGAAGGACAGCACGTCTCCGGACAAGAGCAGATGTGCCCCCTCCACCGGACGGCCGTTCACGAGCGTCCCGTTGTGGCTGCCCAGGTCCACCACGCGCGCCCCCTCCTCCGTGACGAGGATGCGCGCATGCCGGCGGGAGACGCTCTCATCCCTCAGGAGCAGGTCCGCCGGCGCATCCCGGCCCACCAGCACCGTGCCCTCGGCGGGCAGGGAGAACCGCCACGAGGAGTCGCCTTCCATCACCAGCAGGTAGGCGGCACCGGCGTCTGGAGGCTCCGCCCCTCCCATTCCGAGAGGACGCGTGTCACGGGCGTTGGGGACGGGGGAGGACATCAGACGACCTCCCATGCTGTCACGTTCACGCCGGGGGGGACAGCCCGGCGGTGGGCTGGAGGCACTTCCTCCCCGAAGCCCCAGCAGGGGATGGACGCGCACAGGGGGCTTCGGCATGGGCCCCGACAAAGCAACGCGAGTGCCAGGACACGCTTCCCCGTGGAGGCACGTGGGGCCGGCAATGCCTGCCGGTCCCCGCCACGGCAATCCCTGCCATCGTCGGCAATGTTTGCCGAACGTCAGCGACCTACCGAGGGCTGCACACCGTGGCGCCTTCGTTCCAGATGGTCACGTTGCCCACCGGGTACACGGAGCAATAGGCGCCGCAGCAGTCCTCGTTGGAGCGGCACTGCGAGCCCAGCGGCCGGCACGTGAAGTCCGGCGGCGTGGTGAGCGCCGTGGTGATGGTCTGCCAGGGAATGCCCGGACCCGTCCACGACAGCTGGGCGTGGGCGTTGCCGTAGCCTTCGAAGAACTCCATCACCAGCGAGTGCGCGCTGCCGGCGCCCAGCGACACCGCGACGTCGTGCGTCTGTCCGCCCTCCGCCTCCATCCAGTCGTCCACGAGCAGCGCGCCGTCCAGCCACAGCCGCACGCCGTCCTCGGTGTTGGTGCGCAGGGTGTACGTGCCGGTGGCGGGCGCCGTGAGGGTGGCGGACCAGCGCGCGGACCAGCGGTCCGCAGGCACGCCGGGCGCTGGAGCCGTGGCGCCCCAGAAGGTCCCCACGAAGTTCTCCTGCCGCGCGACGGCGCGGTTGTAGAGGAACTCGGAGGTGAAGTACTCGGCCTTCACGCCGGGCTGCCCCTGGGGCACCTCGGGCGTGCACACCGCGTCGCCTTCGTTCCAGATGGTGACGTTGCCCACCGGGTGCACGCTGCACAGGCTGGAGCGGCACTGCGTGCTCGCCGTGCAGTGGGCCCCCAGCGGGCGCGACAGGGGCAGCGACGGGGCCTGCAGCCGGGACGTGGGAATCGTCTGCCAGGGCTGGCTCGGGCTCTGCCACTGGACCAGCGCCGCCGCCGCGGCCTCCGCGTCGAAGAACTCCAGCACCAGGCTGACGGGGATGTCCGCCGCCAGCGGGATGCTGCCCGTGTGCTGCTCCGCGCCGTGCTCGAACCAGTCATCCACCACGAGCTTGCCGTTCACCCACAGGCGCGCCCCTCCGCTGGCGGTGGTGCGGAAGGTGTACGTCTGCGTGAAGGCAGGCGTGACGTAGCCCTCGATGCGCACGCCGAAGAAGTCCGCCGGGATGCCGGGCACCGGCGCGGCCGTCCCGGCATCCAGGTTCACGGTGGACAGGTAGCGCAGCACCGGCACGCCCTGCATCCGGATGTTGGGGAAGTAGCGCGCCACCACGCCCGGCTCCGACGTGGCGAACTTCATGACGACGGCGTACTGCGCGTTGGTGCCCTGCGCGGGGGACGCCATGCCGCCGCCCAGCACCAACGTCCCGGTGGGCACGGACTTCACGTACACCTTCATCGGGGTGGAGGAATTGGTCGTGGTTGCGGAGGGGTCGTTGGTGGCGAACACCTCGTCGGTGAGCGCCCAGGTGCCGTCGCCCAGCCACGCTGGCAGCACCGTGTTGCGCCGATCCATGGCCACGTAGACGGTGGCGGCGGAGTTCAGCCGCAGTTGCACCTGCGACGCGCCGCTGTAGAGCTTGTCGTCATTCGCCGCCTGGAGCAGCACCCCGCCCTGCAGCCGCGAGGACAGGCCGGTGACGGTGTACGCCCGGTCGATGTAGAGCTGCGTGCCCACCTGCGCAGTGGCGAAGGTGTAGGGCCGGCCGGTGCCCACGGCCTCCAGCGTGACGAGCCCGTTGGACGAGGTCAGCAGCCCCTGCGCACGGGAGACAGGCGCCTGGGACTCCACGGGCTCCACAGGCTCCGAAGCAGGACCGCAAGCCATCAGACTGCCGAGCACCACCGTGCCCAGCAGGGCACGTGAAACAAAGAAACGACGCATCAGGACTCCACTCAAGAAGAAGGAGCCGTCAGCCTGTGTCGCCGCCATCCACGAGAAAAGGGCCATGACGCCCAAACATGTGATTCCGGGTATTCTTGCGTCCATGCACGACGTGTCCACCGGCAGTGTCCGTCCCCCGCGCCCCTTCAAGCACCTGCGCATCCCGCTGCTGCTGGCCGTGGGCGTGATGACCATGGGGAGCGGGATGGGCAACCCGGGATGTGGGAGCAGCAGCGTCCCGGACTGCGAAGAAGGCTGTAACATCCAGGGCACGTACGCCCTGAGTTTCGTGATGGACAACCCGGTGCCGCGGAGCTGCTCGGACCTGGGCCTGACGCTGCCCTCGGTGCTGGTCATCGAGCGCGAGGGCAACAGCGGCTACGTCAGCGGGCAACTCCTCGACCACAGGCTGACCGGCACCCTCTACGAGTCGACCAACACGAGCCTCCAGCTTTCGACCGAGACCACGGCGCCGGACGGCACCGGGATTGCCATCACCGTCACGGGCGATTTTTCAGAGGAGGCGCGGACCGCCACCCAGCCGTTGCGCTACTCAGGCTGGCTCTCCTTCCACAGCCGGGACGCGGCGGAGAAGTGCAGCGTGGCCAGCCCGTTCACCGCGTTCCGCCAGTAGGCGGCCCGGCGTCCAGGCCCCCCGGGGCACCAGCTCCGGCCGATGGACGGGGGTGGGGATCACAGGTACAAGGCCGCCGTCTAGGAGGCCGTACCTTGAAGAAGATCCCCCTCATCACCGAAATCTCGAAGGAATACACCTTCGAGGCCGCGCACCACCTGCCCCACGTCGAGAAGGGGCACAAGTGCTCCCGCGTGCACGGCCACAGCTACCGCATTGAAATCACCCTCCAGGGACCCATCCACCCGCAGCTCGGGTGGCTCGTCGATTTCGCGGAGCTGAACGCGGCCTGGGAGCCGCTCAACGAGCAGCTGGACCACCGGCTGCTCAACGACGTGCCCGGCCTGGAGAACCCCACGAGCGAGCTGCTGGCCGCGTGGATCTACGAGCGCCTGGACATCCCTGGCGCCCGCGTCTCCCGTCTCAAGGTCGCGGAGACGTGCATGTCGTCCTGCACCGTCTTCCCGGCGCCGGGCTGACGCGTCAGGTCTCCACCTGCCCCAGGTTGGCGTGGAGGACCGCGCCATTGAGCACCGGGGTGTTGGCGCAGGTGTAGAGGAAGTCCGCGATCTCCTCGGGCGTGATGATGCGCCCGAAGGTCGTCCGCGCCGCCACGCTCGCGCGGGCGGCCGCGTCCCCGCCCAGGTGCTCCCGGAGGATCTCCGTGTCGGTGAAGCCCGGGCAGACGCAGGCGGTGTGGATCTGCGTCCCGACGAGCTCCTGGCAGGTCGAGCGCATCATCCCGACGAGCGCGTGCTTGGTCACCACGTACGACGCGATGCCCTTGACGGCCTTCTCGGACAGCGTGGAGCCCACGTAGAGGATGGACGAGCCATCCGTGAGCAGCGGGCGCACCAGGCGGTTGAGCACTGCGGGGGCGACGACGTTGACCTCCAGCACCTGCCGGAAGTGGTCCGCGTCCATCGCCAGCACCTCGTCATGCACGTAGCGGGCGGCGTTGTGCACCAGGCACACGCGCCCGCCTCCCTGGCCGGGACCTTCGCGCAGCGCGGGGGCGAACGTGGCCTCCCACCCCGGGACGGACAGGTCCACTTCCACGTTCACGACGTCCGGCACCGTGCACGGGTGGCGGGACACGTTCATCACGCGCCAACCTTCCGCGCGGAAGCGCGCCGCCGTCGCGTAGCCAATGCCCCGGCTGGCGCCGGTGATGAGGGCCCAGTCAGCCATTGCCGTTCCACTCCCAGGTGGCCCACTGTCCGGGGCCCGAAGCGCACTTCACCACCAGCCGCGTGACGTGGTCGCGCGCCATCCCGGCGCCGTCCCCCACCAGCTCCTCGCCGAAGACGCGCGCCAGCTCCTCCAGCGTCACGTTGGCCGCGGGCAGCAGCGTCACGTCGCGCGCGAGGAAGTGCAGCTCCTCCCCGTTGAAGTACGCCCGGTGGTTGCCGTTCGCGTCCCGCTCCAGGCGCAGGTGCCGCGAGCGCTCGGGCAGGAAGAAGGTCTCATTCCAGGCCTTGCAGCGGGCAATCACCGCCTGCTTGAGCGGACCGTAGTCCGCCATCAGGCCGTCGTCGCCCACCTCGCCCGTCAGCGCCACATAGACGGTGAAGTTGTGGCCGTGCAGGTTCTCGCGGTGGGTGGCGGAGAAGATGGTGAAGTGCCCCGCGGAGAACTTCATCTCTTCTTTGTGCAGCTCGATGGTCGTTGTGCGCGCCATGGGATGGCGCAGGGCTTAGCACCAAGAGCGCACGGAGCGGAACCGCTCCGGCGCCCTCCGTTCACTCACCGCCGTCCCGCTCGCGCCCGCTCCCCTGCCCTCCAACTGCCCCAGGATGCGCGACGCCCTACCGCCGCCCTTTGCCGCGCGCCTCCGTCCTTCAGCGTTCTTCCGTTATCCTCAAGAAAGTCCGCTGCTGGACCCGGAGCCGCGCAGCCGCTCCGTCATCCACTTCCACGCCCTCCTCCCTCAGGGGGCGCCTCCAGCAATTGCCCGCCCTGGCGACACAGGGGCTATGGCCCGCCCAGGTGCAGGCCATCCGCAACCTGGAAACCTCTTTCGCGGAGGACCGTCCCCGGGCCCTCATCCAGATGGCTACTGGCAGCGGCAAGACCTTCACGGCCGTGAACGCCATCTACCGTCTCATCCAGCGCCTCTATTTCATGCTCCAGGGTGAGCCGGACCTCGACCCCGAAGCCGAGGAGCCCTCCCTCTTCGACACGACCCTCGGGTCGTCTACGTCGCAGGCGCCCGTTGCTTACAACCCGTCCATTCCCATCGAGACCTTCGACGTCATCTTCACCGACGAGTGCCACCGCTCAATCTACAACCTGTGGCGCCAGGTGCTGGAGTACTTCGACGCGTTCCTCGTCGGGCTCACGGCCACGCCTTCGAAGCAGACGCTCGGCTTCTTCAACAAGAACCTCGTGATGGAGTATGGGCACGAGGACGCGGTCGCCGACGGCGTGAACGTGGACTTCGACGTGTACCGGATCCTCACCGAAATCTCCCAGCGGGGCTCCCGCGTGGAGGCGGGGATGTCCGTGGACAAGCGCGACCGGCTCACGCGCGAGCGCCGCTGGGAGCAATTGGACGATGCACTTGTCTACGCGGCCCCGGTGCTCGTTCGAGAGGTGGTGGCCGAGGACCAGATCCGCACCGCCCTGCGCAGCTTCAAGGAGCGGATCTTCACGGAGATCTTCCCGGGCCGCACGGAGGTGCCCAAGTCTGGCTCAGGGATGAAAGCATGGAGGACTCGGCGAACCTCCCGGATCCGGACATCATCGCGGGAGAGATCGTCGAAGACCTGCGCGCCGCCCTGGAACAATTCGAGGCCATCCAGATGGACCTGACCCGTCGCTGACACGAGCCGCGAGGCACCGCCTCAGACTCGACTTTCGTCATTCCTGCAGCCTACAGGCGAGGCGCACCAGGATTGGATGCCTGACACCCCTCCTGTTACGTTGGCCCCACCATGCGCACTCTCCGAATAATCAGGTGTGGTCTGCTTCTCGTCCTGATGGCTTCCCCGGCGCTGGCCAGGGACATGGAAGAAAAGCTCACGATTCGGACCCTCAAAGTGCCAGACCATCCGGGCCAGGAGGCACCGTCCGTCTACGTTTCCGGGCAGGTGGTGACGGTGCTTCACTTCGAGAACGAGGTCGATCCCGCGAAGACGCGGTTCCTCGCCTGGGAGGGGCGTTTCGAGACCCCGCTCGTAGGCGGCAAAAAGGTGGTTCTAGAGCCGCTGCGTGACCTTGACGATGGCGAGGCGCTGCCCCTGCTCGTGACGCTCGTTGATGGAACGACGTTCACGTTCCTTGTGAAGCCCAAGAGCCGCAAGGACTGGGGTTGGATCGACTATCAGGTCAACGTGTTCAAGGACCATGACAGCTACAACGCGGTCCTCTCATCCCTCCATGACTCCCTCAACCGCGAGCGTGAATTGCGCGAGGAGAACGAGCGGTTCAAGAAGGAAGAGAACTCAGTCGATCACGCCTACGCCACGCTTCTCGCCAATGGGCAGGCGAAAAAGACGCCGTTTCGGCGTGCGAAGTTCTGGCGCTCGAAGAACGAGGACATGGACATGGTGGTCGAGGTCTTCTCGGGCCCCAGCAAGGCGGCGGTCGTGATTCATTTGATGAACGCCTACTACAACGAGTCCTGGAAGTTCGAGGGTGCCTACCTGACTCGCGACTTCACCAGCTACACGGCTCGACCCTTCGCGCTTCGCATGGATCGCCCCGTGATCGTTCCCGGTCAGTCGGGAAAGATCGCGGTCGTTGTGGACAAGAGCGCCTTCCAGATCGAGGACGGACAGCTCACCGATCTGGCCCTCCAGATCTTCCGTGGGGACGGGCTCCTACAGGTGGCCGTCGCGATGGATCACACGCTGATTCGGCAGTAGAAGTGCCGTTCATGCCCACGACCAAAGCGCTGCTGCTCAGCTCCATCGTCGTACTTGGTACGTCTTCCGGCTGCACCACGACAGGAGGTGTGGCACTGCGCCCGGACGGCACTCCAGGTCCACAGGAATGCTCGGCGAAGGCACTCGAAGTCATGCGGTATTTGAAGCTGCGTGTTGGGGATGCCTCGCTGACGGAACTCGATGCGAACCAGATCGACGCGAGGCGCATCACGCTTTACGACGGACCCATCGAGAGCATTCTCAAGGACGACCTCGGCACGCTCGAGGCGACGACCCGGTTGTACGGGCAGGTCTGGACAAGCGGGCCACAAGTTGTCATCCGCTGGTACGAGGCCCACCCTCCGGACAGTGACAAGGTTCCCATCTGCGCGGTGGCCCGGCTCAGCCGGGACCAGATGCGGAAACTGCCCGAGTCAAAGCCTGGAATGGCGATTCTCGACGGATCCGTAGCTGCTGCCTACGTCGTCGATGCATTCCGGTGACACCCTCGCTCGGCGGCCCGCTCTGCCAACGTGCCTGATGGCCGCCTCTTAGAAGAGGAAGTCGGTGGTGAGGAAGTCCGACTCACGCCGGGTGAGGATGGATTGCACCAGGGTGGTGTTGTCCGGCGTCGTCTTCGTCGCCACCAGCGTGCGGATGGAGAACACCCGCAGCGCGTCCGCCACGGACAGGGTGCCCTCCGCGGAGTCCTTGCGGCCGTTGAACGGGAAGGTGTCCGGCCCGCGCTGGCACTGGCAGTTCAGGTTGATGCGGCCCACCTGGTTGGAGAACGCGTCAATGAACCGGCCGATGCGCGCCGAGTCCTTCCCGAAGAGGCTGAGCTGCTGGCCGAACTGCGACTCCACCACCAGCCGCACGGCTTCGTCGTCCTCGTCGAACACCATCACCGGCACCACCGGGCCGAACTGCTCCTCGCTCGCGAGCCGCATGTCCTTCGTCACCGGGTACACCACGGTGGGCGCGTAGAACGACCGCGACGACTGGCCGCCCGTCGTGTTCACCACGCGGGCGCCCTTGGACACCGCGTCGTCCACCAGCCCCTGGAGGTACGCCGCCTTGCCCGGCTCCGGCAGGGGCGTGACGGCGACGCCCGGGTCCCACGGCATGCCGGGCTTGAGCTTGTCCACGGCGGCGGTGAACTTCTCCAGGAACGCGTCCACGATGTTCCGGTGCACCACCAGCAGCTTGAGCGCCGTGCAGCGCTGGCCGTTGAAGGACAGCGTGCCGGTGACGCACTCCTTCACCGCGTTCTCCAGGTCCGCGTCCTCCAGGATGATGGCCGGGTTCTTCGCATCCAATCCCAGCACCGACTTCAGGCGGTGCGGGCGCGGGTGCATGCGCTTGAGTTCGCTCGCTCCCTTGTTGGTGCCGATGAAGGCGAACAGGTCCACCTTGCCGCTCTCCATCAGCGCGCCCACCGTCTCACGGCCCCGGCCGTAGATGATGTTGATGACGCCGGGCGGGAAGCAGTCGCGGAACGCCTCCAGCAGCGGGCGCACCAGCAGCACGCCGAACTTCGCCGGCTTGAACACCACCGTGTTGCCCATCAGCAGCGCGGGGAACAGCGTGCTGAAGGTCTCGTTGAGCGGGTAGTTGTACGGCCCCATGCACAGCGCCACGCCCATGGGCGCCCGGCGGATCTGCGCCATGATGCCCTGGTCCTGGATGAAGCGGGACGAGGTGCGATCCAACTCCTTGAGCGCGCGGATGGTTTCGACAATCAGGTCGACGGTGCGGTCGAACTCCTTCTCCGAGTCCGGCTGCGTCTTGCCAATCTCCCACATGAGGAGGTTCACCACCGCCGTGCGCTGGGCGCGCATCGCCACCAGGAAGCGCTCCACGTGCTCGATGCGCTCGGCCACCCGCAGGGTCGGCCACACGCCGCGCCCCAGGTCATAGGCCTTCACCGCCGCGGCGAGCGCATCCAGGGACTCGCGCGAGGTGAGCAGCGGGGTCGCGCCAAGGACCTTCTGCTTCAGCCCCTCCGGGGTCCGGACGAACACCGGGCTCAGCACCGGGTTGAGGTCGCCCGGCCAGACGCGCAGCTCGCCTCCGACCAGGTACTCGCGCTGCTCGAGATACGCGGGGAGCCGCACCCCAGGAGGAATCTGCGCGTCGGTGGGGAAGAGGTCGTCGAGTGCCGTCGTCATGGCGCCCTTTTTAACGAAGCCTCCCGACACCGGCACGACTTCCCGTGTGTGCCTCCTGTGGGATGTGGGTGGGGGCCCCGGACGCTCGCACCCGGGCCCCGGTTCCCGTCATGATGAAACGATGATGAGGAGACGAGCCCCCCGTGCGGTTCGATGCGGGGTGCATCGGGATGATGGCCTCACCCTGATGCACCGAGGTGGCCCACGATGAAGTCACTCCTTCGCAGCGCCCTGCCCACCCTCCTGATGCTGTTCGCCGCGCCCGTGCTCGCCCAGCCCGATGCGGGCACCGCGGGTATGGGGGTCATCATCGGGACGGTCATCTCCGCCGAGACGAAGCAGCCCCAGTCCGACGTGGTCATCACCGCGACCTCCCCCGCCCTGCAGGGAGAGCAGACCGTGGTCACGAACGCGCTGGGGATCTACCGCATCCCCCAGCTCCCCGCGGGCGTCTACACGCTGCGCTTCGAGAAGGAGGGACTCAAGCCGTACGCACGCGGGGACATCCAGCTCAAGGCGCAACGGACCCTCCGGGTCAACGTCGAGCTGGTGAACGACCCACTTCTCTACACGGTCGAGGTCTCCGGTGCCGGTGTCCCCAAGCCGCCCACCATCGACGTCGGTGCCTCGAACGCCGGCGTGAACGTGGACCAGGAGTTCATGAAGCGCATCGCGGTGGCTCGCCCGGCGGGGAAGGGTGGCGCGGCGCGCTCCTTCGAATCCCTGGCGGAGCTGGCCCCAGGCGCCCGGTCCGATGGGTACGGCGTTTCCATCAACAGCACGACTTCACCCGAGGGCGGCTATGTCGTGGAGGGCCTGAGCACGAACGACCCGGCCTTCGGCGTGAACGCTCGCGGGTCGGGTACCAGCGACCGGCAGCGCGCTCCCGCCTGGGCCCTGCCGTACATGCACATCGTCGTCCCGGACGGTACGCCGCAGGCCGTGTACCGCGCGCCCACGCCGCCGGAGCCCACGCCCCAGCCCGCGCCGGAGCGCGTCGTCGCTCCGGCGGGGAAGCAGTTCTTCGACATGTACTTCAAGGGCTACGGCGTGAACCCCACGGTGGACACGGAGGAGGAGCGCTTCTCCACCTTCTCCGTGGACACGGACACGGCCTCGTACACGCTGACCCGGGCCTACCTGGAGCGCGGCGCGCTGCCGGATGAGCAGGCGGTGCGCGTGGAGGAGTTCGTCAACAGCTTCGACTACGGCTACGCGAGCGCCCCGGATGCGCCCTTCAGCGTGAACGTGGAGGGCTTCCCGTCGCCCGCGCGCAAGGGCTACCACGTGGTGCACATCGGCGTGAAGGCGCGCGAGGTGTCGCGGGACCAGCGCAAACCCAGCCACCTGGTGTTCGTCATCGACGTGTCCGGCTCCATGAACATGGAGAACCGGCTCGGGCTGGTGAAGCAGTCGCTGCGGCCGCTCGTGGAGGCGCTGGATGAGCGGGACCGCGTGTCCATCGTGGTCTATGGCAGCGAGGCCCGGCAGGTGCTCGCCCCCACCAACGCCACCCGGAAGCAGGAGCTGCTGGCGGCCATCGACAGCCTCCACACGGACGGCTCCACCAACGCGCAGGCCGGTATTGAAATGGGCTACGCGCTGGCGGCGAGCCAGATGGTGGAGGGCGGCATCAACCGCATCGTCCTCTGCTCGGACGGCGTGGCGAACAATGGCATCACCCAGGCGGATGGCATCTGGGACCGGGTGAAGGCGCAGGCGGCGGCAGGCATCACCCTGTCCACCGTGGGCTTCGGCATGGGCAACTACAACGACGTGCTGATGGAGCGGCTGGCCCAGGTCGGTGAGGGCAACTACGCCTACGTGGACAGGCTGGACGAGGCCCGCCGCATCTTCGTGCAGAACCTCACCGGCACGCTCCAGGTGGTGGCCAAGGACGTGAAGTTCCAGGTGGAGTTCGACCGCAAGACGGTGTCGCGCTACCGGTTGATTGGCTATGAGAACCGGCTGCTCACCAAGCAGCAGTTCGCGGACGACACCGTGGACGCGGGCGAAGTGGGCGCGGGCCACGCCGTCACCGCCCTCTACGAGGTGAAGCTGCGCGACCCGTCCCAGCCCGCCTTCGGCACGCTGCGCATCCGCTACAAGACGCCTGAGGGCGGCAAGTCGCAGCTCATCGAGAAGGCGATGCCCTCCGTGCTGCTGCGTCCGGCCTATGCGCAGGCCGCGCCCCCCACGCGCCTGTCCTACGTCGCGGCCGCCTTCGCGGAGAAGCTGCGCGGGTCCTACTGGGCGCGGCCGCTCACCTACGATGCGCTCGTGTCGCTGTGGGAGGGGCTGGGCGCGCCGTTGAAGGGCCGGCCGGACGTGGTGGAGTTGGGGAAGCTCATCCGTTCGGCCCAGACGCTGGACCGACGCGCGGACCGCTTCGAGTCCATCGCGCCGGTGCGCACCATGGACGCCGACCGCGTCCCCACCCTCAAGTAAGGCCCCCGCCCGAATGATCCGCAGGCTGCTGCCCACCCTCGTCGCCCTCGTGCTCGGCCTTGCCGGGCTCGGGGTCGGCCTGGGCCAGCTCCACCGCATCTTCGCCGCCGAGCGCGAGGATGCCCGGGCCTCGCTCCAGTCCCGGCGCGAGGTCCTGGAGCAGTACGCCCGCGTCGCACTGGGACAGGCGCTGCGCGAGGGATTGGAGGCCGCGCGCCCCACCCTGGAGGCGGCGAAAGAGGATCCGCTGATGGCCGCGCCAGGGCTGTACCTGCGCGAGCAGGAGGAACAACTGCTGCCCCGGCTGGCCCTCTTCGACACGGCCGGGGACTCGCCCGCGAAGGACCGCTACGCGAGGCTGCGCGCGGGCTCGGAGGTCGCGGACGAGGACGAGGGGCCGTGGAGGGATCGGCTGGAGCAGATGCAGGGCGTGGAGCGGGCGCTGGCGGCGAAGGACCGCAAGGGCACCCTGCTCGCATTGATGGCGCTGTTGCAGCACCGCACCCGCTTCGTGCTCGCGTCCACGCGCGACCTGCCGTCGCTGCTGGTGGTGCTGGAGGACGTGGCCGCGCGGGGTGACGTGGTGCCGGACCTGATGCGGGGGCTGGTGCGCGACGGCCTGTTGGACGGTCAGGGCGGTGGGCGGCTGGAGGGAATGCAGCGGTGGGTGCTGCTCAAGCGCTCCCGCTTCACGCGCGAGGACTTCGACTTCCTGCGCGAACGGGTGTCGGCGCTCTCCCTGCGCGTGGGCGTGCCGGTAGCGGACTTCGAGGCGCGGGCCCGGGAGCTGGCCGCCACGCCGCTGGAGCTGCCGGAGACCGTCGCGGAGCCTGTGCTGGTGCGCTCCGGCTGGTACCTGGAGCCCGGTGAGCCGCGCGGCGTGCGCGGGGTGGCGTTGAATCTCCCGGGGCTGTTGGAGGGGCTCACCCGCGAGATGCGGGAGCGCGGACTGCTGGAGGCGGACGGGCACGTGACACTGCCGGGGAGCGCGCCGGTGTTGTCGCTCGCGGCGCTGCCGGTTTCGGTGGAGTCGCCCGCGTGGGCGCGGGGCGAGGCGGCGCTGGCGAACCGCTACCGCCTCAAGTCGCTGATGCTGGCCCTGTGCGCGGCGCTGGCGCTCACCATCGCGGCGCTGGCCTTCGTGGCGCAGCACCGCAAATACCGCTTCCTGGAGCTGAAGAGCGACTTCGTGGCCACGGTGTCGCACGAGCTGCGCACGCCGCTGGCCTCCATCCGCCTGCTCGCGGAGACGCTGGAGTGGCGGGTGGCGGAGGGCGCGGACGCGAAGGACTACCCGGCGCGCATCATCCGCGAGGCGGACGGGCTGGGCTTCCTGGTGGAGAACCTGCTGTCCTTCAACCGCATCGACAAGGGCCGCTGGGTGCCCAGGCTCGCGCCCGTGCGGCTGGACGAGCTGGTGTCCGGGCTGCGCCGCGACCTGGAGTCCGGCGCCCCGGTGCCGGTGGAGCTGACGGCGGACGTGGACGAGCGCGAATTGAACGCGGACGCGCAGCTCTTGAAGCTGCTGCTGGCGAACCTGGCGCGCAACGCCTGCGCCTACAACACCCGCAGCCCCGTGCGCCTGCACGTGGCGACGCTGCCGGAGGGGCGCGTGCGCTTCACCGACAACGGCACCGGCATCCCGGAGGCCGAGTGGGAGCGCGTCTTCGGCGAGTTCTATCGGCTGTCCGGCCGCAGCGGCCGCGAGGTGCCCGGCAGCGGGCTGGGGCTCGCGCTGTGTCGGCGCATCGCCCGGCTGCACGGGGGCACGCTGCGCGTGGTGGCCTCCAGCGCGGAGGGCACCACCTTCGAATTGACCCTTCCCGAGTACCCCTCCGGAGCACGGAGTCGGAGCACCGCATGAGCACCACCGCCCCCACCCTCCTCGTCGTGGAGGACGACCCGAACCTGCGGCTCGCGCTGCGTGACAACCTGGAGCACCAGGGCGGCTACGCCGTGGAGGAGGCCGCCACGGTGAAGGAGGCGCGCGAGCACCTGGCCCGCCGCGACTTCCAGCTCATCCTCCTGGACGTGATGCTCCCGGACGGCGACGGCTACTCGCTGTGCCGCGCGCTGCGCGAGGAGGGCCTGAGCGTGCCGGTGCTGATGCTCACCGCGCGCACGCTGGAGGAGGACGTGGTGCGAGGCTTTGAAGTGGGAGCGCAGGACTACCTGGGCAAGCCGTACCGGCTGCGCGAGCTGCTGGCGCGGGTGGGGGCGCAGGTGAAGCGCGCGGGCATGGCGCCGCCCTCGAAGCTGTTGCGCTTCGCGGGCTACAGCGTGG
The DNA here is from genome assembly GCF_003611735.1 of Corallococcus sicarius. Classification (GTDB taxonomy): domain Bacteria; phylum Myxococcota; class Myxococcia; order Myxococcales; family Myxococcaceae; genus Corallococcus; species Corallococcus sicarius. Next base: position 5,387 of record NZ_RAWG01000034.1, on the reverse strand, counting down.
ACCTGGACCGGCGCCGGGTGGAGACGCCGGAGGGCGCGGAGGTGGACCTGACGCGCAAGGAGTTCGACCTGCTGGCCTTCTTCGTGCGCGAGCGCGAACGGGCGCTGCGGCGCGATGAAATCCTGGATGCCGTGTGGGGCACGGACGTGGTGGTGGATCCGCACACGGTGGACAACTTCGTCTCCAGCCTGAAGCGCAAGCTGAAGTGGACCAGCGCGTCACGCTTCTCCCTCCAGACGGTGCGCGGCGTGGGCTACCGGCTGGAGGTGGAGAAGGGCTCCTGAGCGTCACCCCATCGCCTGCCGCTTTCGTCCCGCGCCCCGGCGGTTTCGTCACATAACGCCCCGTCACGGCGGGGCGTGCCGGTACTCCTCGGGGTGCGTCGTGCGCCCTTCGCACGACTCCCGAGGAGTCACCGTGAAAGTCTTCAGCGCTGTCCGAAGCACCTTCCTTGCGAGCGCGCTCGTCCTGACGTCCCTTCCCGGCTGCCAGGGCGAGGACATCCCGGACCCCGGGCCGGGGGATGAGCTCCAGTCCACCTCCCAGGCGCTCACCTGCGCCATCGCGGTGCCGGCCATGACGGGCTCCACGACCCCTTCGGGCAGCGTGACGCGTTCGGGGGTCTACAACGCCTCCTACGAGGCATGGCAGGCGTTCGACGCGAACAACGGCTCGCTGTGGATCTCCGCGGTGAACCAGACGCCCGCATGGATTGGCTATCAGGTGCCCGCTGGCACCGCCGCCATCCACCGCTATGCCCTGGCCTTCGCCAACGGCCCCAGCCTCGTCACCCGCGCGCCCAAGAACTGGACGTTCCAGGGATGGAACGGCTCCTCCTGGGTGGTGCTGGATACGCGCACGAACCAGACGAACTGGGGCGGTTTCGAGCGGCGTGAGTTCACGCTGGCCGCGCCCGCGTCCTACAGCCAGTACCGCCTGAACGTGACGGATGACAACGACACCCGCGCGGGCGTGGTCGTCATCTCCCTCAACCGTCTGGAGTTGATCACCTGCGTGAACGACGGAATCACGAACCCCGTCACGGCCCTCTGGACGCGGACCTCCGGCGTGGCGGGGGTCCCCGTGCGCGTGCACGACCTCGTGGGAGACCCGGCCGGACGCTCCTACGTCACCGGCATGACGACAGGCGGCCTGGACGGCAACGCGCTCATCGGAGGAATGGATGCCTTCCTCAACGCGCGCGACTGGAACGGCAACCGCATCTGGTCGCTCCAGCTCGGCGCGCCGGGCAGCGTCACCCTGGGTTACGGCATCGCGACGAACCGGACCTGGGAGGAGATCTACGTGGGCGGGTTCACGGATGGGTCCATGGACGGCACGCCGAAGGTCGGCGTCCGGGAGGCCTTCGTGACGAAGTACCGCTACACCGGCGTCCGGCAGTGGACCCGGCAGCTTGGCGCGGCAGGAGCCTCCACGGAGGGCTATGACGTCGCGGTCGACACCGCGGACAATGCCTTCCTCGTGGGCACCGTGGAGGGCGCCCTGGATGGGAACACGCTCACCGGCCTCAGGGACGCCTTCGTGGCGAAGTACGACGCCGCGGGCAACAAGCAGTGGACCCGGCAGGTGGGCGCCGCGGGCCAGAGTACGCATGGACGTCGGGCGGCCACCGACGCGGCCGGCAATGTCTATGTCTCCGGCTGGACCTACGGCGGGCTGGATGGGAACACGCGGATGGGCGCGCAGGACTTCTTCGTCATCAAGTACGACGCCGCGGGCACCAAACAGTGGACCCGGCAGCTGGGGTCCTCGGGCAACAACGTCTGGCTGTATGGCTCGGCGACGGATGCGGCGGGCAATGTCTATCTCACGGGCCAGAGCGGCGGCGGTCTGGATGGGAATCCGAATCCCACCCCGGGAGGGGATGTCTACCTGGCCAAGTACGACCCTTCGGGCAACCGGCTGTGGACCCGGGAGTTCAGCGCGGCGAATGGCATCTGGGCCTCGGGCATCTTCATCGATACGACGGGTGTCTATGTGAGCGGCGGCGCGCAGGGAGACGTGGGCAACCTCTCCAACGCCACGTTCATCAAGGGGCACAACTACGTCGCGAAGTTCGACACGGCGGGCAACCGGCAGTGGGTGGTCCAGCAGAACCCGGCGGTGTTGGCGGCGGGAGGGCAGGCCCCCGTCTACAGCAATGGCGTGAACCGGGAGTCCAACGGCAACCTCTACCTGGGCGGCTATACGGAGGGGAACTTCGACGGCAACGTGCTCGTGGGGCAGTACGACATGTTCGTGACGAAGCTTCCGGCGCCTTGAGTTGAAGCGGAAGGGCAGCGCGGTGGCGGGGGTCCGCCGCGCTGTCACTCCTCTGCTTCGGCGGGGATGCCCAGGACGACGGCGCGGGCGCTCGTGCGCTGTTCGCCCTCCGGGTCGGAGGCGAGGAAGGCGGCCAGCTTTTCGCGGGCCTCGGTGTAGCGGCGCAGGGCGACGAGGGAGATGATCTCCAGGCCGCGCGCGTCCCGATACTCATTGAGTTCCTGGGAGGTAGTCCCCGCGCCCCAGTTCGCGATGAAGGCACGGCAGGGGGCGAGTGCCTCCGGGTAGAACCTCCCGGTTCCCGGCAGGTCGCATCGCCGGAAGTCGAGGCTCCGGCGGACCTTCGCGGTGGGCTGGCCAAGACCTTCGAGTCGGGCGACCTCCCGCGCGGCCTCTTCTTCCGCCTCATGGACCTGGGCCTGCATCGCCCGCCGGCCCTGCGCCTCCGAAGCCTGGCGGATGACGGTGCTCCGCACGAGCATGTCCACCGAGGACGCCAGGACGCTGTCCGGATACGTCCGCAGGAAGGCAGGGCCGTCCCTCAGCACGGCGTCCCACTGGTCCAGGTTCCGCAGGGCCTGGAGCCGCGACCACGCGGCGTGTTCGGCCGGAAGGCGTCCCTCGTGGCGGGGCAGGTCCAGTCCGGAGACGAGGTCCGCGTCCCGAACGAGCGAGCGCCAGCGCTCCCGGGTGGAATGGGCATCGAGCAGCGTGAGCGCCGCCGCGGAGCGCTCCGCGGGAGGGAGACTCGCGTCGTTGATGACCGCGCGCAGTCGCTCGACCGGGGCCGACAGGGTCGGCAGGGGCTGGCGCACGAGGGCCACGGGCCGTGGATCCACCCGCGCCAGGGCGCCCTGTGTTCGCGACGGGGAAGGCAACGGACGCGCGTCCGCCCGCGCGGGTGGGGACGGCACCGAGGGCGACACAGGGCGCACCGTCAGGCCTTCGGATGCAGCCTGAGCGGAGAGCGAGACAGGGCGCACCGTTGCGGCCTGCGTGGTGGGCAAGCCAGCACGTGGCGGCGCGCCTTCAGCTGCGGCCTGTGCGGACGGTAAGCCAGCACGTGGCTGCGCGCCTTCGGCTGCGGCTTGCGCGGTGGGCAAGCCAGGGCGTGCATTCGCTCCTGCCGGTCCCCCCTGCACGGCGAGCGAAGCCGGGAGCAGCTCCCCCCGCGCCGGTTCCGCCTGCACTCGCGGAGCGGGCGGACGGCGCAGGAAGACCGCGACACCGGGCAGCGCGAGCCCCACGGCGACCAGCAGGGCGGTGAGCACCGTGGACGCACGCCGCCCCCGTGCCTCGCGACCGTCGGCGGACGGCTCGTCGTCATCCTCGCCCTGCACGTACAGCGTGCCGTCCCGTGGCTCGGGCGGACGGGCGGGCAGGTCGTCATCGGGGTCAGGCCCCGGCGGGCTTCGGGTCACGGCGCGGTGGGACGTTAGCCGAAGCGCCCCACCCTTTCCCGTCAGCCCCCGGTTCCTCCGCTACGCTGCGAACCCAGGGGGTACCAGGAACACCATGCCGGACAGGGGAGCGCTGGAGGCAGTGGGACACCGGGCCTCGATGCGGCGGGTCTGGCTGTGGGGCATGGCCGCGGGCTTCCTGGGCGCGGTCCCCCATGCCCTGCGCGCCTACGCCGAAGACCCTCGCGACTTCCTCCTCAAGCTCGCCCTCGCGTTGGTGCCCTACAGCGCCTGGGCCCTGCTCGGGCCGCTGGTCCTCGCCGTCTTCCAACGCGTTCCCCCGGAGCCCCCTCGCCTCGCACGTCACCTGGGCGTGCTACTCGTCGCGGGAGCCGGCTTCGTCCAGTTGCACCTGCTGCTGCTCGCGCCAGTCCTGGCGGCGCTCCAGCAATGGAGCCTGCACGGCGTGTCCTTCACGCAGGGCGTGTGGCGACTGCTGCTCGAGCGCGGCGCGCTGGGCTACTTCGAATACCTGCTCTTCCTCGCCGCCTGGTCCGCGCTGCGCACGACGCGGCGCCTGCGGGAGCGGGAGCTGGCGGAGTCGCGCCTCGCGGTCCAGCTCGCGGAGGCCCGGCTCCAGGCGCTGAGGGCGCAGCTGGACCCGCACTTCCTCTTCAACACGCTGAACGCGGTGGCGGGGCTGGTCCGCCAGCAGCGCAACCCGGAGGCGGTGGAGGCCCTGGCGGAGCTGGGACACCTGCTGCGCGTGAGCCTGGAAGGCCGGGGAGATCACGAGGTGCTCCTGGAGGACGAGCTGGAGCTGGTGCGGCGCTTCCTGGGCATCGAACAGCTCCGCTTCGGCGGACACCTGGAGATCCACCTGACGCCCGCGCCGGACACGCTGCGGGCCCGGGTGCCCGCCCTCATCCTCCAGCCGCTGGTGGAGAACGCCATCAAGCATGGCCTCGCCCGCCGCGCCGACGGGGGCCGGCTGCACGTGAGCACCGCGCGGGAGGGAACCCGCCTGCTGCTCGAAGTGAGGGACGACGGGCCGGGCCTGCGGGCGGGAGGCGCCGGAGGCACGGGCATCGGCGTGGCCAACACCCGCGCCCGCATCCGGCAGCTCTACGGCGACCGCTATGGCCTGACGCTGGAGGACCTGCCCGGGGGCGGCGTGCTGGCCAGGGTGGAGTTGCCATTCGTGGAGGGAAGGACAGACATGACGCGAGGTCCTCGTGCTTGAGGCAGACGGTCGGGAAGGCTGGCGCGTCCTGGTGGTGGACGACGAGCCACTGGCCCGGGCCAGCGTGAAACACCTGCTCGCCCAGGCGCCAGAAGTCACCGCCGTACACGAATGCCAGGGAGGCCGCGAGGCCGTGGACTTCATCCTGCGCGAGCGTCCGGACCTGGTGTTCCTGGACGTGCAGATGCCGGAGGTGGATGGCTTTGACGTCCTGCGCGAAGTGGGCGTGGAGCGGATGCCGCCCGTCATCTTCGTGACGGCCTTCGACCGGTACGCGGTGCGCGCCTTCGAAGCGAACGCCCTGGACTACCTGCTCAAGCCCTATGGCGACCAGCGCTTCCGGGACGCCCTGGAGCGAGCACGGCGACAGCGCGCCCAGGGAAGGGACCGGGAGCTGCTGAAACACCTCTCATCCCTGCTCGAACAGCACCGGGCGCCACCTCCTCCCCCCGAACCCTCCC
>NZ_RAWG01000349.1 GCF_003611735.1 Corallococcus sicarius | reverse complement strand
GTGGCGCGCAAGGCGCCGCGGGCGGCGGCGGCGGCGGCAGTGGCGGCCGGGTGGTGTTGGAAGCCCTCAAGGTGAGCCTGACCTCCGCTGCACGGCTCACCGCGAACGGAGGCAGCGGTGGCGAGGGCGGTGGCGCCAACAACAGCTCGGGGACTGGCGGTTGGAATGGTATCGACGGAGCCGAGAGCAGCAGCACCGTCGCCACTGGCGGTGGCGGTGGGAATATCACGGGCGGTCGCGGCGGAGCCGGTGGTGCTGGCAGCACCCCGCCCGTGAAGGGGGACGACGGCACCGAGAGCGGCAGCGCGGAAGGGGGCGGCGGTGGAGGCGGTGGCGCCGTGGGCTCCATCCACCTGCGCTCCGTCCAGAGTTGCGAAACACCCGTGGGCGCCGTCATCAGCCCCCCTGCCACCGGCGGCTGTCAGGTCCCCTGACCCGCATGCAGGGCAGTCAGGCCAGCAAGCAGCGAGTGTGAAGTTCCACACACTCACTGTGAATCCATGTATCCTGTTTTCCGCCTGCCATTGACCGCGCGGCGAGGTGTCGGGGACCCCGACTGTCTCACGCGGCCAAAACACACATCAGGGGGAATACATCCTATGAATCGCATGCAATTGCTGCGTCGCGGCACCGTGCTGGGCCTGGGCTTCTTCGCGCTGGCGGGCTGTGGGGGACCGGACGCCGTGAGCCAGGATCCCGACGTGGCCACCGTCGAGCAGGGCATCAACGTCGCGACGAACGGCGGCTTCGAGGCCAACGCCATCGGCAACTTCAACTATGTCCAGCTCAACGCAGGCAGCACCGCGCTGCCGCCCTGGACCATCACCGGCAGCATCAAGGTGATGAAGAACCCCTACAAGGTGCCGGCCGGAGGGTTGCAGACCATCGACCTCAACGGCTCCAACGCGGGCTCCGTCACCCAGTACGTCCCCACCGTGGTGGGCGGGGGCTACACGCTGGCGTTCTACGTCTCGAACAGCCCGGGGTGCACCACCGTCTCCCGCTCGATGGACATCGCCTACGACACGCGCACGGCCAGCACCTCCAACGCCTCCGCGACGTGGAGCCTGCGCACCTATACCTTCAACGCCACCACCACCTCGACGCTGATCAAGCTCACCAGCACCTCCGGCGGCGTCGGATGTGGGCTCGCCATCGACAACCTGACCGTCAACGGACCGTGAGCCTCACGGCGCACTGAGCCTCGGGCCGTCGTCCCTTCCACCGGGGCGGCGGCCCGTCTTCGTTTGATGCCACAGCATCCCGGGGCCCCAGAGGCCACGTCGGGAAGTGGCGTAGGATTGTTTCGCGGCTTCTCTCCTCCTGGATGGCTCTCTTGGAATTCCCTCTGGCCCCCGCCCTGCGCATCAACCTGGGCAAGCGCGCTGGCGTCACCGGCGGTCTGCTGGGCGTGTTGTGCGTGTTCGCTGAGTTCTGCTTCCTGTTCCCCCACGTGCTGGTGTCCAACGACGGGCGGGCCTTCTACGTCGAGCACCTGGGCGTCTTCCGCGGCATCCTCCAGGTGTCCATCGTCGTCACCTTCCTCCTGGGCGCCTTCAGCGTGCTGACCCTGCGCTCCAAGGCGCACGGCGTGATTGCCATGGTGCTGGCGATGGTGGCCATGTTGCTGGGCGGCGGCGAGGCGGAGCCCCTCACGCACACGCCTCGCGCGATGAGCGCCGGTCTGGACTTCTTCGCGTTGGACCTGCTGGTGCTGGGGCTGGTGTTCATCCCCATGGAGCGGCTGTGGGGCCTGCACGAACAGCGCATCTTCCGTCCGGGCTGGCAGACGGACCTGAAGCACTTCTTCGTCAGTCACGTGGGCGTGCAGCTCATCTCCTTCGCGGTGCTGATCCCGGTGCAGGTCTTCCTGTCCTGGGCGGTGCGCATGGACTTCCAGCAGCACGTGGCCGCGCAGCCCGTGTGGCTCCAGTTCTTCGAGATCCTCCTGGTGATTGACCTCGTCAGCTACTGGGTGCACCGGGCCTTCCACAAGGTGCCGTGGCTGTGGAACTTCCACGCCATCCACCACTCGCCGCTGCACATGGACTGGCTGGCCAGCTCGCGTTCACACGTGGTGGACGTGCTCGTCAACCGGTTCGCGGGCTTCGTGCCGGTGTTCCTGCTGGGCTTCCACCCGTCCGCCATCTACGGCTACCTCGTCTTCGTGTCCTTCCACGCCGTGTACATCCACGCGAACGTGAACCACCGCTGGCCCTACCTGCGGTGGGTGTTCGCGACGCCGGAGTTCCACCACTGGCACCACACGTCGGACGAGGAGGGCATCGACAAGAACTTCGCCGTCTTCCTGTCCTTCATTGACGTCATCTTCGGCACCGCCCACCAGCCGGCGCACTGGCCTTCGCGCTACGGGACCACGCAGTTCCAGCCTCCGGAGACCTACCTGGGGCAGCTCGCCTACCCGTTCAAGCGGCACGAGAAGACGCCCTACGGGTAGCGGGCGTCCTTCCGCCCCATTTTGAGAGGCAAGCTGGGGGCGCGGCCGTATAGATCGCGCATGCGCTACGCACTGACGGCTGCTTCGTTCCTCGTCCTCGCGGGTTGTTCCCACTCGACGCCCGCGCCTTCGTCGTCCCCCACGTCCCAGACCCAGGAGGCTCCCGTGTCGATGCAGGCGCTCGTGGCGGCCCCGGATCGCACGGACGCGGACCGCGCGCTCGACGCGGGCCGGAATCCCGCCGCGCTGCTGGAGTTCGCGGGCGTGCGGCCCGGCATGAAGGTGGCGGAGCTGATGGCCGGCACGGGCTACACCACGGAGTTCCTGGTGCGCGCGGTGGGGCCCACCGGGAAGGTGTACGGCGAGAACCCGAAGGTCGTGCTGGAGCGCTTCGCGGAGAAGCGGTGGCAGGAGCGGCTGGCGCGTCCGGTGAACCAGAACGTGGTGCGCCTGGACCGCGAGCTCGACGCGCCGTTCCCGCCCGAGGTGAACGACCTGGACGTGGTGGTGAGCAACATCATCTACCACGACACGACGTGGCTCGGCGTGGACCGGGCGAAGATGAACACGGCGGTGTTCCAGGCGCTCAAGCCGGGCGGCTTCTACGTCGTCCTCGACTCGAGCGCGAAGCCGGGCACGGGCATCGCCGACACGGAGACCCTGCACCGCATCGACGAGAAGCTGGTGCGCGACGAGGTGGAGGCCGCGGGCTTCAAGCTCCAGGAGGAGAGCAACGTCTGGCGCAACCCGCAGGACACGCGCGACTGGAACTCCAGCCCGGGCGCCGCAGGCGAGCGCCGGGGCACCAGCGACCGGTTCGCGCTGAAGTTCGTCAAGCCGGGCTGACGTCCTCGTCGCCTGCGTCCGCCTGCTGCCCACGCACCGCCGTGAGCAGCAGGTCGTACTTCCCACCAAGGAACGTGCGGAAGCCGTGCTGGTGCAGGTAGCGCCGGTAGAAGGACAGGTCCTTCACCAGCAGCGACAGGTCCGGCTCGCGCAGGTTGCGAACGCGCGCGCCGTAGACGACCTCGCCGTCGCGGAAGCGGGAGTTGGGGAAGCCCAGCACCAACGAAGCCCGCGGCTCCAGGTGCTCCTGCACCAGCTTGCGCAAGAGCGCCCGGTCATCCACGCCAGGGCTCTGCAGCGTGCCCACGGACACCACCGCGTCGAAGCGTCCCAACCCCGAAGGAAGCGCGTTCAGATCCGCCTGGACGAACGCATGGCGCGCATCCGGGAAGGCCTTACGGGCCTCCGCGATCGCGCTGGCGCTGTGATCCACGCCGACGAAGCGAGCACCCTTCGCGCCCTCCACCCACTCGAACGCGGCCAGCTCATCCCCCCGGTTGACGCCCAGATCCAACACCCGCGCACCCGGCGGCAGGCGCAGCCGCTCCACGGCTTCCAGCCACGGCAACAGGAAGCCCGCATCCTCGAACTTCCGCACCCGCGCGAACGCGGACGCCGCGCCGTAGCGCTCCTGCGGCGACTCCGAGCGCTCCCCTTCCCCACTGCCCGCGTGCCACGGAGCCTCCGCTCCCAGAGGCTCGAACGTGAGCCGCACGTGCGTGGCATCCACCTCGCGCGGCGTGCGCAGGCGGCAGGACAGGCCCTCCGCCAGGTCACACCAGCTTCGCAGCGGCCGATGGACGAGCCCTCCCTCCGGCCCGACGCGCTCGCCCGGATAGTGGCCCCGGCCCAGGTCCGGATCCGGCACCTCGATGGACACGGCCCCCGGGCCCGCCGCCAGCGCCGCCTCCAGGTGACGCAGCACGAGGACCAGCGGTTCGGCGTGAAAGCGCCGAGGACTCTCAAGGGGAACAGGGGGGCGCGACATGCCCCCCACCCTATCGCTCAGCGGGACTCCACCACGACCTTCCCGAACGGTCCCCGGTCCAGGTGCTCCAGCGCGGCGGGCAGGTCCGCCAGGGGGTAGCGCGTGTCGATGACAGGCTTGAGCCCCAGCCGGTCCACCGCGCGCACCAGCTCCTCCAATCCCCGCCGGTGGCCCACGTTGATGCCCCGGATCGTCGGCTCCTTGAGCAGGAGCGGAATGGAGGAGCCCGTCACCGTGAAGCCCTCGAACACACCAATCACGGAGATGCGTCCATGCAGCGCCACCGCTTCGAGCGAGCGTCCCAGGTGCGCGCCGCCCACCAGCTCCAGGATGTGATCCACGCCCCGGTCCGCGGTGAGGCGGTAGACGGCCTCCACCCAGTCCTCGCGCTCCCGGTGGATGACGTGCGTCGCGCCCAGCGCCTTCGCCCGCGCCAGCTTCTCGTCGCTCCCCGAGATGACGATGACGTCCGCGCCCTGGGCCCGCGCGAGCTGCAATCCGAACAGCGCCACGCCGCCCGTGCCCTGCACCAGCACCGTCTGTCCCGGACGCACCGGGCCGTACTCCACCAGCGCGGTCCACGCCGTCAGGCCCGCGCAGGGCAAGGTGCTGGCTTCGGCCGCATCCAGCGTGTCCGGTGCCCTGACGAACCAGTCCGCCGGGAACGCGACGAACTCCGCGAGCACTCCCGGGTGCGTGCCTCCCAGCATCACGTACGGAGCCACGCGCGCCGACCCATGCCCCGGGCCATCCAGGCGACCGGGCGAGAACGTGGAGAGGACCTTGTCCCCCACCGCGAACCGCGTCACCCCCGCCCCCAGGCCCGTCACCACGCCCGCGAGGTCCGAAGCCGGGGTGAAGGGGAACTTCATCGCCGGGCCCCCGCCGGACTCGATGGCCTGCTTGTCCCGGTAGTTCAGCGACACAGCCGCCACCTTCACCAACACCTCACCGGGGCCCGGCTCCGGGATCGCCACGGTGTTGAGGCGCAGCCGCGCACGTCCAGGGGCATCCATCTCCCAGCGCTTCATCGTCGAGGTCACCACGGTCTTCTCCTGGCAGCAGGTTCGTGGCGGAGAAGGTATTGTCGAACGGATTTCTCCAGTGGCGACAAGGGTTCCAATCAGTGTCGCCCCCACGGCGACAATGGACGAAACATGAGCGATCCCCTGCACGGTGTGTCCGTCTTCGTGGAAGCCGTCGACGCCGGTGGCTTCTCCGCCGCCGCCGCGAAGCTCCACCTGTCGCGCTCCGCGGTGGGCAAGACCGTGGCGCGGCTGGAGGAGCGGCTGGGGGTGCGCCTCTTCCATCGCACGACGCGCTCGCAGAGCCTGACCCACGACGGACAGGTCTTCTACGAACGGTGCCTGCGCGCACTGGCGGAGCTGCGCGCGGGAGAAGCGCTGCTGGAGTCCGGCAAGCAGGAGGCCGCCGGCAGGCTGCGCGTCAGCATGCCCGTGCTGTTCGGCCGTCGCTGCGTGGCGCCCATCCTCCGCGACCTCGCGCGTGCGCATCCCAAGCTTGAGCTGGATCTGTCCTTCAGCGACCGCACCGTGGATCTGCTGGAGGACGGCTTCGACCTCGTCATCCGCAGCGCTGGCGGCAACGGGATGGGCGCCGGAGACGGGCTCACCACCCGCCGCGTCAGCCAGCAGCGCATGACCGTTTGCGCCTCACCCGCCTACCTGCGCAAGCGCGGCACGCCCCGCACCCGGGACGCGCTCGCGAAGCACGACACGCTCGCCTACGTCCGCTCCGGGCAGGTGCGCACGTGGCTCTTTCCCCAGGAGGACGGCACGAACGCGGAGTTCGTCCCCCGCTCGCGCTTGCGGTTGGACGACCTGGAGGCCATCGCCGACGCGGCCGTCGCGGGGATGGGGCTCGCGTGGCTGCCCTGCTGGTTGATCCGGGACCACGTCCGCGACCGGGAGCTGGTGCGGCTGCTGCCTGACAGTCCCGGGTTGCTCTTCGACGTCCATGCGCTCTGGCCTGCCACGCCGCACCTACCCGTCCGCGTGCGCGTCGCCATCGATGCGCTCGCGAAGGGACTGCCGCCCGTCATCAAGTGACGTCCTGGCCCACCAGTCTGCGGATGCCCTGGAGCTTGTCGGGATTGCGCGTGACGTAGATGGCGACGATGCGGTCCTCCTCGAAGGCGAACGCGGTGGTCTGCAATACACCGCCCGCTTCCACGGTCACGATGGCCGGCAGTCCGTCAATGAGCCCCTCGTAGACGAGCCGCGAGGAGTTCAGCCCGAAGCGCTGCAGCCACCCACCAAAGAAGCGCAGGACCTTGTCCGCGCCGTAGATGGGGTTGGGGGCTGCCTTCACCTTGCCTCCGCCGTCGGTGTACGTGACGACGTCCTGGGCGAGCAGCGCCTGGAGCGCGTTCATGTCCCCGCTCCGGGACGCGGTGAAGAACGCCGAGGCCAGCTCGCGGCCCTTGCCCTCCGACACCGGGAAGCGCGGTCGGGCTTCACGCACGTGGGTGCGCGCCCGGCTGGCGAGCTGACGGCAGGCCGCGGGGTCGCGGTCGATGGCCTTCGCCACCTCGTCGAAGTCCATGCCGAACACGTCGTGCAGCAGGAAGGCGGCCCGCTCCAGGGGGGACAGGCGCTCCAGGGCCAGCATCAGGGTCAGCGTCAAGTCGTCGCCCTCCACCGCTTCGACGATGGGCTCTGGAAGCCAGGTCCCCACGTACTGCTCGCGCTGGACGCGGGCGGACTTGAGGACGTCGAGGCACAGGCGCGACACCGTGCGGACGAGCACGGCCTCCGCGTCCCGCACGACGGCGCGGTCCGTCTGGTGCCAGCGCAGATACGCCTCCTGCACCACGTCCTCCGCCTCCGCGACACTGCCCAGCATCCGGTAGGCGATGCGGAGCAGGCGCGGGCGGAGCGGGTCGAAGGCATCCTCGGGATTCACCTCAGGCGGCTTCACTTCGCGACACCACCGGATGGACGGCCTGGAAGCCGATCTGGATCCGGTTCCAGGTGTTGATCATTCCGATGACCAGGGTCAGTTTCACGCTCTCCTCCTCGCTGAAGTGCGCCCGCATCGCAGCGTAGTCCGCGTCCGGCGCGTGCGTCTGCGAAACGAGCGTCAGGGCCTCGGTCCAGAGCAGGGCCGCCCGCTCGCGCTCCGTGAAGAGGGGCGACTCCCGCCAGGCGGACAGCAGGTAGATGCGCTCCTCGGTCTCCCCGTGCTGGCGGGCGTCGCGGGTGTGCATGTGGATGCAGTAGGCGCAGCCGTTGAGCTGCGAGGCGCGGATCAGCACCAGCTCCGTCAGGCTCGCCTCAAGCCCGTTGCCCTTGAGCTTCGCTCCGAAGTCGAGCAGTTCCTTCATCACGGCCGGCGCGGCCTCAAAGGGATTCATCCTGGCCTTCATGGGTGTGGCTCCGTTTTTCGGGGCAGGAACATCCTGTCCGCCCCCAGGACGAATCACCCTCGCGGCCTGTGACATGGTCATTTCGGAGGGGATTTTTCCTCCTCGAACACCGTGGCCTTTCGCAGGCGCACCCGGAGCGTCTGCCCGGCGCGCACCCCCTCCAGTGCCGGCCCGATGACGCGAAGGAACGCTTCTGCCACCGGGAAGCGGTACTCCGCCGCATGGCCCAGGAACAGGCGGGCGGACAGAACGAGCGGCGTGCCCGCCTCCCCCAGCTCCAGGTCCTCCGGCCGCACCACCAGCGTCCCCGGTCCCGAGCGTCCCTTCAGCTCCGCCGGCAGCTCGAACGCGACGTCCGTCCCCGCGCAGTGGAAGGTGCCCGCCCGCGCCTCGCCCCGCAGCACGTTCGCGCCGCCCACGAAGCCCGCGACGAACGGCGTCGCCGGCTCCCGGTACAGCCGCTCCGGGGTGTCCACCTGTTCGATGACGCCCCGGTTCATCACCGCGATGCGGTCCGACAGCGCCAGCGCCTCGCCCTGATCATGCGTGACGAACACCAGCGTGGTGCCCAGCCGGGCCCGCAGCGCGGCGATCTCCGCGCGCAGCTCCTCACGCAGCGCCGCGTCCAGGTTCGACAGCGGCTCGTCCAGCAGCAGCACGCGCGGCCCCGCCACCAGCGCCCGAGCGAGCGCCACGCGCTGCAACTGCCCGCCCGACAATTCGTGCGGCATCCGCGCCGCGAACGCCTCCAGCCGCACCCACCGCAGGGCCTCGCGCACGCGGGTGGCCACCTCGTGCCGGGGCACCTTCCGAAGCACCAGCGGATACGCGACGTTCGCCTCCACGCTGCGGTGCGGCCAGACGGCGTAGCTCTGGAACACCATGCCCAGGCCGCGCCGCTCCGGGGGCACGCGCACGCCGGGCCCGGCCACCACGTCGTCGCCCAGGCGGATGGTGCCCGCATCCGGGTGCTCCAGCCCGGCGAGCATCCGCAGCGTCGTCGTCTTCCCGCAGCCAGAGGGCCCCAGCAGGGACACCAGATCCCCCTGGCCCACCTCCAGGCTCAGGCCCCGCACCACGGGCGTCCCGCCATACGCCTTGACCAGTCCCTCCAGGACGATGGCCGCCATCACCGCACCTCCGGCACGCGCCGCCGAGCCCACGCCAGCACACCCTGTCCCGCCACCACCAGCGCCACGAACGCGCACGCCAGCACCGCCGCGGCGGCCGGATCCGCGTAGCTCTGCAGTTCGAACAGCAGCGTCCCCAACACCTCCGAGCCCGCGGGCACCAGCAGCACCGACAAGGTGATCTCCGTGGCGCACGCGAGGAACGCCAGCACGAACGCCACCGTGAGCGCCGGCCGGAGCAGCGGCAGCGTCGCGTCCACGAACGCCCGCGCCGGCCCCGCACCACCCACCCGGGCCGCCTCCGCGAGCGAGGGGTCCACCTGCGCCAGCGCCTCGGAGCTGTTGCGCTCGCCCAGCGCCAGGTACTTCCCGACGTAGGCCACGAGCAGCAGCCACGGCGTGTGCGCGAGCGCCAGCACGAAGGCCATCCGCTCCAGCACCACGAACCGCCAGTCCCGCGAGAACGCCACCAGCAGCGCGAGCGCGAGCACCGTGCCCGGCACCGCGAAGGGCCACACCGCCATCGCCTCCACGCC
>NZ_RAWG01000348.1 GCF_003611735.1 Corallococcus sicarius | reverse complement strand
GGGGGTGGGCGGGCCCGGGACGCAAGACCTCATCCGCCCCTCGCGCGAGGGCACCCTGCGCGTGCTGAAGGCTGGCGCGAAGGCGGGCGTGGAGCGCGTCGTGATGACGTCGTCGCTCCAGGCCGCGCTTCCGCCGTCAGGCTCCGCGCCGGGGGCGCCTCCGGGGGATGAGACCGTCTGGACCGACCTCTCCGAGAAGGGCACGACGGATTACACGCGGGCGAAGACCCTGGCGGAGCAGGACGCCTGGGCGTTCATGCGGGGCGCTCCGGGCGCCATGACACTGAGCACGGTGTTGCCTGCCTTCATCCAGGGGCCGTTGATGGGCAGGCACCTCACGGGCTCGCTGGAACTGGTGGCGCGGATGCTGCGAGGGCAGGTGTCCCTGGTGCCGAGGCTGGGGTTCAGCATCGTGGATGTGCGCGACCTGGTGGACCTGCACCTGAAGGCGATGACGGCGCCCGGGGCCGCGGGTGAGCGGTTCGCGGGGAGCAGCGACTTCCTCTGGCTGGCCGACATGGCCGGCGTGCTGCGCGAACACCTGGGGGCCCCTGCCGCGCGGGTGTCGACGCGGAGGGCGCCGGACTTCCTGGTGCGGTTCGGGGCCCTGTTCAACCCGGAGCTTCGTCAGCTCACGCCAGGGCTGGGGCTGCGGCGCGAGTTCACCTCGGCGAAGGCCGGACGGCTGCTGGGCTGGCAAGCGCGCACCGCGACGGAGGCGGTGGTCGCGAGCGCGGAGGCCCTGGTCCGCGAAGGGCTGGTTTGAGCGCTGTCACGGGCTGGTAGGCTCGCGGCCCTGATGTCCCGTCTCCTCGCGCCCACGCAGGCCTGGTTGTTCGGCCCCGCCGTGGACCTCTCCGTGTTCGCTGGCAGCGCGCTCGTGTCCGTGGCGTTCGTGCTGGCCGCGCCGTGGCTGGGCGCGGTGGGGGACACGCCCCCGTGGGCGTGGCTGTTGTTCGTGGTGGGCGTGGACGTGGCGCATGTCTGGTCCACGCTGTTCCGCACCTATCTGGACGGCGCGGAGGTGGCGCGCCGGCCGGGCCTCTACGTGGGCGCGCCGCTCGCGGCGTACGCGGTGGGCGTGCTCGCGTATTCCCTCTCACCGGGCGCGTTCTGGAGCGCCTTCGCCTACGTGGCGCTGTTCCACTTCATCCGCCAGCAGTACGGCTGGGGAGCGCTCTACTCGCGCAAGGCCCACGCCTCTCCCTTCGAGCGGCGCCTGGACGCGGCGGCCCTCTACGCCGCCACGCTGGGCCCCGTGGTCTGGTGGCACGCGAACCTGCCCCGGGCCTTCTGGTGGTTCGTGGAGCATGACTTCCTCGCCGGCCTGCCGCGCTGGACGGGCACGGTGGCGCTGGGCGCGCACGCGGTGGTGCTCGTCACGTGGGCCGCCTTCCAGGGCCTGCGCATCGCGCGCGGGGACGGTGTGCAGGCAGGCAAGGTGCTGCTGGTGGCGGCCACCTGGGTCGCGTGGTTCGGCGGCATCGTGCTCGCGCGCGACGACTTCGCCTTCACGGTGATGAACGTGGTGCTGCACGGCGTGCCGTACTTCGCGCTGCTGTTCCGCTACGCGCGCGGACGTCACGCGGAAGGGGGCTTCGGCGCGAAGGGCGTGCTCCTGCGCGCGGGGCTGCCGGGCTTCCTCCTGTTCCTCGGGGGGCTGGCGCTCCTGGAGGAGGGGCTGTGGGACCTGCTGGTGTGGCACGAACGCAGGGCATGGTTCGGTGACAGCGGGCTCACCCTGGAGTCGGACGTGCTGGCGCTGGTGGTGCCGCTGCTGGCGCTCCCCCAGGCCACCCACTACCTGCTGGACGCCTTCGTGTGGAAGGCCGGGCGGGATCCGGCGCTGCTGAACAGGCTGGGCTGGACGAAGGGGCCCCAGGGTCCAGCACCCGTCAGCCAACCCCGTGGGGTGGTAGCCATTCCAGGTGTGGGTGAATAGAGCATTGGGGCCTATGCCCCGACTCCTGCTCGTTTCGAACCGCCTCCCCGTCACCGTCAAGGTGGAGAAGGACAGCGTCTCCGTGGTGCGAAGCGCCGGCGGACTCGCCACCGGCCTCAGCCAGCCGCACGAGCGCTCCGGCGGCGTGTGGATCGGGTGGCCCGGAGATGTCTCCCGGCTGACGGACACCCAGCGCACCCGGGTGGAGCAGCAGCTGGCGGACCTGCGCTGCGTGCCGCTGTACCTGTCCGCGAGCGAGGTCAGCCGCTTCTACGAGGGCTACTCCAACCGCGTCCTCTGGCCGCTGTGCCACTACATGCTGGACCGCATCCCGCGCCAGGACCGCGACTGGGACGCGTACCGCAAGGCCAACGAGCGCTTCGCCGACCTGGCCGCGAAGCACTACCAGAAGGGCGACACCATCTGGGTGCACGACTACCAGCTCATGCTGGTGCCCGGCATGCTGCGCGCGCGCCTGCCCCACGCGCGCATCGGCTACTTCCACCACATCCCGTTCCCGTCGTCGGAGATCTTCAGCACGCTGCCCCGGCGCACGGAGCTCTTGAAGGGCCTGCTGGGCGCGGACCTCATCGGCTTCCACGCGGTGAGCTACGTGCGGCACTTCTCCGGCACGCTGCTGCGGCAACTGGGGTTGGACACGGACGTCGACCGCATCCTCTTCCAGGGACGCGAGGTGCGCGTGGGCGCCTTCGCCATGGGCATCGACGCTGCCTCCTTCGAGACGCTGGCGCAGGAGCCGGCGGTGATGGAGGAGGTGAAGACGCTGCACGCGCGCTCCCACGGCGAGCGGCTGCTGGTGGGCATCGACCGGCTGGACTACACCAAGGGCATCCCCCGGCGGCTGCTCGCGGTGCAGCGCGTGCTGGAGCGCTCCCCGGCCCTGCGCGGCCGCCTGCGCTTCATCCAGGTGGCCGTGCCCAGCCGCACCGAGGTGCAGGCCTACGCGGAGTACCGCGAGACGGTGGACGAGCTGGTGGGCCGCATCAACGGCACGTACGGCACCGTGCACAGCACGCCGGTGCACTACCTCTACCGGTCGCTCAACGAGAAGCAGCTCGTGAGCCTCTACCGGGGCACGGACGTGATGCTGGTGACGCCCGTGCGCGACGGCATGAACCTCGTCGCCAAGGAGTTCTGCGCGTCCCGCCCGGACGAGGACGGCGTGCTCGTCCTCAGCGAGTTCGCGGGCGCGGCGGCGGAGATGCGCGACGCGCTGCTCGTCAATCCCTACGACGTGGAGGGCATGGCGGACGCCATCGAAGAGGCGCTGGAGATGCCCAGGCCCGAGCGCCAGCACCGCATGCGCTGCCTGCGCGCGGGCGTGAAGGCGCGCGACGTGCACTGGTGGGTGGCCAGCTTCCTGGACCGGCTGCAGGGGCTGAAGTCCGTGGCGGAGCGACCGCCGCTGCCGGACGGCCTGCTCGCGCTGGAGAAGCTCAAGGGGCCCGGGCGCAAGGTGCTGTTCCTGGACTACGACGGCACGCTCGTGGGCTTCGCTCCGACGCCGGAGTTGGCCTCACCGGACCCGGAGTTGATGGCGCTGCTCAAGGACCTCTGCGCGCGGCCGGACCTGTCCGTGCACCTGGTGAGCGGCCGTCCGCGCGAGACGCTGGAGGCGTGGTTCGGTGAGCTGCCCCTGGGCCTGCACGCCGAGCACGGTCTGTGGTCGCGCATGCGGCGGGGGCAGCCGTGGCAGGCGCTGCCGGGCGTGTCCTTCGAATGGAAGCCCCGGGTGAAGCCCGTGCTGGACGCGTTCGCCGCGCGGGTGACGGGCTCGTTCGTGGAGGAGAAGACGGCGTCGCTCGCGTGGCACTACCGCAAGGTGGACGCGGAGTTCGGCGCGCTCCAGGCGCGCGAGCTGCGCCTGCTCCTGTACGAGCAGTTCTCCCAGGAGCCCATGAACATCCTGCCCGGGGACCGGGTGGTGGAGGTGCGGCCCCGGGGCGTCAACAAGGGCCGCGTCGTGCCGGAGGTGCTGCGCCAGGAAGCGCCGGACGTCCGCGTGCTGGCCGTGGGCGACGACGTCACCGACGAGGACCTCTTCGCCGCGATTCCGCCGGGTGGCCTCACCGTACACGCGGGCAACAAGCACACGCGCGCGGGCTACCGGGTGGAGGGCCCACCGGAGGTGCGGCGGCTGTTGAAGGAGCTGCTCGGGAAGTAGCGCCTGCCCCGCAGGCGCGTGGGCCTCAGAGGTTGAAGCCCACGTTCCCGATGGAGATGCTGGGCCCGAAGATGAAGGACCACTTGCTGGACGGCACCACGGTGGCGGTGCCCGGGTCGCCGTTGGTGCGCCGGGTGATGTCGCCCCGGAACTCGCGGGCAATCCACGCCTGCGCGCCCACCGCCGCGCCGGGGCCAATGGGCACGCGCAGGCCCAGCCCCAGCACGGCCGCGAGCGTGGGCGGGAACTGGATGTCTCCAGACTGCGGCACCAGCCCCAGGCCCATGAGCCCCAGCTCGATGCCCAGCAGCCGCTCCTGGCCCTCGTTGTTGAGCAATGCCAGACGCGACAGCACGCCGAAGTTGATGGCCAATTGTCCCGTGGGCTGCGTCGCGCGGTAGAGGCCCGCGGGGATGGTGGCCATGGTGTAGAGGCGGAACATGCCGCCGCGCACGATGGCGGTCCACTGCGCGGAGGGCAGGCCGGTGCGGTCCACGGTGGACAGGGCGTAGCGCGACTCGTCCGCGACGTGCGCCACCTGCACGAGGATGCGGTCGTACTGGCCCAGGTTGCCCTGCACGGGGATGACGCGCACCTCGCCGTTGGGGCGCAGGAACAGGCGCTGCTCCACGTGGCTCTCCCCGCGGCTGGAGCCGTCCGGCTTCGTCACGTCGATGCGCAGGGTGATTTCCTGGTTGCCCTCCTCGGGCTTCAGGCGCTCGCGGTGGATGATGACGCGGCAGGTGTTGCGCATGGCGTAGTCCAGCCGGTGCGGGCGGCTGGGGGGCAGCGTCTCGTCATGGCCCTCCTTGTCCGCGCAGACGAACTCCACCAGGTTCTCCACGTTGGTGGGCACGCTCGCCTCGCGCACCGCGCGCTGCACGCGCTCGCTGGTGAGGAACAGGTCCGTGGTGGCCAGCTCCGCCGGCAGCGTGGGCAGCCGGTAGCCGAAGCGCAGCGACACGAAGCCGCCCGCGGTGGGCTCGCCCTGGACGAGCGTGGCCTGCTCCCGCACCGTCACGGTGTAGGCCCCGCCCAGGGGGCGCAGCACGAAGCGGCCCTGGCCGCCGTTGGAGGCCACCGTCACCTCCGCCGGGCGGTTGGTGGGCACGAAGTCGATGCTGCCGTGGCCGGGCAACTCCAGCGTCGCGCGAGGGTCCGGCAGGGGCTTCGTCTCCGCCGTCTCCGAAGCCACCACCGTGCCGTCCACGCGGGACGTGGTGGCGGTGACAGTGACTTGCGGCTCGTCGGTGCCTCGGGTGCGCAAGAGCACGTAGGTGCCTTCGGTGGCCTTCACCACGCGCTCCACGCGGACCCGCGCGCCGTTCACCGTCCAGAGGAGCGCGCGAGGGTCGTGCGCGCACGCCGCGTCCAGCCGCATCACCAGCGCGGAGTCCTCCGCGTCGCGCAGCACCGTGCCCTCCACGGCGGACAGCGGGCACGCGAGCACGGGCAGCGTCTCCGCCACGGAGGTCTCCAGCGCGTCGCCCCGGGCGAAGAACACGCGCGGCGTCAGCCGCAGCCGCACCGCCACGGTGGGGTTCACCCCCGGCACGTTGCGGATGGAGACCGCTCCTTCCGTGACTTCACAGCGCGCGGAGCCGCAGTCCACGGACGCGATGGCCTCCGAGTGCGTCACCGCCACGTAGCCGGGGCCCTTGGACAGGTCCACGCCGGAGGACTGCACCAGGGGCCGCGTGAGCACGGTGCGGCCGGGGCGCAGGCGGAAGAACGCGTCGTCCAGGAAGCGCCCGTTGGCGTCGTACGTCGTCACGTTCGCGCCCGTGCGCGCGAAGGGTGGAAGCCACGACAGCGTCGCGTCCGTGGGCAGGCCCGGCGTCACCGGCACCGCGCAGTCGGACGGGCCCGAGGGCTCCAGGCACACGTCCTGTCCTTCCAGGGGCGCGGGCGGCGCCTCCGTGCCCCGGGGCGTGCCGGACCAGGTGACGGTGACGTTCTTGAGGCCGGTGCCCTTGAGCTCCAGCCGCCCGTCGTCCGGATAGAACGTGGTGGACGCGGCGTCGATGCGCGGGAAGGGCCCGGTGGCCACCACGACGAGGGTGTCGGTGGCCGTGGCGCAGCCGGCTTCATCCGCGGCGACCTTCAGCTCCAGCGTGCGCGCGGTGTCCTCCGGTTTGGCGGGAGGCTTGAGCGAGCGGCCGTCCTCGGAGAGCGTCCAGCCGCCGCGCACGGGGCCGCAGAGGATGCCCTTGGGGAGGACCTCCACCGCCCGTCCTCCTTCGGGGAGCTGGACGACGGGAGCGGCGGTGGCGGCCCCCGCCACCAGCAGGCAGCCAAGGACGAGCGCGCGTGCAGGGTGCATGACCTGCTTAAGCCCGGAGGGCCGCGTCCGGGTCAAGCCCTCCGTGCGGGGCGGTGCGAAGAAGCACCGCCCCTGTCACCTGACTACCGCGAGGCCGTCTTCTGCCCCGGCCCCTGGAGCAGGACGCGGCGCCCGAAGGCCCGGTCCACGCGGCCCAGGAACTCACGGAACTGCGGATACTCGGACGCCTTGATGCGGGCGACGGAGAGGGCCACCTCACCGTCGGCGACGAGCGTGCCGTTCTCCACGCGGTAGGAGAGCTTCACGTGACCGAACGGCGTCGTCTCCTCCACCGGTTGGGGCAGCTCCGCCACGGTGTAGCCGCCGGGCAGCGTGTAGCGCAGCTTGAAGGTGTTCACCCAGGGGCTCTGCATCACCAGGTCGAAGCGGCGCTCGGCGAGCGACGCGTACGCCTGCTGGTACGTGCGCCCGGTGCCGAAGGGCAGGAAGCGCAGGTTGCCGCCGGGGAACACCTCCGCGTAGCGCGGGATGCCCATCTGGAACTCCAGCGTCACGTCGTCGTCCAGGCGGGTGGTGTCGCTGAGCTTCACCTCGCGCACGGTGAGGCCGGGGAAGCTCTGCGCCCACGCGCGCTCGAAGGTGGACTTGCGCGTGGACTCCGGGCGGTAGGCGCGGCGGTAGTCCGGCGCGGACTGGCCGGACACGCTGCTCTGGCCCTTCACGTCCGCGCCGCCGTCGGGCCGCAGCGCGACGTCCATGGCCAGCGTGGTGGTGTTGTCCTGCGCCTTCGCCTCCGGCGTGGTGAGGAAGTTGCTGGTGCCGTTGGGGTCCACCACCAGCACGTTGGCGACGCGGTCCGCGGAAGGAAGCTCCTTCGCGCCGTGGAACTCCGCGGTGCCGTCCAGGTACAGGTCGAACTTGGGCACGTACGCGATGGCGTGGTTGAACGCCGCGAGCGACGCGGGCTCCGCGTCCAGCGCGCCCAGGTTGCGCATGCGCAAGAGCACGAGCTTGCTGTCCACGCCCGCCACCTTCAGCATGGAGTAGATGAGGCTCGCCTTGTCCTTGCAGTCGCCGAAGCGGCGCGCGAGCACGCGGTCCACTCTGTACGGCTTGAAGCCGTGGATGCCGAACTCCAGCGCCACGTAGCGGGTGTTGGTGACGACGAACGAGTAGATGGCGCGCACGACGGCCAGCTCGTTCTTGCGGTCCACGCCCTGGAGCACCTGGTCCACCGTCGCCTTCAGCTCCGCGTTGGGCTGGAGCTGGTCGCGCACGAGGCCCCACCAGTAGTTGCCCACCTGGTCCCAGGTCTTGTACGTGGAGATGTGCAGGTTCTGGGCGACCTCCGCCCAGCCCGGCATGCCCGGCTCCGGCACCACCTTGGACACGTGCTTCGCGCCGAAGCGGTACACGGTGCGGTCGGCCTCCGGCGTCTCCTGCGCCTGCGTCACACCGGCCAGGCGGCTCTTGTTCCAGTACAGCGGCCGCTCCCTGGGCATGTCCACGACGTACTGGAAGCGCACCTTGGGATAGGTGCTCTGCACGCTCTCCACGTCGCCCCAGTAGTCCGACAGCAGGTTGTCCTGCGCGGTGTCATCCATGCGGTAGGTGAGCTCCAGCGTGTCACCGGCGGACAGCGACGGGAACGACAGCACGCGCGCGCGGGTGTCGTAGTACATGCCCGACCACGGCTCGTTCATGTTGCGGTCCGCGTCGCCGTAGCTCTCCACCACGGAGCCGTCCGGCTTCGTCACGCGGGCGCGCAGCACGCGCACCTCCTGCCGGTCCGGCGAGTAGGTGACGGGGATGTTGCGGAACGCGTCCACGCCGCGCTTGTTGAGCACGCGCACCACCATCTGCTGCAGGCGGCTGGACAGGCCGCTCTTCTGCACGCGCACGTAGGTGTTGTCCACGAGGTAGATGGCGTCCTCGTGCACGTAGGCTTCCGCCTCCTTGTCGAGCGGCTTCGCGTCCACCAGGTACTGCGAGCCCGCGCTCTCCGAACCGCCCTTGAGGGCGCGCAGCGCCTCCTTGAGGCCGGGGTTCTGCGGGCGCAGCACCAGCGAGCGCTCGAAGGCGGCCAGCGCCGGCTCGCGCTGACCCGCGGCGAGCAGCGCGCGGCCCTCGCGCTCGTAGACCTCCGGCTCGTCAGGGGACAGGGCCTTGGCCTCGGTGAAGAGGGCGGCGGCCTCCTCCGCGGCGCCGTTGGCGGCCTTGAGCTCCGCCAGCCGCACGCGCGAGCCGTTGTCGAAGGGGTTCAGGTCGGTGAGCTTCGCGTACTCGCGCTCGGCGGCGTCCACCTTGCCCGCGTCCGCGAGCATGGCGGCCAGCTGCCGGCGGGTGTTGGTGTCATCGAAGCGCAGCGCCAGCACCACGCGCATGCGGTCCATGGCCTCCTGGTGGCGGCCCAGCTGGCGCGACGCCTGCGCGGCGACCCGCACCACGCGGGGGACGCGGGGCTGCTGGCGGAAGGTCTCCTCCACCAGCGCGTGCGCCCGGACGCGCTCGCCCAGCGCCTCGGCGGCGCGGGCCAGCAGCAGCTTCGCGCCCGGCACGGCGCGGCCGTCATCCTGCGCCAGGATGGGGGCCAGCAGCGGCTGCACGCGCTCCGGGTGGCCGCGGTCCATCTCATGGTCCGCCAGCGCCAGGCGCGCCGGGGGATAGGTGGGGTCCGCCTTCAGGGAGGCTTCCAGGAAGCGGCGGCGCTCGTTCAGGTCGTCCGTCTGGGTGTTGGCGGCGAGCAGCTGCAGGCGCGCATCCTTGGGGTCGGCTTCCGCGGCGGCGGCGGCCTCGGCGGCGGCGGTGTGCTCGCGCTCGTCATAGGCGCGGAAGAAGGCGAGCACCTGGGCATAGTCGCCACGCAGGGCCGCGTCGTCCGGGTTCTTCTCCACCAGCGCGCGCAGCGCGGAGGTGAGGGTGGGCAGGGGCTGCGGCGCGG
>NZ_RAWG01000347.1 GCF_003611735.1 Corallococcus sicarius | reverse complement strand
GGACAGCTTGGGGGCGTCCCCGGTCACCCCCGCCGGGGACGCCCCCAAGCTGTCCTGGTACCGCCGGCTGTACCTGCGCGTGGAAGCCGCGGCCTCCACGCCGCACGCGCTGGCCACGATGATGGCGGTGTCCGTGGTGGACGGGTCCGTCTTCCCCATTCCCCCGTTCGCCATCCTCGTCCCCATGGTGCTCGCCCAGCCGAAGAAGTGGGTGCGCTACTGCCTGCTGGGCACCCTGGCGAGCCTGGTGGGAGGCCTCATCGGCTACGGGTTGGGCGCGTTCATGGGGGAGGGCATCACGCAGCTCTTGCACATCGACCTGAACGTCCGGGTGGACCGCTTCGGCGTGTCCGGCACGGTGGGAGAGCTGCTGGGGCGCAACTTCTGGGTGCTGGCGCTCCTGTGCTCCATCCTGCCCACGCCGTTCAAGATCGTCGCCATTGGCAGCGGTCTGGTGTCGGTGCCGCTGGAGCAGTTCCTGCTGGCGTCCGTCATCGGCCGCTCGGTGCGCTTCTTCCTGGTGGGCAGCGTGGTGCGCTTCTTCGGGCCCACCGCGCGCAAGTGGCTGCGCGTCTGACGCGCTAGCCGTGCCGCGCGGCGCCCACCGCGTCGCGCGCCTCCTGCTCGCGCTCCTGCTCCCGCGCCACGCTCTCGAGCGTGGCCGCCACCGTGGCCAGCAGCACGTCCGGACGCACCGGCTTCTCCAGCACGGGGTTCGCCACCGTCTCCATGAACGCGCGGGCCTCCGGTGAGGACACGCCGCCGGAGATGAACACCAGCCGGGACACCAGCGCGGGCGCTTCCTCCACCAGCCGCCGGTACACCGCGATGCCATCCATCCCCGGCATCTGCAGGTCGCACAGCACCACGTCGAAGGGCTCGCCCCCCGCCACCCGCGCCAGCGCTTCCTCGCCGCGCGTGACGGTGACGACGTCGTGGTACGGGTCCAGGAGCAGGCGCATGGACTGCGCCAGCCGGGGCTCGTCGTCCACGATGAGCACCCGGCCCCGCGGTCCCGGGGACGCACTCGAAGACAGGCTCGGAGACAAGCTCGGAGACAAGCTCGGAGACAAGCTCGGAGACAGGCTCGGAGGCACGCTCCAGGCCGCCTCCAGCCCGCGTGCATTCCCGCGGAGGGCGGGCGACGTGGAAGGCTCCGCGCTCTGCACGGGCGCGGGCGGCAGCAGCAGCGTGAAGGTGGCGCCCTGTCCCGGCACGCTGTGCACGTGCAGCTCGCCCCCGTGCGTGCGGATGATCTGCTGACAGATGGCGAGCCCCAGGCCGGTGCCCTCTCCGCTGGCCTTGGTGGTGAAGAACGGGTCGAAGATGCGCGGCAGCACGTCCGGGGGGATGCCGCCGCCGGTGTCCTCCACCTCGACGCGCGCGTAGCCGGACGGCGCCGTGCCGGTGCGCACGCGCACCTCGTGGCGGCCGGGGTCGCCCTCCGGGATGGCCTGCAGGGCGTTCACCAGCAGGTTGAGCAGCACCTGGCCCAGCCGCGCCTCGCTGCCCAGCACCCGGGGCACCGGCCCGAACTGCTCCACCAGCCGCGCGCGGGACCGCAGCGCATGGAGCACCACGCGCACCGCGGGCGGCACCAGCGCGTTCAGGTCCACCAGCCCGCGCTCGGGGGCGCCCTCGCGGCTGAACACCTGCAGGTCCCTCACGATGAGGCGGATGCGCTCGGCGCCCTCCTGCGCCCCGCGCACGCTGCCCAGGGCGTCGCGCACGCGCGCGGGGGCCTCCGCGCCCTCCGCCGCGAGGCTGCGCTGGGCGGCCTCCAGGTTCAGCGCCAGGTACGCCAGCGGGTTGTTGATTTCATGGCCCACGCCCGCGGCCAGCGTCCCCACCGCGGCCACGCGTTCGGCGGCCACCAGCCGGGCCTGCAGCTCCTTCGTCGCGGTGACGTCGCGGTGGGTGGCCACGAAGTGCGTCACGGCCTCGCCGTCCGCCCGCACCGGCGACAGCTGCATCTCGCTCCACACCCGCGTGCCATCCGGCCGCGTCAGGGCCACCTCCGCGCGCAGCGAGCGCTCCTCGCGCAGCGTCTCCGCCAGCCGCAGCCGCTCCCCGCTGTCGCCCGACGCGAGCAGCGCCCCGGGAGGCGTGCCCACCAGCTCCGCGCGCCGCCGGCCCACGAGCGCGCACAGCGCCTCGTTGACGAACACCGTGTGCAGCACCCCCGGCTCGCGCACCTCGCAGATGAGCACCCCCTCCTGCACCGCGCGCACGGTGGTCGCGAGCAGCTCCAGCACCTCCGCCGCCTGACGGCGCTCGGCGCGGGCGGCCGCGAGCAGCAGGCCCGTCAGCGCGGTGACGCCGATGAAGAGCTGCAGCACCACCAGCCCCTGCGGCAGCGCGCCGGCCGTGAAGAACGGCCCCAGCCCCCGCGCGGTGCCGGCGATGGCCGCCATGGCGATGAACAGCGACGACAGCGCCGCGCCCCGGGGCCCGAAGCGCAGGGCCGCCCAGGCCGACAGCGGGAAGAGCAGGAACGCCAGCGAATGCGCGATGCCGGAGCCCGGCTGCGGGAAGGCGAAGACGCCCACGCACACCGCCACCGTCACCGCGGGCAGCACGCCCATCTCCCACGCCGCCCGCACGCGCCGGGGCCTGCGCAGCAGCAGGAGCGGCGGCGTCACCAGCAGGATGCCCAGCAGGTCCGCCATCCACCACAGCCAGGCTCCCGCCCCCCATTGCGCGCGGGGCAGCACGCCGCCCCACATGAGGCTCAGCGGGCCCACGGCCGCGGCCAGGAGCGCGCCCAGCGCCGCCCCCACGCCCAGCCACGCGACGTCGCGCACCCGGTTCAGCTCCCGCGAGCACGCCACCCGGCGCAGCAGCAGGGCCCCCGCCACCGCCTCCAACGTGGACCCGACGCAGATGCCCAGCACCGCGCCCAGGGGAAGCTCCAGCGCGAGCCCGCCCAGCCCCGCGGCCACGAACACGGCGGGCCAGCGCGACACGCCCAGGAGCAGCAGCCCGCCCAGCGCCACGCCCGACGACAGCCACACCGGAGCGATGTGGTCGTCCGCCGCCAGCGACAGCCCCACGCGCGCGGCCACGAGGTACACGACGATCAACGCCAGGCCTTCAGCAAGGCCCCGGACCGGGAACGACGCCGCCACACGGGCCTGCTGCTGACCTTGGATGATGACTCCCCCCGGTGCCTCCGGGCCTGATGAAAGGGCCGGAGGAACATGCGTCATGCTAGCGGGGACGGAACCCCGTTGCACTCCCCCAGCAGGCCCGCCCACCCGGCAGGCAGGCGGTGTCCGGCAGGGGATGCAATGGGGGCCCCGGCGGGCCGTATCCCGGGGCAAGGAGGAACGAATCCATGTCGCGTCCCGGTCTTGCTGCGGTGTTGTCGTTCTTCATCCCTGGCGTGGGGCAGATCTACAACGGAGACATCCTGCGCGGAGTGTTCTGGCTCATCATCACCCCCGGCTTCTGGTTGGGCACGGGCGGGGTGCTGGGCTGGGTGTGCCACGTCATCGCCGCGGCCACCGCCTACAACCGCGCGGAGGACCGGGAGCGGCTGCGCTACGGCGCCGGCTAGTCCCTGTCGTCCCGCGCCCGCCCCGAGTCCAGGGGCGGACATGAAAAAGGGGCTTGCCAGCCCCCTCCTACCGCCGCCCCGGCGCCTGCACAGGCCGGGGCGGTTCTTGCGTTCACGTCGACCTAGCTGTTGAAGGCCTCGGGCAACGGCTGGGGCCCGGGGACGATGCCGGCGATGTCCGGATCCTCCTCCCCCGGGGCGCGCGCCGGACGCTGATCCTTCTCCGTCTTGCGCTCGGCCTTCTTGGTGTCCTTCTCGCGCTGCTTCTGCTGGCGCGCCATCTCCTTCTGCCGCTTCGTGGACCTTCCCTGCATGGGACCTCCCGGGAAAAATTAGCGAAAAAGAGGCCCGGCCTCGTCAAGGCCGGACCTCGTGGATGAGTGAAAAGCAGCAGAGCCGGAGGGCTCAGCCGACCGGGCGGACGTTCTCCGCCTGGAGCCCCTTCGGGCCCTTCTTCACTTCGAACTCCACCTTCTGGCCCTCGGCCAGGGTGCGGAAGCCGTCCGCGACGATGGCCGTGTGGTGGCAGAACACGTCCGGACCACCGCTGTCCTGCGTGATGAAGCCGAAACCCTTCGCATCATTGAACCACTTCACCGTACCACTTGCCATAATCTGCTTCCTTCTCCCACTGACAGTAAGGCTTCATCGCCAGACTGCCCGTCCCTGCTTTTGGGACGTAGACCGCGCCTTAGCCCTGAACAGCCATGAAGTCGAGCCGGGAACCACTCCCAGCACGGGCTCACGCCATCCAAGGTAACAACCCGGGTCTTGCGGTGAAACGCCTTCACGGGGCCGTCCATTTCCCGCTGGCCGACGCCCCAGGCGGCCAGGGGAGGGACACTTCCCCCGGGCTCCGGTGTTGGAGGGAAGGGCTGGAATAGTTTCCACCCCCGAACACTTCCACACCGACGTGTCCTATCCTGCGCGCCGCTTGTCCCGTTCCACCCCTTTGTATCGACCCATGAGGCGCCCCTCCCCGTGACCGCTCCCATCCGTGTGACCTTCGGCCAGCGCGATGCGTCCTTCGCCGAGGACCTGAAGCGCAGGGTCTCCGAATACTTCGAGACCCGGAACCTCTCCCAGCGGGCCACTGGCGCCATGTACGTGAAGGCCCTGGCCATCCTGGGCTTCACCTTCGGCACCTACGGGCTGCTGCTCACCGGGTGGTTCGGTCCCTGGGCCATGCTGGGCATGGCGGTGATGATGGGCGCGGGCATCGCGGGCATCGGCTTCTGCGTCGGTCACGACGGCGTGCACGGCTCCTACAGCGACAACCCGCGCGTGAACACCGCGGTGGGCCTGGCGTTCGACCTCATCGGGGCGAACAGCTACATGTGGCGCATCACCCACAACGTCCTGCACCACACGTACACGAACATCCAGGGCATGGATGAGGACCTGACGGTGAGCCCGCAGCTGCGGCTGTCGCCCCATTCCGAGTGGAAGCCGTACCACCGGGCGCAGCACCTCTACGCGTTCCTGGCGTACTCGCTGACCACCGTCTTCTGGGTCTTCGCCAAGGACTACAAGTACTTCTTCCAGAAGGACCTGGGCCCCTACAAGGACAAGAAGCACGCGCCGGCCGAGTGGGCCCGCCTGATTGGCATGAAGGCCGTGTACTACGCCTGGACGCTGGTCATCCCCTGGATGGTCCTGGACGTGGCCTGGTGGCAGTTCGCGCTGGGCCTGCTCGCCATGCACATGACCGCGGGCTTCATCCTGGGCATCGTCTTCCAGCTGGCCCACGTGGTGGAAGCCACGGACTACCCCGTGCCGGATCAGAACGGCAACGTGGAGGACGCGTGGATGGTGCACCAGCTGCGCACCACGGCGAACTTCGCCCGCAAGAACCGCGTGCTGAGCTGGTACGTGGGCGGGCTCAACTACCAGATTGAACACCACCTGTTCCCCAAGGTGTGCAGCATCCACTATCCGGCGCTGAGCGAAATCGTGCAGGCCACCGCCAAGGAGCACGGCCTGCCCTACCCGGAGTCGGAGACGTTCCTGGGCGCGGTGGGTTCGCACTACCGGATGCTCAAGCAGCTGGGCCGGCGGCCCGCGTCGGTCACCGCCGAGCAGCCGAAGCTCGCCGTGGCGGCCTGAGCCCCGCAGCACCTTCCGTGACGCCTCCGGGGGCCGTCCTCCACACGTGGGAGGCGGCCCCTTCTGCTTTCCCGCGCGGGCGCTACCTGCCCGCGTCGCGCAGGGCGGCCAGCAGGCCCTCGGCCGTGAACACGACGGCGCGCGCCCCGTGCGCGTGGAGCTCCGCCGCCGTCCGGAAGCCCCAGGTGACGCCCACGCCGTACATGCCCGCCGCCCGCGCGGTGTCCATGTCCACGGAGGTGTCCCCCACGAAGCCGCAGGCCCCCGGCGCCACGCCCAGCTCCTCCGCCAGGGCCAGGGCCGCGGTGGGGTCCGGCTTGCGCGGGATGCCCGGCCGCTCGCCGTACACGGCCGTGAAGGCCACCCCTGGCAGCAGCCTGGAGGCCAGCCGCTTCACGAAGTCGTCGGACTTGTTGCTGAGCACGCCCAGCCGCACGCCGTCCGCCTGGAGCGCCTGGAGCACGCCCACCACGCCCGGGTAGGCGCGGGTCCGGTCGAACAGGTGCGCGTCGTAGTACGCGTGGTAGGTGGCCAGCACCTCGCCCTGGAGCGCCGGGGCCGCCCCGCCGGTGGCCCGCTGCGCGAGCCGGGCCACGCCCTCGCCCACGAACAGCAGGTAGGCGTCTTCCGGGTGCGGGGGGAGGCCGTGCTGGACGAGCGCGTGGTTCATCGCCGTGGCGATGTCCCCCAGCGAGTCCACCAGCGTCCCGTCCAGATCGAAGATGACAGCGCGCAGGGCAGGCATGACGACGAGGGCCTCTCTTCAAAACGCGAACGCCCCGACCCACGAGGGGGTCAGGGCGTCTGTGGGTCAAGCGCGGACCCCGGAACCGGCCGGGGACCGCCGCGAGCAGGAAACCTACGGGGTGGCGGCGGCCGTCTTCTCACCGGCGGCAGCGCCACCGGCCTGGATGACGGCGAAGTTGATGTTGTTGTAGCCCGCCGTGGCGCAGCTGAACATCACGCGCTTGATGACCTTGAACTGAACGTCCTTGTTGGCCTGGATGTTCACGTCACCCTTGAAGGTGTCCGCGCCACCCGCCATGGAGTGGAGGTCCTCGAACTGCTTCTTCATGTCGCGCAGCTTCTCTTCCAGCGCGGGGATGTTGAGGTACTCGTCCTTCGTGAGGTCCTCCACCCGGCCCACGATGGTGCCCGACACGCTGACCTGGTCGTTGGACACCATCACCACCGGGTGCATCTCCACTTCCTTCACGTTGACCGCTTCGGGAAGGACGATGTCCTTGGTCATCATCAGCACCTCGCCCGTCGCGGAGAAGTTCGCGATGAGGAAGAGCACGATGATGACGAACATGTCGACGAGCGGGGTGATGAGCAGGTCCGCGTTCCCGTTCTTCTTGCCGTGACCGCCGTGGCCGAAGACCTTGGAGTGCTCCAGCCGCTTGCCGTACCGCTTACCCGGAACCTTGATACCCATGGCTTGAAGTGCTCCTGTTAGCCCATCGCCGCGGACACGGACACCTGGGGCAACCCAGAGCCAATGCACTCGTCGATGATGCGAACCAGGTCCTCGTAGCGGACCAGGTCCTCGGTCTGGAGGGTGATGGCGGCCTGATCCGGCAGCTGCGCCTTCAACTCCTTGAAGCGCGCCACCAGCTTGGTCAGGTCCGGCCGGCCCTTGTCATCCCGGGTGAGGGGAATGGGGTCGAAGGCGCTCTGGTCGGCGGTGAGCCGCATCTCCGTGGGAGACACCAGGAGGGTGAGCTGGACCGTCTTGGTCTTCTCCTCCTCCTGCTGCTCGTCCGTGGAAGCCCCGCCGGCCTGCGACACCTGGAGACGGCCAATCTGGGTCCAGACTGCCGTCATGATGAGAAAGCTGATGGTCACTGCCATCAGGTCGATGAAGGGCACCATGTTGATGGCGGTGTCGAGCGGCTTCTTGCCACCCTTCCCACCTGTGCCCAGATCCATTCCGCCGGCCATGGCGACTACCTCCCTGCTCTACCGCGCTCTTCGCGCACGAACGACGTTTCAAGAAGTTTCAGGAAAGGGCGCGCTGTCAGGCCCCGTGCTTCAGGCTCTCAGACAGCGCGCCGGTGCTTCCGGTTCCAACCCTGCGCTGCTGCGAGGAGGACTACTCCTCGGCGTGCGCGTGGGCGGCGGCCGGGATGTTGAGGTTCTTGAACTTGTCGCGGTTGGCCACGATGAGGTTCAGCACGGACACGCTGGTCTCATTGATGTCGTTGATGATGCTCTGGGTGCGGCCCATCAGCACGGAGAAGGCGACCAGCGCCGGGATGGCGGTCAGCAGACCGAAGCCCGTGCAGTTCATGGCTTCAGAAATACCGTTCGCGAGAATGGTCGCCTTGTCGGCCGGGTTCACGTTCGCCACGGCCTCGAAGCAGGTGATGAGACCGTTCACCGTTCCGAGCAGACCGGCGAGCATGGCCGCGTTGCCGAGCATCGCCAGGTAGCCCGTGCGCGCCTCCAGCTTCGGCGTCTCACGCAGGCTGGCCTCGTCGAGCGCCGCCTGGACCTCTTCCTGGCCCTTGGGGACGTTCATCAGACCGGCCTTGACGACGTTCGTCAGCGGCGTGTTCTTCTGGCCGGCCACGTAGTTGATGGCCTTGTCCAGGTCGCCCGCGTAGATGTGCTTCTTCAGCCCGCGCAGGAAGCCTTCCTTGTTGATGGAGGCCTTGCCGAACAGGACGATGCTGCGCTCCACGATGATGGCCAGCGCCACCACGAGGCACAGCGCGATGGGGTACATGCCGGCCTGACCGGACTCCCAGCGGCGGCCCAGCTCTTGGAGGAACGTCTCATTGCCTCCGCCAGCGTTGGCGAGAACGGACAGATTGGCTACAAACCCCAGGTTCATCACTGATGGCCTCCAGATGGGCGGCGAGGCTCGCGGTTGCGAGCCGTTCCGGACTGCTTCCGGCCGGGTGGACACCCACCCAGGTCGTCAGCAGGAATATTGGATCACGGTGGCGCGAGTCTAGGAACCACTTCCAGACGTGTCAAGGCAGCCACCCTCAGCGTTAGTTACTGAAATCTCACAGGAATTTTGCGTTGGCGCGCGGCTTGCCTAGCCGCTGAGCCGGGTGCATGCGAGCCCTTTCCCGTGGCTTCCGCTCCAGGCGTGCCAGCGATTTGGGACCCTTCTCATGCCGTGTTAGGGCGCAAGGCCATGGCCAGGAAGCGCATCGGGGAGCTGCTGGTGGAACGCGGCGCGATCACGCCCGCGCAGTTGGAGGCGGGGCTCACCGCCCAGCGACAGACGCGACAGCGATTGGGCGTGACGCTCATCGGTCAGGGCGCCATCACGGAGGCGACGCTCGCCCAGGCGCTCAGTGAAGCGCTGGGGATGCCCCAGGTGGACCTGGCGGCGATCACGCCGGACTGGGCGGCGGTGCACCTGCTGCGCGCGCGCTTCTGCGAACAGCACGACCTGTTCCCCTTCGCGCTGGAGAGCGTGGGCGGCCGGCGTCAGCTGGTGGTGGCCATGGCGGACCCGCTCAACATCACCGCCATCGAAGAGATTGAGTTCACCAGCGGCCTGAAGGTCAGCGGCCGGGTGACGGCGCTGTCCGCCGTGCGCGGCGCCATCCTGCGCTACTACCACAAGGTGCCCGTGGCGGCCGGCCCCCGCCCCGGCGCGGCGCCTGCCCGCGCAGTTGGAGGCGGGGCTCACCGCCCAGCGACAGACGCGACAGCGATTGGGCGTGACGCTCATCGGTCAGGGCGCCATCACGGAGGCGACGCTCGCCCAGGCGCTCAGTGAAGCGCTGGGG
>NZ_RAWG01000346.1 GCF_003611735.1 Corallococcus sicarius | reverse complement strand
GTATAAGAGACAGGTCCGGGACAGGCCCGGGCGCCCTGCTTGCATGGGTGGGGCGCCGGTCGGCCAGGGGCCGGGCGGGCATGGACACTTCCGGGGTCCGGCCCGCAAGGTTCGCTTTCCGGGAACGGCGGGCCGGAAGAGAATGGACCCTTCCGACCGTTCTGCGGGGTCCATGAAGGCTGGCGGCACGAGCAGGGTGTGGGTGCGCAGGAGCCTGGGGCTGCTCGGGCTGGCCGTGCTCACGACGCTCGCCCTGTCCCAGTTCGTCCGGCTGCGCTACCAGGGCCGCATCGTGCCCCTGACGGAGGCGCCCGAGGCGCCCCTGGCGCTGGTGTTCGGGGCGGGGCTCGCGCCGGGCGCGGTGCCGTCACCGGTGCTGGCGCAGCGGCTGGACGCGGCGATCGCGCTCTGGCGGCAGGGCAAGGTGCAGGCGCTGCTGGTGAGCGGGGACAACTCCGCGCCCTTCCACGACGAGACGCGGGCGATGCGGCGCTACGTGGTGGAGCGTGGAGTGCCGGACGCGGCGGTGCTGGGCGACGAGGCGGGGCTGTCCACCTATGACAGCTGCCTGCGGGCGCACACGGTGTTCGGGGCGAACCGGGCGGTGCTCGTCACCCAGCGCTTCCACCTGTCGCGGGCGCTGTTCATCGCCAACTCGGTGGGCATCGACGCGTGGGGCGTGGCGGCGGACGAGGGCCGCGCGACCCCCTGGCGCTACACGCTGCGCGAGACGCTCTCCCGCGTGCTCGCACTGGGGATGGTGCTCCTGAAGGTGGAGCCCGGCAGCCTCAACAGCCGGCCACCAACAGCCCCTCGCTGAGGCGGGCCGGGCCCGGCAGGCAGGCGTGCGGCTGGGATTGCCAGCCCCGTCCGGGGGTCTCATTTTCGTGGGGACACGGAAGCTTTCTCAACCGTCCCTGTCGAGGAGACCCCATGCGATTCAACAAGCTTGGAGACGAGGATGTGGGCGAGTCCACCTCGCTGCGCCACCGGAACCCCGACACCGGAGAGGACGAGATCAACATCACGGATCAGGACCTGGCCATGTCGCCCCCCATGGAAGAGGAGGCGGAGGCCCGGGACATCCTTCCGGATCAGATCCAGGAGTTCCGCCGGGGCGACGAGGATGAAGAAGAGGAGCGCGAGCTGACCGCGCGGCCGGACGACCCGCGTCCCCGCGTGCATCTGTCCGACCAGCTCCCCGAGGGGTAGGCGCGCCCTCGACCCGAGGGTCGGGGCGGGGTCAAAAAGGCGCGTCCCTCAAGCGGGACGCGCCCTTGTTTCAGAGATGCGGCGTCAGGACCGCCGACGCGTGGACTTCTTCGCCGCGGGCCCGCGGGTTGCCGTCTTCGCGGCGCCCTTGCGAGCGCCGGTCTTCTTCGCGGCGACCGCGCTCCGCTTCGGGGCAGCGGCCTTCTTCGCGGTGCCACGCTTGGAGGCGACGCCCTTCTTCGCGGTGGCGCCCTTCTTGGCTGCCGCGCCCTTCTTGGCTGCCGCGCCCTTCTTGGCGACAGCGCCCTTCTTCGCGGCGGCCTTCTTCGCGGCGCCTCGCGAGGGAACGGCCGTCTTCTTCGCGGCGGCCTTCTTCGCGGCACCACCACGCGAAGGGGCAGCCTTCTTCGCGGCGGCCTTGCGTGCTCCACCGCTTGTCGGAGCAGGGGCGCGCGCTGCGGACATCGCCTTCCCAGTAGCCTTGCGGGCGCCAGCGGACTTGCGGGCGGGCTTCGCTACGGCCTTGCGAGTGGGCTCGGGCTTCGTCGCGGACTTGCGGGCGGGCTCCAGCGTGGGCTCGGACTTCGCTACGGCCTTGCGCGTGGGCTCGAGCTTCGTCGCGGACTTGCGGGCGGGCTCCGTCGCGAGTGCGGGCTTCGCTGCGGCCTTCCGGGCGGACTCCGGAGCGGTCGCGGCCTTCCGCGCGCTTCCCCAGGCCGGGGCGGACGTGGCCTCATCGGACGGAGGCACGATGGCCAGCGTCGCACGACCCTTCTTCGCGGCGGGGGCTCGCGCCGGCTTCGCCTCGGGACGCGACGGCTCGGGCGCCTCGAACAGCTCCTCCTGGGCCCCCTCCTCCTGTGCATCTTCGTCGCTCTCGCGCTCGGAGTCCTCGTCAGCGTCCTGGGCCAGGGCGGCCAGGTCGCGCGAGTAGTCGCGGTCCCTCGCGTCCGTGGGCGGCGCTTCCGTCTCCCCTTCGAAGGCCGTGCGGCGGCTGTCCTCGTCCTCCGCCCCCGTCTCGACCTCCGCGCCGGACAGCGCTCCCTGCAACACGGCGTTCATCGCCCGCGCGAAGGTCCGCTCCCCGAAGCTCTCCACCTCGACGGGGGGGACGAGCACCTCGAGCATGTCCTTGAGCGTGCGGTACAGCCGCATCTCCCGCTTCTCGCTCTCCCAGGTGCCGAAGACCCAGTCGTCCGAGTCCAGCGTCTCCATCCAGCCGGGCAGCGCCCCTCCGCCATCCCCCTGCTCCTCCATCGCGGACTTGCGCGCGACGAACAGGTGACGGTGCGGCCCCTTCAACCCGAAGCGCCACACGCCCGCGACGGGCAGGCCCACCAGGCTCAGCCGGCTCTTCTCCAGGACACTGGGCGCGCCCTCTTCCCCCCGCAGCGGGTACAGGCGCACGTCTCCCTGGAACTCACCGCCGTTGAGCGTCTGGTACAGGTTCGCGAGATCCGCGGGGAACGGGACGCCACACTCCGTTTCGGCACGGCGGACCTCTTCCGCCAGCACCCCCTCCGAGGTCGCCTTCGCCGACTTGCGCAGTGCCTCCAACCACTCGTGCATGACCCCTCCACGACTTCGACAGCCACCGGGGCTCGCACCTTACGGCGCCTGGGCCCCCGTGCGCAGTGTGCATGTCGGGTTTCGTCCACCCGACACCTCCAGGCCTCCCAGGAGACATATCTGGAGAACCTGACACGGCCCCCCCTCCATGCCCCAAGCCCGCCTGCTCCGGGGCCTGCCAGCCAGGGTGGAAGCCCGGACCGCCCCCGGTTAGGAAGGACGGCATGGCGCATCCCGTGAGCTACGAGGCAACAACCGACACCTTCGACGCGCTCGTCCTGGAACCCCGCGACGAGCTGGTGGTGGTGGACTTCTGGGGCCCCGGCTGCCCGAACTGCGACATCTACGCGGCGGCCGAACCCGACCTCCTGGCGGAGCTGGAGGGCGCGCCCCTGCGCGTCGTCAAGGTCAACGCCTACGAGCACGAGGCGCTGGCCACGCGCTTCGGCCTGCACGGCATCCCCACCTTCCTCCTGTTCCTCAACGGGCAGCGGCTGGGGAAGATGAGCCAGTACTACGGCAAGCCGTACTGGCTGGGCGTCATCCGGGACCACCTGCCCGGTGGAGCCGCCCGTCCGGCCCCGGCCAGCGCTCCCTGAACCCCGCGCACGGGTGGCCGCGCGCCCTGACCTGACGGGTAGGGTGCGACGAGAATCGAGCGACCGGCATTTCACCCAGAGGGGATCTCGCCCACACTCTCCTGGATTCGCGGGAGGGTACGTGCCGGTCGATCCAATCAAGTTCGCGACGCTCAAGACGGAAGCGAAGCAGGAAAAGCGGCTGGTCTATCTCTGGGATCAGGCGTCGGACGGACGCATCAGCAGCCGGGGCGGGGTGTGCCTGGGCATGAGCATGGATTGGCTGCGCCGGAAGATGGCGGGCGGAAAGAACTTCGACCACTCCGAATTCGCCAGTCAACAGGCAAGGATGAACCTGGCCACCAAACACATCACCATCCATGACCTGCAACTCAAGGCCCCCTCCATGGCGATGACGATGGAGTATGCCTTGCAGTTGTCGAAGCTGAAGTACGACCCGAAGGCCATCCATTCCAGGTTCCTGTATCTGGCGGACAAGGAGGCGCAGGAGTTCGGATGGAAGGAATTGCAGGCGCTCACCCTCAAGAAGGTGGAGGTGAGCAAGGACCACCCCACCGCCGCCGCGTTCACGTCGATTGTCTCGACCGCCCTGCTCGACATGGAGGATGAACCCCATTCGAAATACCAGGGATTGATCCTCCAACTGGATTCGGAGGAGAAGAAGGTGGGGCATGCGGTGGCCTTCTACATCCACGAGCCGCTCATGAGCGAAGAGGAAGCACTGCGCCGGGGCCTGGGGTTCAAGAGGGTGTACGAGTTCTTCGACCCGAACGTGGGAGAGTTCCGGTTCATCCAGGAACCCAAGGCGCTCGTCGCCTTCCTCGTGAAGCTCTGGGAGGCGCTCTACAACGACATGCCCACGCTCATCCCCCACCAGGTCTGGTACAAGACCTGACCTACTTCTTCTTCAGCGCGTACTGGCAAATCGTGCCGGCCCTGTACTCCTGGGCCAGCGTCGCGGCCCAGTAGATCTGGATGAAGGCGTTGAAGGCGGCGGGGTCGCGGAATGCGAACACGCCGGTGTTCGGGTCGATGAACAGGAGCAGGTCGTCGCTGAACAGGTTCCGGGTCCGGTGGATGCCGACCGCGTGTCCCTTGTTGTCACCCTGCAGGGCGAACAGGTAGCAGCCGGCGGAGGAGCTCGCCTTCAGGGCGATGGCTGCATCCAGCGCCTGATTCTTCTGGACCAACGTGTCCGTGATGCCGCTGCTCACCAGGTTCCGGGTCGTGTAGAGCAGCTTGACCAACAGGAGCGCCTTGTCGGCGTTGTCATCCATGCTCTTCAGGGAGCGTGCACGCTCCGCTTCCCAGTGCGCCCTGATGGCGGGCCGCGCCGCGCCACCGGCGGCGAGGAGCGCCGTGTACTTCTGGAAGAGGAGGTTGTTCTTCTGCACCAGGTTCGCCGCGAGCCTGTACGCCTGCATCGTCCGGGCGTAGTCGGCTTGAAGCTCGCGGTAGAAGTCGTTGATGGACAGCATGTCCTGGTAGAAGGGGACGAGGGAGCCCCCCGTGAGCAGGACGCGGAAGAACTCCGTGACGATGGCATTGCAGACACCTCCCAATGCCTCACGATAGCCCTGCTCGACGATGAGGCCCGCGCGCTCGGAGTCCTGGACGAGCTGCGTGTTGCGCACCTGCCCCGGGTTGTCGCTTTGACCAATCCAGATGACCAGGGTCCCACCCATGCCGCGAGCGGAGTTGGCGTATCTCTCGCGCAGCCGGTGGGGCGCACTGCTCGCCCCTCCGCCCACGACCGCCCTGCCCGCCTTGCAGTGCGGACAGGCCTTGGCGATCTCCGCCTCACCGACGAGGAAGGCGTTGACCACGAACTCCTGCTTGCACTTCGGGCAGTGATACATGGGCGCCTTTCCGGTGAGCCGCTCCGGACAAGAGCCCCTTGTCGGGGGGAACACCAAGGCTTTTCGTCTCACGCCCTGATGGGCCCATCCCCAGGGGACAGCGGGCCTGACTGTCGTTGAGGCGCCGCGCCCCGCCTCACTGGTAGCCGCGCGCCTGCAGCCGGAACAGGTGCGCGTACCGCCCGTCGAGCGCCATCAGCTCGTCGTGGCCGCCCAATTCCTGCACCGTCCCGTTGTGCAGCACGGCGATCTGATCCGCCATGCGCACCGTGGAGAAGCGGTGGGAGATCACGATGGCGATGCGGTCCGCGGCCAGCGCCTGGAAGCGCTCGAACAGGGCGTGCTCGGCCTCCGCGTCGATGCTCGCGGTGGGCTCGTCCAGGATGAGCACCTCCGCGTCGTCGCGCATGAAGGCCCGCGACACCGCCAGCTTCTGCCACTGGCCGCTGGACAGCTCCTGGCCCTTCTCGAACCAGCCGCCGAGCATCGTGTCGTACTGGCCGGGCAGCGCCTCGATGACCGAGTTCGCCCCGCCCTGCTCCGCCGCGCGGTGGATGCGCGGCCGGTCATCCAGCGCGGCCACGTGCCCCAGCCCGATGTTCTCCGCCACGTTGAACTGGTAGCGCACGAAGTCCTGGAACACCGCCCCGAAGCGGCTGCGCAGGTCGCCCACGTCCATGGCCGCCGTGTCCACGCCGCCGTAGAGGATGGTCCCCTCCGTCGGCTCGTACATGCGCAAGAGCAGCTTCACGAGCGTGCTCTTGCCCGCGCCGTTCTCCCCCACCAGCGCCAGCTTCTGGCCGGGCTTGAGCGTCAGCGACACGTTGCGCAGCGCCCACGCGTCCTTGCCCGCGTAGCGGAAGGACACGTCGCGCAGCTCGATGGCGTTGCCCGGCCCCCGGGGCGGGCTGAGCGCGGGCAGCACGCGCGGCGTCTCCCCCGTCGTGGGGATCTCCAGGTAGGCGAAGAGGTTGCTCATGAAGAGCGCGTCCTCGTACATGGAGCCCACGCTGGTGAGGATGCCCTGGAACGCGGCCTGCCCCTGCCGGAACACGGACAGGTACAGCACCATGTCGCCCACGGAGATGCGGCCCGCCGCGGCGCGGCTGGCCACGAAGAGGTAGCAGCCGTAGAAGGCCGCCAGCGACAACAGGCCCAGGCCCAGCCCCCACGCCATGCGCTTGCGCGCGAGCGCCCGGTCCTCCGCGAAGAACTTCTGGAACAGCGTGCGGTAGCGCCCCAGCACCAGCGGCCCCAACCCGAAGAGCTTCACCTCCTTCACGGTGCTGTCACGCGTGAGGATCCACTCCAGGTAGTTGAGCTTGCGGCCTTCGGGAGCCCGCCACGAGTAGAGCCGGAAGCCCTCCGCGGCCAGCCTCGCCTCCGCGATGAACGCGGGGATGGACGCGAGCAGCAGCACGCCCACGCTCCACGGCGACAGCGACACGAGCAGCACCGCGTAGGTGGACAGGGTGATGACGTTGCGCACGATGCTGAACGCCTGCATCACCAGCGACAGCGGGCGCGCGTTCGCCTCGCGCCGCGCGTTCTGCATCTTGTCGTAGGTGTCCGAGTCCTCGAAGTGCTTGAGCTCCAGCTCCAGCGCCTTGTGGAGGATGCGCTCGTTGAGCAGGTTGCCCAGGTGCGCGCGCAGCAGATCCCGCGTGAGCGTCAGCCCCCGGTCCACCACCGCGGAGCCCACCATCAGCCCGAACTCCGTGGCCACCAGCCCCAGCACCCGCGTGTGCGCCGTGGTGTCGCCCTGCGCCGCCGCCACCACCGTGTCCACGATGAGCTTGCCCACCCACGCGATGGCCGCGGGCAGCACGGCCGCCACCAGCGTGAGCAGCCCCAGCACCACCGCGCCCCGGGGGCTCGCCTGCCAGAAGAGGCGGAAGGTGCCGGGTAGCTGCTTGAAGAGAATCCCCGCGTTCTTCAGGCGGGAGCGGAGGGACGGTGGCGGTGGCGTGACGGGGGGTGACAAGGTGCCGCCCCTCATAACGCGCCCCCGGCCGCCGCGCTGGCTTCCCGTTGCTGACGGGAAGACCGGGGACGGCGGAGACGCCTGCTCCTACGCTCCCATGCTCCTAATCATTGGGCACGGAGCGGGACGGGGGCTCACCGTCGGGAAGGACGGCGGACGGGGCGACGTGGCGGGAGATGAGCACGTCGCAGCGCGAGTGCCCCAGCACCCGCTGGATGAGCGCCGGGCCTGGCGGGGCCGACGACATGCCCAGGGTCAGCAGGTCCGAGTCACGCTCGAGCGACTCCGCCAGGATGCCCTCCTGGGGAGCGCCGGTGCGCACGCGGATGCCCAGCTCGCGGCCCGTCTCCCGGTACGGCGCCAGGAAGCGTCCGAGCGCAATCCTCGCCGCGCCCTCGCGCTCCTGCCGCAGCCGGAGCCAGTCCTCCAGCGGCGCGTGTCGCTGTCGGAGGGCCGCCTCCTCCTCGCACGTGTCCGCGACGTGCAACACCTCCACGGGCGTCGAGGACGGGCACAGGCGCAGGGTCAGCTCCAGCGCCCGCCGCGACTCGCGCGAGAAGCTCACCGCGACGAGGGGCCGGTGGTACACGCGGACCGGGTGCGGCACCACCACCAGCACGGAGGTGTCCACCTCGCGCACCAGCCGCATCACCATGCACGCGTCGGGCAGGGACTCCGCCGGGTACTTCATGGAGGGCCGGCCCACCACCAGCACCTCCGCGCCCTGCTCCTTCACCAGCTCCGCCGCCACGCGCGGCGCATCCCCGGTGCGCAGCTCCTCGCGCACGTCCACGTCCGGCCGCTGTCGCAACCGCCGACAGGCGGACGTCACCGCGCGGCGCAGACAGCGCTCTCCGGCCAGCGTGCCGTCAGGCCCGTGGTGGCCATCCAGCGGCGGGCTCACGTGCAGCACGCTCAAGGCCGCCCCTTGCGCCAGCGGAAGCCGCAGCGCCCGCGCCAGCGCGAACTCCGACGGCAGGGAGAAGTTCAGCCCCACCACCACCCGCTTCAGCCCGCGCTGGGCGCGCAGCAGGCCCGCGGGCAACAAGGGCAGACTGCTCCTGGAAGACACGTTCGGTCTCATCTCACTCCCTCCTTCCTCGACCTCGCGGCGCGGACGTCCTGGCCTGGCGGGAACTCCCCTCACGCACGGGCGGGACGGCCGCTGCACGGCGTCACGGGCTGTCGCGTCGCGCGAAGCCCTCATGCACATACATTCAGGCCTGACCGTGGATGTGCCACGCCCCCCGCAGGGACGCTGCTCCCGCGACCGGGCGAAAGGGCCCCCACTGCCCGCCCGTCCCTGGCACGGAGACAGGTCCTCCGTTACGCGTGAGACGAAGGTGTCTGTAACGTTTTCAGTGCGCGCTTCCGTCGCACGCACCGTGACGCGGGCAGGCGTGCAGCCGAGGTCGGCAGTTCAATGCGTTGTAATGTTCAGCCCAGGACATTGGGTCAGGAGAGCAGGTCCCGAAGAACGGCCGGCCCTTTGCAATGACCTTCGAGCGGCAAGTCACCTTGCCATGGGCGGCGGGTCGGACGGAAGCAAGGGAGCGGGACATGCGCGGGGTCATCACCGGACGTGAGGTGGTTGCCAACCTGGGACTCATCTACCGGGAGTTCGGAACAGCCTGTGTGCTGCGCTGTCTCTGGGTGATGGTGAGTGGCAAATCCACCACCTTCCTCGAAGTGGCGTGTCCCTGCGAGAAGATGCGGAACTGAAGCAGGGGCGCGTCCCGAAGAGACAGCCCGGTCACAACAGCGGGTTGGAAACAGAGCGGGCCGCGGGAAGCACACTGGCTTCCGCGGCCCGAACGTTTTTCTGGAGGCTGGCGCCTGACTACGGCCGATTCAGGTCGGCGTCGCGGCGCGGCGCATTGTCGCCGTCCACCGCGTCCTTGATGACGCGCTTGGCGTCCTCGACCTTGCCCTTGATGTTGCCCTTGAGCGTGTCGGCCTTGCCCTCGGCCTCGAGGGACCGGTCACCGGTTGCCACGCCCACGGTCTCCTTCACCTTGCCCTTGGCCTTGTCCGTCCACTCACCCATGGCGTCCTCCTGATGTCGTTGTGTGAAGCGTTGGTGGAGAGAACCTGGGCACGGTGCGCGCGCCTGACACTGACAGGCGGTGACGCCACGCCTGCCCGGCTGCCCTCCCTGTCTTGTCTATTATACACATCTGACGCTGCCGACGACTAGT
>NZ_RAWG01000345.1 GCF_003611735.1 Corallococcus sicarius | reverse complement strand
CCCCCACTGTATCAGTCCGCCGTCCGCCTCCCGCCACCCCACCTTCCTGCCCCAGCGGATTTTTCCGGTGATTTTCCGCCTTTTTCCCCGCCATTAAACACTCGAATTATGGCGCCCTGCGTCGGTTAATTCCTGAGTTCGGGTCCAGTAGGACCCCTGCTGCAAGTAAAATCGGCGTGTCAACTGCCGCAATTCATGGAACCCAACCAAAGCTATCCAGTGAATTCTAATTATTCAGCTTAACTTCCTTGCCCCACAGGAAACTCTCGGAGTCCGGTATGCGAGAATTGTTCATCCCCCTTGCAGTGTGAGTGACCCACATGAGCATCCGCCGCACCGAAGGTCAGACGCCCGTCACCCTCCGTCCCTCCACCGACACTTCGAAGACGGCGCCCAAGGCCCAGAACGTCCTGCGCGTGAAGGACGGCTTCGAGTCCGTCAAGGGCGTGGGTGGCGCCAATGTCGCCGCGGCCATCGTGCCCCCGACGACGACGTCGACGCAGGGCGCCCCCGCGGGCCGCCTCGCGCTGGACAGCAAGGACGCCCAGTCGGCCATCCAGACGTCGCTGAAGCACCTCACCCCGCCGATGACGGCGCAGACGCTGCTGGCGGCCAACAAGGCCGGCGCGACCCTGGTGCCCAAGAGCGTCGAGCGCGACGCGCTGGGCATGACCCACGTGCGCCTGGACCGCATGCACGAGGGCGTGAAGGTGTTTGGCGAGCAGGTCATCAGCCACCTGGGCAAGGACGGCAAGGTGTCCAGCGTCACCGGTGAGCAGAACGCCATCCCGGCGGGCCTGGGTTCGCAGAAGCCGAAGCTGGCGCCCCAGCAGGCCATCGACATCGCGAAGAAGGAGCTGGGCGGCAAGGCCGACAAGCAGCCCTCTTCCGAGCGCGTCATCTACCAGGACCAGGCCGGCAAGTACCACTCGGCCTACCAGGTGGAGGTGACGCAGATCGCCGGCCAGGAGAAGCCGAAGAAGCAGAACTACATCATCGACGCCAACACGGGGAAGGTGCTGGAGAGCTTCAACAAGATTGGCGGCTACTCGCGCCCGGCGGCCGCGGGTGACACCCAGCAGACGACGGTGCTGGCGACCCCGAACGCGCCCATCCCGGACATGGGCAAGGCCACGTCGAAGGTCACCGTCTCGAACGACATCACGGTCGACCAGCTGAAGCTGGACCTGGACATCAAGCACACGTACAGCGGCGACCTCACCATCAGCCTGACCAGCCCGTCCGGCAAGACGGCCGTCGTGCAGAACCGCAAGGGTGGCGGCGTTGACGACGTGAAGGGCAGCTTCGACCTGTCCGCGTTCGCGGGCGAGAAGGCCAAGGGCGACTGGACCATCACGGTCGAGGACAAGGCCAAGCGCGACACGGGCACCCTGCAGTCGTGGGGCCTCACCGTCACGGGCAAGCCCTCCACGCCTCCCCCGACGGACCCCGTGGGCGTCGCGGACGACCAGACGATGTACAGCGGCCACGTCGACCTGAAGACCACGAAGAACGCGGACGGCACGTACTCGCTGGAGGACTCGACGCGCGGCAAGGGCGTGGTGACCTACGACGCGAAGAACGCGAACACGGCCAGCGGTCAGACGAAGATCACCGACAACAACGACAAGTGGGGCGAGGCCACCGACCCGGCGCGCGCCAAGGCCGGCATCGACGCGCACTACGGCGCCTCCGCGACGTACGACTTCCTCAAGGACGTCCTGGGCCGTGACTCCATCGACGGCGCGGGCGAGAAGCTCGTCAGCTACGTGCACGTGCGCAACAACTACGTGAACGCGTTCTGGGACGGCGAGAAGATGAGCTACGGCGACGGCGACGGCAAGCAGTCCGG
The DNA here is from genome assembly GCF_003611735.1 of Corallococcus sicarius. Lineage (GTDB taxonomy): Bacteria > Myxococcota > Myxococcia > Myxococcales > Myxococcaceae > Corallococcus > Corallococcus sicarius. Next base: position 7,633 of record NZ_RAWG01000345.1, on the reverse strand, counting down.
CCCGCTCACCACGCTGGACATCGCCGGCCATGAGATCGCGCACGGCCTCACCGAGCGCACCGCCGGCCTCATCTACAGCGGCGAGTCCGGTGGCCTCAACGAGTCCTTCTCCGACATCATCGGCACGGGCGTGGAGTGGCACGCCGCCCAGAAGAACCCCGAGGCCAAGTGGAACTGGACCGTGGGCGAGGCCGCCTGGACGCCGACGAACGGCGACCCGCACGACGGCCTGCGCTACATGAACGACCCGACCAAGGACAACTACTCGGTCGACAACTACAAGAACTACCCGAAGCAGACGGAGGTGCACGGCTCCAGCGGCATCTCCAACAACGCCTTCTACCTCCTCGTGGAGGGCGGCAAGAACCGCACCTCCGGCCTGGAAGTGAAGGGCGGCATCGGGATGGAGGACGGCCTCAAGATCTTCGGCCGCGCCCTCACCACGTACATGACCCCGAAGACGAACTTCGCGCAGGCCCGCGAGGCCACCATCAAGTCCGCCACGGACCTGTACGGCGCGGACTCCAACCAGGTCCAGAAGGTGAAGGACGCCTGGACCGCGGTCGGCGTGAACTAGTCGTCACGCAAGCTTCTTGAAGCATCCTGAGGCGGGTCCGGTGTCGAAACCGGGCCCGCCTCTTCCTTTGTCTCAGGCGAAGAAGCGCGTCAGCACCGCCACCATGCGGGCCACGTCGGACGCGGCGGCCAGCTCCCGGATGGAGTGCATGGACAGCATGGGGTTGCCCACGTCCACCGTGCGGATGCCCAGCTGCCCCGCCGTGATGGGGCCAATGGTGCTGCCGCAGCCCAGGTCCGTGCGCGTGACGAAGTGCTGGGGCGTGACGCCCGCCTCGCGGCACAGCGTGGCGAAGTGCGCCCACGACTCGCCGTCCGTCGCGTAGGACTGGTTGACGTTGGTCTTGATGACGGGCCCGCCGCCCAGCTGCGGCTGGTGCTTCGGCTCGTGCATGGACGGGTAGTTGGGATGCACCGCGTGCGCCATGTCCGCGCTCACCAGGAACGAGCGGCGGATGCTGCGGTGGAACGCGTCCGCGCGGCCGTCGGAGTGCCCCTGGACGATGCGCTCCAGCAGGTCCTTCAGGAACGGCGACGCGGCGCCCTGCGCGCTGCGGCTGCCGCACTCCTCGTGGTCGTAGAGCACCACGCCGCAGGTGGCCTCACGAGGGCCGGTCGGCGACAGCAGTGCGGTGAGGCCGGTGTGGCAACTGGCCAGGTTGTCCAGGCGGGGCGCGTGGAGGAACTCCCCGTGCAGGCCCGAGCGGGTGGACGGCTGCACGTCGTAGAGGCACAAGTCGTAGCCCAGCAGGTCGTCCGCGGCCGCCGTCACGCCCTCCTTCGCCAGCTCCTCCACCAGCAGCGCGCGCAGCTCCGCGGGGCCCGCGCTCTCCAGGCCCAGCACCGGCACCATGTGCTCCTGCGGGTTGAGCTTCAGCCCGTCCGTGTTGACGCCGCGGTTCAGGTGGATGGCCAGGTTGGGCACGCGCAACAGCGGCCGGCGGAAGTCCACCAGGTGGTGCTGCGGGCGGCCGTTGTTCAGCACCACCACGCGGCCCGCGAGCGACAGGTCGCGGTCCGTCCACGTGTGCAGCAGCACCCCGCCGTAGATCTCCACGCCGAGCTGCTGGTAGCCGTGGCGGTTGACGGGCGAGTTCGGCTTGAGGCGCAGGTTGGGCGAGTCCGTGTGCGAGCCCACCAGCCGGAAGCCGGTGGCGTCCGTGGGCTTCGTGCCCAGCTGGAAGGCGGCGATGCTCGTGTCGCCGCGCACGACGAAGACCTTGTCCCCGGGCTTGAGGGACCAGGACTCCCGTTCGTCGAGCGCGCGGTACCCCGCGGCGGTGAGACGGCGCGCCGTCTCCCGCACCGCGTGGTACGGCGTGGGCGACGCGTCGATGTACTGGAGGAGGTCTCCGGCCTGCTTGTCGGTGTCGGTGGGGCTCATGGGCCCGGCACGCTAACGCCGTCCGGCCCCGGTGCCACGTCCGAGTGTCGTTCCCCCGACAGGCGGACGTGCGCCCGGCGGCAGGATGGTGGAGGAGGCGCGCGTCCGGGGCCCGGCGTCCAGGAACGTCCCCAGGAGCACCCAGCGCCGCGCGGCGTCCTCGCGGGCCTTCTTCGCGCAAAGCGGCGTCGTGTAGTGCCAGAAGGGCAGCCGGTACACGGTGATGCCGCCCACGGTGCTGACCTTCGTCAGTTCGGAGAAGTGCCCGCCCTTCGCGTACACGAGGTACTGGTGGTCCACGGCGGGCATCGTCAGGCTGACGTGCATGTCCACGTAGCCGTCGCGCGCGTCCGCCTCCTCCGGGTGGTGGTCGTTGTGCGGGCCCGTGTAGTCGCCGGGGCCGTAGCAGAGCACCTGGATGCCCCAGGAGCGCTTGAGCGCCCGGCCGCTCACCGCCGCCGCGAACCCCGCGAAGGTGTCACTGCGCAGGAGCGCCACCAGGCCCACTTCCTCCGCCGCGCGCCACGAGCGCGAGCGCCGGCTCTCCAGGAGCGCGGTGCGCACCCGCACCGTCTTGGGCAGGGCCTCCGTGTAGTTCTCCACCATGCCGGAGATGGAGTCCTCCGGGATGGGGTCCTCCATCGTCACCAGCGTGTCGCGCAGCGCCGCGTCCAGCACGTCGCGGGCCTCCGCGGCCTTCTTCACGTCGATGACGCCTTGCAGCGCGATGAAGGGGCGCGTGGGGTCCAGGAGCGCGCCACACGTTTCGGGGTCTCGACCTTCGAGAATGCGGCGGCCTTTGGGGGTGAGCAGGTCGGCGAACTGGGTGGGAAAGCGCGGGGCCATGGCGCGCACCATAGCGGTCCTCGGGTGGAACGCACGCGCTGGAGCACGGCGACCAGGCAACTCCCCTGCCCGCCCGGCGGATAATCCGTTACCCGAAATCCACGGTAGAAGGTGTCCATGACGTCCATCCGCAACCGCCCCACCGCTGTGCCCCCCGCAGCGTCTTCCCGCACGCAGGCTCCGGCCGCGCAGCCGGCCCGGACCAATCAGGTCACCCAGGTGTCGCGCGCGGACGTGCTCAACCGCGCGGAGCTGGCGCGGGTGCGGTCGACCCAGCCTCCGGCGGCGCCGGTGGCGGGCGCGTGGCGGGGCGGCCCCAACACCGAGGTCGGCCGCGCCATCCAGACGATGCGCGCGCGGCTCCAGGACGTGAACATCACCATCAAGGGTGACACGCCTTCGAGCCTGTTCGACCGCGCCATCCTGGACAACAAGCACGTCACCAACGCGCAGATTCTGGAGATGTCCAAGGTGAAGCTGGAGCAGCTGGCCACGGATCCGAAGGACCGCGCGAAGGTGCTGGAGAAGGTGCCCAACGCGCGCGAGCTGCCGGTGCACCAGTTCACCGTGGCGATGCTGTCCGCGGTGACGGGCATCGACCGCGCCGCGCTGTCGGAGGCCTGTCCCGACCTGGGGCTCACGGGCGCGCCGGGCACGCCGCTGCTCTACGCCGCCAAGACAGAGCGCATGCAGCGCTCCACCGCGCTGCACGACTTCACGGACTACATGCGCGGCGCGGGCGTGAAGGGCATGAACAAGGCCGTCTGGGGCGTGGAGAACCGCATCCTGTCCGCCATCGTCTCCGCCGCGGGCGGCGGCCGGTACTAGGCCGGATGTCTCCCGGCCGTGGGGCGGCCTCAGTCCTCGGTGCCGCCCCCGGCCAGCTTCTGTCGTGCGGACTCCAGCCGCATCATCCGCACCCGGGACGCCAGGTCGAGCAGGCGCCGGTCACGCTGCCACCGCTCCCGCGTCTCCACGTCCACGCCCTCCCAGGCCGTCTCGCAGCGTTCCAGCGCGCGCTGTAATTGCGTGAACGCACCGCCCAGCGCCACGTGGACGCCGGGGTCGCTGGGGTTCTCCTGCGCCAGCGCCCGCATCAGCACCGCGAGGGCCACCAGCTCCTCGCGCAGCGCCACCGGCCAGCCGCAGCGGCGGCCCACCTTCACCAGCCAGCCCAGCACCGCCAGGTTGACGTGGCAGTCCTCCACGGTGCGGAACGGCCGCAGGTAGCGCGTGTAGCCATCCCCGGGCAGCACGTCCTCCGCGCTCACGGTGACGCCCTCCAGCCGCAGCGCCGCGTGGGGCACCTCCGGCACGAAGGACAGCGCGGGCAGCGGCTCCACGTGCACGCCGGGCTGCTTCGCGTCCACCCGCACCATGCGCAGGCGGTTGCGCCCCTGCGCGTCGCGGCCCTCGGTGGCGACCACCAGGAGCACTTCCGCGTGCGTGCCCAGGGTGACGTAGGTCTTCTGCCCGTCGAGCCTCCAGCCGGTGCCCTCCGGCGTGAGCGTCGTCTCCATGGCGCTGGGGTGCCCACCGCCGGGCTCGGTGGCGCAGAGCGCGCCGCGCCGGTCCGCCGGGAGCTGGGGGACGAGGGAGCGCAGCGCGGCGTGGTAGCCGGAGGCGAACGCGAACCCCAGCCGATCCATGCGGAACCCGCTGGCGAGCGCCTGGTCCGCGGGAGCCTGGAAGCGCGGCAGCACCGCGAGGTGCCGGCGCCACCAGGCGTCCACGGAGTCGAGCGAGGGAGACTCGGGGGCTTCGGTGAGCAGCAGGCGCAGGACGTCTTTCACGCCCTCACTCTAATCCCCGCCCCCTTCTGCGCGCGCGGGGCTTTGGCGCTCAGCTCGCGGCGCGGCGGCCCCGGCCCGCGGACTTCGAGCGGGAGGTCGCCTGGGACTTCGACTTCGAGGCGGCCTTGGTCTTGGAGGACGCCTTGGACTTGGAGGCGACCTGGGACTTCGACTTCGACGGGGCCTTGGCGGAGCGCTTGGCCTTGCTCGCGGGCTTCTTGCGGCGTGCGGGGGCCTTCTTCTCCGGGGCGAGGATGGTGCCCCGGCAGGAGGGCGTGCCGCAGCGGCAGAGGTAGAGCCCCTCGGCGTCGTCGTCCATCTCCGGCGTGCGCTCGTAGGCGTAGTCGTACGTCAGCTCCTCGCCCGGCTCGATGGTGCGCAGCGCGTAGATGTGGATGTGGCCCTTGTCGATGAGCGACTGGCAGTTGGGCTCGCACGAGTGGTTGATGTAGCGCGACTCGTTGTGCACCGTGCCCGCGTCCAGCACCGTGTCGTCATCCAGGTTGAAGAGGAAGGTGTGGTGGCGCTCCATCGACTCGTCGTCGTAGCGCACGTCCGCTTCGGCCTGGGTGATGCGCTCACCGATGTACTCGATGATGCGCGCCCCCTTGCGGATGCGGCGGGTGGCGAAGGCACCGAGCCCCTGGATGGGAGACTGGCGCAGCTCGAAGGGGATCGACGGGGTCGGCTGGAAGGAAGGAGAAGTCATCATCGGGATGGGAGCGGCTGGGGCGGGTGCGGGTTCGGCCAGGACGCTGCCTTCAGGCGCGGTGTAGCGTGCCGCAGTCAAGCCCGCGAAGAAAGGCACTCGAACATGCGGTGGTGGCTCGTGGTCGGAGCGGTGAACGCTTTCCTGTCCGTGGCGGCGGGAGCCTTCGGGGCGCATGCGTTGCGTGCCCGGCTTCCGCAGGATTTGCAGGTCATCTTCGAAACAGGCGCGCGCTACCACATGTACCACGCGCTCGCGCTGGTGGCCGTGGGGTTGCTGGGCGTCACGCGCCCCTCGCCCCTCCTGTCCGCCGCCGGGTGGGCGATGCTCGCGGGCATCGTCCTGTTCTCCGGCAGCCTCTATGCGCTCGCCCTCTCCGGGGTGCGCGTGCTGGGCGCCGTCACCCCGCTGGGGGGCCTGGGCTTCCTCGCGGGCTGGGTCCTCTTCGCCATGGCCGCGTGGCGCACCACGCCCTGAGGCCCTGAGGCCCTGAGGTCCGGTCACTCCTTCAACAGGGGTGGCAGGGGGTAGATGAGGTCCAGGTCGCGGTGGTTGCGCAGGCCGCAGGCCTCGCGCTGCACGGTGAGGTTCCAGCGCAGCCGCTCCGCCTCCTTCCAGAGCGCGCGGTACGCCGGGTAGCGCTCTGCCCGCGCGGGGCCGCTCGACGCGCGCAGCTCGCGCTCGGAGCGGGACAACGCATCGAGCACCTTCTCCAGGCTGTCCCCGGAGCGGCGCAGCCCGGAGGCGCGCTCGCGCTGGAAGTCCACCTCGACAGGCAGCAGGGTCTCCACTCTCACCGGGCGGGCCATGGCCTCCCCCTAACAGCGAGGGGGTGGCTTCGCATCGCGCGCCGGGGTCCTTTGGGGGCGGTGCGGCCCCCTCGCCCTGGACCCCTCCGGGCGGGCAGGCGCGCTCAGGTCGGCGGCGTCGGCACGGGCGCTTCTTCCGCCACGGGCACACCCGGCCGTCGTCCCAGGCGCCACACCTCGCGGGCCCAGGCGAGGCCCGCCCCCAGCACCATCCCGTTGCGCACGAGCAGCAGCACCGTGTGGGGCCACTGGAGGCCGGAGTAGTACGTGCTTCCCGCGAACAGGCCCCGGGTGATGGCCGCGGCGACAAGCACCACGACGGACGGCCCCACCGTGCCGGAGAGCAGCGCGAGCGCGGCGGCCCCGGTGAGCCAGATGAGGTACTGCGGGCTCAGCACCGGGTTGAGGATGACGAAGGCCACGAGCGGCACCAGCGCCAGCCGGGCCAGGTCCTCGATGTGCTGGGGCGGCTTGCGCCACGCGCCCCACACGGACAGCCCCGCGGCCGCCAGCGAGCCCGCCACCCAGATGTAGCGGGTGAGGACGCGCACCGCTTCGGCGGCGGGGCCGTGCAGCTCATACGCGGCCAGCGCCTTGACCCACTGCACCTGGGCAAGCCCCATCAGCTTCGCGGCCCACAGCAGGCCCGCGCTCAGCGCCTCCACCTGGAGCCCCCGCTCCACATGGAACGACGCGAACCGCCACCACGGCCACAGCAGGCTCAGGGGAAGCAGCGGCAGCACGCCCACGACGAGCCCCAGCAGCAACGCCCGCGTGGGCTTCAGGCCCCGCCGCCAGCACACGGCCAGGGCCAGCGGGACGAGCACCGCCGGGTACAGCTTGGTGACGGTGCCCACCGCGAGCGCCACGCCCGCCCACCCCTCGCGCCGCCGCATCAGGGCCACCAGCGCGGCCAGCACGAACACCGCGGGGATGAGATCATAGCGCTTGAGGTAGTGGATGCTCTGGATCCAGCTCGCGACACTGTACGCGGCGAGCGGCACCCACGCGCGCCAGGCCGTGCCCCAGCGCCGCACGCCTTCGGACAGCAGGAGCCACTTGAGGCACGCGTCGAGGAGCGTGAGCTGCAGACCGAAGGCGAGGACGAAGCCGCGCTCGTCACCGCCCACCCAGGCGGCGGGCACGAACCACAGGAGCGCGTAGGGCGGGTATTCGAAGCGGAAGTCGACGTTGGGGACCGCGCCGCCCAGGAAGGCGTGGGCCGTGCTGAAGTACAGGTACAGGTCGCCCACGCGCGGAGAGAACGCGTAGTACGCGAGCGGCAACACGCTCACGACAAGCGCGAGCCAGTGCAACGGGCCGGGCCGGAACCGGAAGGGGGCGGACGGAGTCGGAGCGGACACGAAGCGCCACTCTGCCCGCGCGGCCCGGGCGCTGTCGCGGGGAAAGGCGTCTGGCGCCTCCCCTGCCCCTCCGGCCTGCGGACTCCGAGCCTGCGGACTCCGGGCCGGCGGCGTGCGGGGCCGCACCCGACCCGCTAGGTTTGCCCCTCCCG
>NZ_RAWG01000344.1 GCF_003611735.1 Corallococcus sicarius | reverse complement strand
CGCCCCCCCGCCGCGCCCACCCAGGCCGTGGTTCAGCTGGAACGCGAAGCCCACCCAGTCATGGCTCGCGTTCCACAGCACCACCGGTAGGAAGCACACCAGCGCGAGTCCCGCCGTGAGCCACGCGCCCGTCGGCAGCCTCCGCGCCCGCAGCGCCGCGAGCATGAACGCGAGCCCCAACAGCACCGACGGATACTTCGACAGCAGCGCCAGCCCGCACGTCAGTCCGGCCAGCAGCCACTTCTCGCGGTACAGCGCCCACAGCCCCAGCGCCCAGAACAGCAGCATCGGCGAGTCGGGCGTGGCCCACACGCCCGCGATGATGCCCACTGGCACCGCGCTCCACAGGGCCACCGCGCGCCAGGCCGCCTCGCGCGTGCCATGCACGTCCCTGGCGAGCCCCCACACCGCCACGCCCGTCCCCAGGCCGCACAGCAGCGCCGTGCCCCGGAGGCCCAGCGCGGCGATGAGCCACGCCACCATGGGCGGATGGTCGAAGTACCCCCAGGCGAGATGCCGCGCCCATTGCCAGTAATAGGCCTCGTCGAAGTAGACGTCCGTGCCCAGCGCCAACGCGAGCCGGACCGCTGCCCCCACCGTCACCAGGAGGAGGCAGGCCTTCATTCCCGGGCCAGGGCTGGAGTGGGCGGATGCACGCACGCTCCCTGGACAAAGCGCACCCGAGGGCCGTTGGCCAGCGGCGAGTGAGCCCATTTCGGCTTGCTCCCAGGCACGCAGGCTCACAATGTGAGGCGCATGGCCAATGACTCCCCCGCGGGCCCCACCAACCGTCTGGCCCAGGAACCGTCGCCCTACCTGCGCCAGCACGCCCACAACCCCGTGGACTGGTACCCCTGGGGCGAAGAGGCCCTGGCCCGCGCCCGCGCGGAGAAGAAGCCCATCCTGCTCTCCGTGGGCTACTCGGCGTGCCACTGGTGCCACGTCATGGCCCACGAGTCCTTCGAGTCCCCCGACATCGCGCGCCTGATGAACGAGGGCTTCATCAACATCAAGGTCGACCGCGAGGAGCGCCCCGACCTGGATCAAATCTATCAGGGCGTCGTGCAGCTCATGGGACAGGGCGGTGGCTGGCCCCTCACCGTGTTCCTCACCCCCGACCTGCGCCCCTTCTACGGCGGCACCTACTTCCCGCCCGAGGACCGCTACGGCCGGCCCGGCTTCCCCCGCCTGCTCAGCGCGCTGCGCGATGCGTGGCACAACAAGCCCGGCGAAATCGAGGACCAGGCCCAGCGCTTTCAAGAAGGCCTGGGCGAACTCTCCACGCACGGCCTGGACGCCGCCCCCAGCCACCTGTCCGCGGAGGACATCGTCGCCATGGGCCACGCGATGGCCAAGCGCATGGACCCGGTGCACGGCGGCTTCGGCGGCGCCCCCAAGTTCCCCAACCCCATGAACGTCGCGCTGCTCCTGCGCGCATGGCGTCGCGGCGGCGGTGAGCCCCTGAAGACCGCGGTGTTCCGCACGCTGGAGCGCATGGCGCTGGGCGGCCTCTACGACCAGCTGGGCGGAGGCTTCCACCGCTACTCGGTGGACGAGCGCTGGCTGGTGCCCCACTTCGAGAAGATGCTCTACGACAACGCCCAGCTCCTGCACCTGTACGCGGAAGCGGAGCAGGTGGAGTCGCGCCCCCTGTGGCGCAAGGTCGTGGAGGAGACCGTCGAATACGTGCGCCGCGAGATGACCGACCCGGCCGGCGGCTTCTACGCCACGCAGGACGCGGACAGCGAAGGCGAGGAGGGGAAGTTCTTCGTCTGGCGCCCGGAAGAAATCCGCGCGGCGCTGTCCGCGAGCCAGGCGGACACCGTGCTGCGCCACTTCGGCATCACCCCGCAGGGCAACTTCGAGCACGGCGCCACCGTGCTGGAGGTCGTCATCCCCGTGGCCACGCTCGCCACCGAACAGGGCCGGCCCGTGGAGGCCGTGCAGCAGGACCTGGACGCCGCGCGCCGCATCCTCTTCGCCGCGCGCGAGCAGCGCGTGAAGCCGGGCCGGGACGACAAGATCCTCGCGGGCTGGAACGGGCTGATGATCCGCGGCCTCGCGCTCGCCTCACGCGTCTTCGACCGGCCGGACTGGGCACAGCTCGCGGCGAGGGCGGCGGACTTCGTGCTCGCGAACATGTGGGACGGGACGCGGCTGTTGCGCTCGCACCAGGACGGCAAGGGCCGCATCGACGGCTTCCTGGAGGACTACGGCGACCTCGCCTCGGGGCTCACCGCGCTCTACCAGGCGACGTTCGACGCGAAGTACCTGGACGCCGCGGACGCGCTCGCGCACCGCGCGGTGGCCCTCTTCTGGGACGAGGAGAAGCAGGCGTACCTGTCCGCGCCCCGGGGACAGAAGGACCTGGTCGTGGCCGCCTTCTCCCTCTTCGACAACGCCTTTCCCTCCGGCGCCTCCACGCTGACCGAGGCACAGGTGGCGCTCGCGGCCCTCACCGGCGACGTGGCCCACCTGGACCACCCGGAGCACTACGTGGCCAAGCTGCATGATCAGCTCGTGCGCAACCCGCTGGGCTACGGGCACCTGGGGCTCGCGGCGGATTCGCTGCTGGACGGCGCGTCCGGCGTCACCTTCGCGGGCACCCGCGAGGCCGTCTCTCCGCTGTTGGCCGCCGCGAACCGCACCTACGCGCCCGTGTTCTCCTTCGGCTGGAACGACACGCGCGCCACCCCGCCCGCGCGCCTCCAGGAGCTCTTCGAGGGACGCGACCCGGTGGAAGGGCAGGGCGCGGCGTACCTCTGCCGCGGCTTCGTCTGCGAGCGGCCCATCACCGACGCGGCCACGCTCTCCGAGCGACTGGTGGCGGCCCCGGGCCACTGAGCGGCCCGGGGATGCTCCGGAGACGCGCGACTACTTCACGTCCGTGACCTGGAGCGAACCGATGAGGGGCGTGATTTCAGCGTTCCCCTCGTAGCCCACGGCGAAGTGGGTGGCGTCCGCGACGGGCTGGTTGAAGGTGGGGTCCAACTGGGTCCACTCGCCCACCCAGGCCTCCACCCACTCGTGCCAGTACAGCGCGGGTACGCCGTCGGAGTTCACCATGTAGATGACGCCATCCACGCGGCGCGCGGGGATGCCGGACGCGCGCATCATGGCCACCGTGAGCAGCGAGTGCTCCGTGCAGTCGCCCTTCTTCTGGCGCAGCACGTCCGTGGCCCGGTCCGCGCTGGCGCCGTAGTCCTTCTGCAGGTTGCTGTACACCCACGCGGACAGCATCCGCGCCGCCGTGTACGCGTCCTTCTCCTCGCGGATGATGCTCTTCGCCTGCGCGAGGATGGCCGGCGCTTCGGACTCCACCGCGAGCGTGGACTTGAGGTTCTCCCCGCCGTCGGGGTCCGCCACCGGCCGGGGCTTGCGGCCGTTGGGCGCGGGCGGCGCCGCCGTCAGCGTCACCTCCACGCGGCCGTCCGGCAGCGGCTTGTACTTCTGCCGGTACGTGTCCTGCTGGAACTTCGCCGGCAGGTTCTTCATCACCAGCTTCACCTGGCCGGGCACCTCGCGCGCCTTCGCGGGCAGCGGCTTGGGCAGCACCACGCGCGTGAGGCCGAACACCTCCACCAGGTCCAGCCGCTTGGCCACCGTCTCCGACTCGGCGCGGGCCTGCATCGTCTGGCCGAAGTCCACCCGCACCATCTTCCCGTCCGTCGTCAGGAAGGCCGCCACCGGCACCTTCTCCTTGTCCGACAGCGTGCTCACCCGCGACAGCTTCACCTTCACGCCGCCCAGCACCTGCTCCTCCGGCGCCTCCAGCGTGGTGACGGTGCGGTAGCCCTCCAGGTCCGTGCCGTCCAGCGGCACGCCCTCCACCTTCTGCCCGCGCAAGAGCGCCACGCGCGCCTGGTCCGCGTCCTCCACCGTCTCCTTCGGCGCGGGCATCGGCTTCAACGCTTCGTCAGGCTGGCCCGGGCGCTTGCGGATGACGCGCAGCCCGTCCGCCGCCACCGTGCCCACCAGCTCCTGGTCCCCGCCGTCCCCGCGCTGGATGACCGTGAAGGACAGCAGCCGGCCGCCCGGCTTCGCTTCGTAGACGCGCACCTCGCGGTGCACGCGCTCCGACACCCGCGTGCCCACCTGCGCCTTGAAGATGAGCTCGTTGATGCTCTGGGCCTTGCCGCCCGGCAGCACCTTCAGGTCGGTGAAGAACCAGCCCACCTTCTTGTCCATCAGGTACAGGCCGAAGTACTCGCCGCCCTTGGGGCGCGGGGCCTTCAGCGCGTCGGAGAGCTCCTGCGCCTGGGGCGCGGGGGCATTCGTCTTCGCCTGGGCCTTCTGGGCGGCGGCCTTCGCCTGGGACTTCAGCGCGGCAGCAGAAGGCGCCTGGGCCCAGGCGGGGGCGGGTGCCCCCGTCAGCAGGGCGAGCAGGCTCAACAATCCCAGACGGGTGCGTCGCATCGGTCGGTTCGTGGGAAGCATCTGCCCCCTCCTGACGGGGACCCGGGCGGCGTCTTCACTCGCGCCCAGGGGTGGTCAGCTACGGACGGCGGACTACAGGCGCTTGGTCAGGATGATGAGGTCGTCGCCCTGCTTGTAGAAATCCCGCAGGCGCGCCTCTTCCCCGTACTTCATGGACGCGTAGAAGCCGCGCGTGGGGCCGTAGGCCTCCGTGGCGCTCGTCTCCACGCGGATGAGCCGCGCCTTGCGGCGGCGCAGGTCGCCCTCCATGGAGGAGATGAGCTGGGCGCCAATGCCCTGGCCGCGCACTTCCGGCGAGGAGGCGATCCAGTACAGATCAAAGGCGTTCTCCGTCATGGGCGTCGGGCCGTAGCACGCGTACCCGACGATGCCGCCTTCCTGCCCCCGGTCCGCCACGAGGATGGAGTAGTCCCGGTTGCCCGCGGTGAGCGCGGTGTCAACCAGCTCGATGGCGCAGTCCTGCTCCTCCTGCGAGAAGGTTTCGATTCGCCGGATCAGCGCGGCGAGCGGTTCCCGGTCCTTTCTTTCGAGTGTGCGGATTTCCATGAGCTCTTTCGAGAGCGACCTCCACGAGGCGTGAGGCCAGGGTCGGGTAGTCCATCCCAGCGGCCTGCGCCGCCTTCGCGAACCCCGCGCCCGGGTGAAGGTCGCAGTTGGGGTTGATGTCGATGACGTACGGCACACCCTCGGGCGACAGCCGAAGGTCCACGCGTCCATAGTCCTGGCAGTCCAACGCTGCAAATGCTTCCAGCGCTGTCTGGATACAACGGGCTTCCTGCACTGCGTCGAGCCGGGCCGGTCCAGTGGTCGAGTCCCGGCACTCCGGGGACTCCGTCTCCCACTTGGCCCGGTACGACACGATGTTCGGGCGGTTGTCGAACGCGCGGCCGAAGTGGATCTCCGTGAGCGGCAGCGGCTGGCGCGGGTTGTTGCCCAGAAGTGGCACGTACACCTCGCGCCCCGTGATGAACTGCTCCACCAGCGCTGGCTGGTGGAACGTCTTCAGCACGGACTCGCACGCGCGCACCAGCGCCGAGCGCTCCGTCACCACCGAGTCGAAGTCCACGCCCACGCTCGCATCCTCGCGCGCGGGCTTCACGATGAGGGGCCAGGGGAGGTCCACCGCCAGGGCGTCCTCGCGGCGGCGCACCACGAAGGAGGCGGGCGTGGAGACACCGTTGGCGCGCAAGAGCTCCTTCGCCTTGGGCTTGTGCAGCGCCAGGCCCAGCGACAGGGCGGACGAGCCCGTGTACGGCAGGCCCAGCGCGTCCAGCAGGCAGGGGATGGCCATCTCACCCCGGCTGTCGGCGGCCAGCGACTCGCAGAGGTTCACCACGAGGTCGGGCTGGAGGAAGCGCAGGGCCTCCACGAAGTCCAGCCGGTCCCCTTCGATGGCGAGCGGTTCGGCGTTCACGCCGTCCCGGCTCAGCGCGTGGGCCAGGCTTTCGGCCACCCGGACCACGTCCTCGCGGGCTTCTCTCCCGGGGTCTTCTTCCAGCAGGTCGTGGTCACGATTGTGCAGCAGGATGATGTGCATTCGGAGTGGCGGAAGGGTTAGCACGTCCCCAGGGACCTTCCCAGCCTGTGACATGGTGGCTGGTCGGCCCCTCACGGGGCTACCGCCCGCAGGGGTCTGCGGTACGGTAGGCAACCTCCAGGGTGGGCGACCCCCGGGAGGAGGTCCGGGATCCCCGAAGCCCGGCAAGGACGACATGCGGATTCGTGACCCCATCCACGGCGTCATCCCGGTCAGCGACCCGGAGAAGGCCGTCATCGACAGCCGCTTCTACCAGCGGCTGCGCTACGTGCGGCAGCTCGGCTTCGGCGACATGGCCTTCCCCGGCGCCACCCACACCCGGCACGCCCACAGCCTGGGCGCCATGTTCGTCGCGTCGCGCGTCTTCGGCGCCGTGGCCAGTCGCTCCGACCTGCCGGACGATGTGCGTGAACATTTCTGCGAAGCCGTGCGCCTCGCGGTGCTGTGTCATGACCTGGGGCACATGCCCTTCTCCCACGCGTCGGAGCGCATCGCGCCCCGGCGGTCGCTGCTGCGGCTGCCCGGCTGGCTGGATTCCGTGGCGGAAGGGGAGCAGGCGAACCACGAGGACTTCACCGCCAAGCTCATCCTGGACAGCTCGCTGACGGAGATCATCCAGCGCGAGTTCGGCCCGCGCGGCATCACCCCCATGGCGACCGTGGCGCTCATCTCCGGCGCGAAGCCGCCCAAGGATCCGGGCTTCACGCACAAGGGCGTGGACTGGACGCCGCTCCTGCGCGCCATCGTCTCCGGGGAACTGGACGCGGACCGGATGGACTACCTGTTGCGCGACTCGTTCTACACGGGCGTGAACTACGGCCGGTACGACCTGGATTGGATCGTCTCCAACCTCAACCCGGCGGTGAAGGACGGCAAGGCGGTGCTCGCCCTGTCGCGCGCGGCGGCGTTCGCGTTCGAGGACTTCCTGCTCAGCCGCTACCACATGTTCGTGTCGGTGTACCTGCACCACACGTCGGTCAACTTCGACCACATGCTGCGCCGCTACTACGAGGAGACGCCCGGCGAGTTTGAAATCCCCGCGGACCCCGAGGCCTTCCTCCTCTGCGACGACGCGGCGCTCTGGTACACGCTGCGCCGCTCCAAGAACCGCTGGGCGGAGCGCATCAGCCGCAGACAGGGCTTCAAGCTGCTGGCGCAGTTCACCGAGCGCGACACGGGCTATGACCTGGAGGTGCTCAACAGCGCGCTCACCAGCGAGGGCTTCGAGCACTACACCGTGCAGTCCAAGGGAGCGCTCAGCAAGTACGTGGGCCCCGCCGGAGGCAACCCGGGGCTGTTCATCCTGGACGTGTCCACGGGCCGGCTCACGGAGGTGGCGCGGTACACGCCGCTCTACCAGCGCTACAGTGGCGCGGTGCGCCTCACGCGGCTCTATGTCCGGCCGGACCAGGCGGAGCGGGCGCGTGAGATGATGGGCCGGCTGCTGGGCCAGACGACGCAGTCCTGAGAGATGGTGCAGAAGATGAGCGAGCTCCTTCCAGGCATGGGTCTCCTGCCGTCCCACACCCCCGCGGAGCCCCGCGCCTCCTCGGTGGTCATCCTCTACCGCCGCGCGCGCGACGGCGTGGGCGTGGAGGTGTTCTGGGTGAAGCGCGAAAAGGCGCTCGCCTTCGCCGGGGGCTTCTACGCCTTCCCGGGCGGGAAGCTGGACCGCGACGACGCGGACGTGCCCGTGCAGGGGGCGCAGGGCGAAGAGGCCGCGCTGCGCTCGGCGGCGGCGCGCGAGTTGTTCGAGGAGGCGGGCGTGCTGGTGGCGGAGGGCGCGCGCTCTCTCTCCCCCGAAGCGCTGGCGGAGGCGAGGAGCGCGCTGCTCGCGGGCACGGTGAAGTGGAGCGGGTGGCTCCTGCGCCACGCGCTCGTCCTGCGCGCGGAGGACCTGCGGCCCGCGGGCCGGTGGATCACCCCGCCTTCCATCCCGGTGCGCTTCGACACGCGCTTCTACCTGGTGGAGCTGCCGGAGGGCGCGAGCGCGAGCATCGTCCCCGGGGAGCTGTCCGAGGGCGCGTGGATCCGCCCCGCGGACGCGCTGGCGCGCTGGAGTGACGGCACGGCGCTCCTGCACCCGCCCGCGCAGCACGCGTTGCAGGTGCTGTCGGAGTTCACCGACGACTCGGACGCGCGCGCCCGGCTCTGCATGCCGCCGTACTGCCCGGGCTTCGTGGCCCAGCGCATCGAGTTCCAGCGCGGCGTCCGGGTGGTGGCCCTGGAGACGCCCACGCTGCCGCCCGCGACGCACACCAACGCGTATGTGCTGGGCACGGGCGACCTGCTGGTGGTGGACCCGGGCTCCTCCGACGTGAAGCAGTACGCGAAGCTGCTGTCGCTGGTGGCGGGCCTGAAGGCGGAAGGGATGCGGCCCGTCGCGGTGGTGCTCACCCACCACCACGGCGACCACGTGGGCGGGGCGCTCGCGGTGAAGGAGCGGCTGGGGATTCCGCTCTGGTGCCATGCGCGCACGGCGGACCGGCTGGACTTCCCGGTGGAGCGGCTGCTGGAGGACGGCGAGGTGCTGGAGCTGGACGGCCCGCTGCCGCAGCGCTGGCGCGTGCTGCACACGCCGGGGCACGCGCAGGGACACCTGTGCCTCGTGGACTTCCGCAGCAAGGCGGCGGTGGTGGGGGACATGGTGGCCAGCGTGGGGTCCATCGTCATCGACCCGCCCGAGGGCAACATGGTGGACTACCTGGCCCAGCTCATGCGGCTGCGCGACTGGCCCGTCACCACGCTGTACCCCGCGCACGGCGCGCCGGTGCCGGACGGCCCGGGCAAGCTGAACGAGTACCTGCGCCACCGTGCCCAGCGCGAGGCCATCATCCTGGAGGCGGTGCCCGCCACGGGCGCCACGCTGGCGGAGGTGGTGGCGACGGCCTACGCGGACACGCCGCCGCTGCTGCACCCGGTGGCGGAGCGGAGCGCCCTGGCCACGCTGGAGAAGCTGGTGGCGGAGGGCCGCGTGCGCGAGGAGTCCTTCACCTGGTTCCGGCTCGGCGCCGGCGCCTAGAAGCTGCCCAGCAGGGCCAGGCGCGGGCCCTTGTCGCTGTACGTGGCCACGGGCAAGAGCCGCACCCCGGAGGTGCGCGCCTGCGCCTGCGCGGCCTCCTGCTGGAGGGTGTTGGCGTGGGACAGCTCGAAGCCCACGCTCGCGCCCACCATGGGCAGGACGAAGAGGGCGATGTTGACGGCCGCGGGCGCGTCACCGCCGCCGCTGTTCGCCAGCGAGAGCCCCAAGAGCGTCGCGCCCCAGCCCACCATGCTCCCGGCCACCGTGGCGCCCAGCGTCCCGCGCCCCTTCATGAGCCGGCCGCCGGCATACGTGCCCACCGGGATGCCGATGAGCGCCCCGGCCGCCGTGCCCGCGACGGCCACCACCAGGCACTCGTCACACCCCACCGTGGCGGAGCCCAGCAGGTACCCGAAGGAGCCCAGCACCGTCCCGCCCACGAAGCCGCCCGCCGTCCCGCCCAGCAGCTCCACCGCCACGCGCGGCACCGGGTCCTTCGCCGCGGGCGGCTGCGCGGACGGCAGGGCCCGGGAGGGGACG
>NZ_RAWG01000343.1 GCF_003611735.1 Corallococcus sicarius | reverse complement strand
CCCTCCACCAACGCCCGGGCCCCCGCCGGATGCCTAGAGGCGCCCCGCGTTCGCCCAGTCGATCATCCGCTCCGCCAGCTCCTCCGCGTTGCGGCGCAGGTAGGCCAGCTGCAACAGCTCATCGTCCGTGCGCGCCTGCCCCAGCCGGGCCCGCAGCCCCTCCGCGAAGCGCACCACCTGCCCGATGCTGAGCGCGCCCCGGTCCTCCTGCGCCCCCGCGAAGCCCGCCACGTCCGCCTCCACCGTGTGCCCCTCCGCCAGCAACGCCTCCACCAACGCCGCGCGAGCCACCCGGCGCTCGTGCTCCCGCGCCTCCTGGAGCTGCCGCCGCCAGGGCTGCGCCTCCCACCGCGCACGGGCCGCATCCTCGGGGGCCTGCACCGCCAGGACCTCCCACGGCACCTCCTGCAGCTGCGTCGACTCAATGGCTGGAATCATCAGTGCCCCCTCTCCACCCCGGCGTCCATCCGCGGGCAGGACCGGCATCGAGCCTCCGTTCCGCGAGCTGTCCTCACGGGTAGGGGGCTTTGAGAGGAAAAACGCTTTAACCTTTTTTCCTTGAATGCCCCGGAGGGGTGCTTGAGCCACCACTGCTGGACACCCCAGCGGGTAGGAAAAACCTTCTTGGCGGCTCACTTTCCGAGATGCGGGCATGAGGGTCCTGTCGGGTGGCGTCGCGGGGACGTCTTTCCCTGGAGTGTCGGGACGGGCATTTCCTGGATCGCGGGTGTTCAGGCGGGGACAGAGGGCAGCCCCCGGGACGGATGGGCCGGGTGGGAAATCTCCAGCATCGTGCGGAGTCCTGGTCCCCGGGGGCGGGTGTGCGGTGTGCCTCGGAGGACCATCACCAGGCTTCCGGGGGGATGCCATGTCGAACCTGCTCGACCTGCCTCGTCAGGCATTGATGGATTTGCGCTCGCGTATCAGCCACCTGCCGCTGGTGTCCCTGCTGCACCGCCGGCACGCACCCAACAGCCTCATGCTGTCCAGCCCGTCACCGCAGGACTCGGTGCTGGCGGATCCCCGGCGCGTGGAGACGTGGCACCGCGCGGTGGAGCGCTACGTGCGCCCGCACCATGTGGTGGTGGACGTAGGCGCCGGCACCGGCCTGCGCACCTTCCTGGCCGCGCACCAGCGACCGCGCAAGCTGTACGCGGTGGACGACTCGCGCCTCCTGGACACGGCGCAGTGGGTGGCCCGGCGCAACGGGCTGGAGAACATCGACTTCGTGCGCGAGCCCACCTGGCACTTCCAGCCGCCGGAGAAGGCGGACGTGCTGCTGCACGAGCTGCTGGGGGACGCGCTGTTCGACGCGGGCCTGGTGCCGCGGATGTTGGATTTGCGCTCGCGGCTGCTCAAGCCCGGGGGCCGCATCCTGCCCAACCGCTTCGAGGTCTATGTGGAGCCGGTGCAGCTTCGCGAGGAGGCGTGCGTCCCCTTCATCTGGACGCAGCACCTGCCCCACGTGGACTTCCGCTGCCTCCAGTCGCTGCGCGAGGCGATGAGCCCGTCGTACTTCACGCGGCTGGTGCGCTCGTACGAAGTGGACCACCTGCTGTGCGAACCGGAGGCGGCGTTCAGCTTCGACCTGGAGACGATGCGCGCGGACGGGTTGCCCACGCGCGTGCGCTTCCAGCGGCCGGTGGAGGAGGACGGCCGGGTGGATGGCTTCTGCCTGTTCTACAGGGTGGCCTTCGACTCCGAGCTGGACTTCACGGTGTCCCCGCTGCGCGAGCGCAACGCCACGGCGATGACGCTCTTGCGCGTGGAGCCGCGCGAGTTCAGCCGCTACGACACGCTGGGCTTCGAACTGGAGCTGCCCAACCCGTCCGACCCGCGCACCTGGCGGTGGCAGTTCACCTGACGGCAGTGTGGGGCCCTGGAGTGATGCCCGGTGGACAGGCGTCCTGCCTCCCGATGTCGCGGGAGGTGGGACTGCCTAGCTTGCAGTACGCATGCGACTGCCCCGCCTTCTCGTCCTGCTCCTGGTCTCCAGCGCTGGCCTGCCCGCGGCGGCCCAGGCCCCGCGCACGGTGGCGGGGGTGTGTGGCCGCACCAACTGGGCCTGCGTGTCGGAGTGCATCGACGCGGAGTGCGTCGACAAGTGTCTGCGCGAGGGGTGTGAGGACTCGCTCAAGCGGTTGAAGTCCTGCACCAGCAAGGCGGCCTGCGCGCCGGACGATTCGAAGTGCGCGGCCACGTCCTGCGGACAGACGTGTGAGCGGGCCTTCGAGCCCGCGCCGAAGAGCCCGGAGAAGCCGGTGGAGGACCCGTGCGAGGGGCCCCAGGCGCTCCAGGGCACGGCGGTGCCGGAGGAGCTGGTGGGCACGTGGGTGCTGTCCGCAGCGAGCCTCCCGGACATCGACCAGGGCCGGGAGGAGCGCATCGACGTGCAGCCCCGGTCGGACTACGCGCGGTCGCTGCGGATGACGCCGACGGGGTGCTTCGTGCTGCGCACGAAGCTGGACGACGCGACGCTCGGGCGCGGCAGCACACTGGACGTGCGCGCCTGGGGCAGGGTGGAGCTGAAGGACAAGAAGCACCTGGCGCTGCGCACGCAGGATGGGCAGGCGGTGGGCCCGGTGTGCGGCAAGGAGCGCGTGGTGCCGCTGGCGAAGGGGAAGTTCAAGGGCGGGGAGTTCACCTACGCCATCGAGGACAAGGACTCGCTCATCCTGACGGTGCCGGGCGCCACGCGGCAGACGTTCCAGTTCGAGCGCGAGAAGCCCCAGGCTCCGGAGCCGCCGCCCAAGCCTTGAGCGACGGGCCT
Source organism: Corallococcus sicarius (assembly GCF_003611735.1). Lineage (GTDB taxonomy): Bacteria > Myxococcota > Myxococcia > Myxococcales > Myxococcaceae > Corallococcus > Corallococcus sicarius. The sequence goes on along the minus strand of NZ_RAWG01000343.1, from coordinate 6,821 downwards.
TGCTCCGACAGGCCGCGCGGGTGAGAAGGACGCCATGGCAGGCCGCGAGCGGATGGCGAGCATGGACGCGGCGTGGCTCCAGATGGAGGAGCCCGCCAACCTGATGATGATCACCGCGGTGCTGTGGTTCGACGGTCCAATGGACCGCGAGCGACTGCGCGAGGTGGTGCGCGAGCGCCTGGTGGAGCGCTACCCGCGCTTCCGGCAGCGCGTGGTGCCAGGGGCGCTGGGCGCGCCGCACTGGGAGGACGCGACGGACTTCGACCTGGACGCGCACCTGTCCACGCTGCGCGTGCCGGACACCGGAGGACGCGTGGCGCTGGAGGCCCTGGTCGGGGACTGGCTGGGCGTCCCGCTGGAGCGCGGTCGCCCCCTGTGGCAGCTGCACCTGGTGAAGGGCTCGCCCGCGGGCGACGTGCTCCTGGCGCGTTTGCACCACTGCATGGCGGATGGCATCGCGCTCGCGCGAGTGCTGCTGTCGCTCACGGATCCGGTGGATCCGGGGCCGCGCGTGGGGGACGACGAGGCGGAGCGCGGGACGGAACCCCCCGTGCGTCCGGCGGCGGAATCGCTGACGGCGCCCAGGTGGATGCGGCTGGCTCGCGGTGCACGCAGCGCGCTCCGCAAGGGCGTGGAGATGGTGCAGGAGCCCATCCTCGCGGGCGACCTGGTGCGCGAGGGCGCGAGGGGTGTGGCGGCACTGGGCAAGCTGCTCGTCCAGCCTCCCGACCCCCGCTCGCCCCTGCGTGGCCCCTTGGGGACGCGGAAGCTCGCCGCGTGGTCTGGGCCGGTGTCCCTCGCTCGGGTGAAGGCCGTGGGCCAGACGCTCGGGGGCACGGTGAACGACGTGTTGCTCACGGCCGTCACCGGGGCGCTGCGGCGCTACCTCTCCGCGATCGATGCACCGCTGGAGGACGTGCACGCGCTGGTGCCCGTGAACCTGCGGCCGCTGGATGAAGCGATACCCCGGGAGCTGGGCAACCACTTCGGCGTGGTGTTCCTGCGCCTGCCCATCCACCTGGAGGACCCCCGTCGTCGGCTCCGCGAGGTGTCGAAGCGGATGGAGGCCCTCAAGCGTTCACCCGAAGCGGTGGTGACGCATGGCGCATTGGAAGTGCTGGGGCGCACGCCCATCGCATTGGAGCGGATCATCGTGGACGTGATGGGCGCGAAGGCATCACTCGTCGCCACCAACGTGCCCGGGCCCCGTCAGCCGGTGTCCCTGGCGGGCGCGCACCTGGCGGGGCTCACGTTCTGGGTGCCGCAGGCAGGACACGTGGGCCTGGGGATCAGCCTCTTCAGCTACGCGGGCCAGGTGACCGTGGGCGTGGCCTCGGATGCGGAGCGCGTGCCCGACCCGGGCGCCATCGTCGCCGCGTTCCAGGACGAACTGGATGCGCTGGCCTCCGTGGCTCCCTGAGCCCGCTACAAGAGGCCGTGCTCCTCCAGCTTGTTGTAGAGCGTGCGCCGGCTGATGCCGAGCAGCCGCGCCGCCAGCGTGCGGTTGTCCCCCGCGCGCTTCAGCGCATCCACCAGCGCGTCCTTCTCCACGTCCTTGCGCCGCGACTCCAGCGTGCCGGAGTCGGCGGTGGGGGAGGGCGCGGCCACCGGCGGCGGTGCGAGCCCCGGCTGCCGTGACAGCTCGCGCGCCACGTCCGCGCCCGTGAGCGTCGGCCCGTCGGAGAGCACCACCAGCCGCTCCAGGAAGTTCTGGAGCTGGCGCACGTTGCCGGGCCACGGCTCGGCCTGGAGCGCCGCGAGCCCGTCCGCGCTCAGCGTGAACGGGGGCCTGCCGTTCGTCTTCGCGTGCACGTCCAGGAAGTGGCGCGAGAGCGGCTCGATGTCCTCCGGCCGCTCGCGCAGGGACGGCAGCCAGAGCGGCACCACGTTGAGCCGGTAGAAGAGGTCCTCGCGGAAGGTGCCCCGGCGCACCAGGTCCTCCAGCGGCTGGTGCGTGGCCGCGACGAACCGCACGTCCACCTTCACCGTCTGCGTGCCGCCCAGCCGTTCGAACTCGCGCTCCTGGAGCACGCGCAGCAGCTTCACCTGCACGGCCTGGGACACGTCGCCAATCTCATCCAGGAACAGCGTGCCGCCGTGCGCCAGCTCCACGCGGCCGGGCTTGCGCGTCGCCGCCCCCGTGAAGGCGCCCTTCTCGTAGCCGAACAGCTCGCTCTCCAGCAGCGTGTCCGGCAGCGACGCGCAGTGCAGCTTCACGAACGGCCCCGCATGCCGGGGGCTGCCCTCGTGCACCGCCCGCGCGGCCAGCTCCTTGCCCGTGCCGGACTCGCCTCGCAGCAGCACCGTGGCCGTGCCCAGCGCCGCCTTCGCCAGCAGCGCCTTCACCTCCGACATCGCGCGGCCTGTGCCCACGAACAGCCCGTCCGGCAGCTTGCCGGAGGTCCGCGGCGTCTCCTCGCGTGCGCGCAGCAGCGCCTTGCGCAGCGTGAAGAGCAGCTCCTCCCGGTCGAAGGGCTTGAGCACGAAGTCCGCCGCGCCCGCCTTCATCGCCTCCACCGCGAGCGGCACCGTGCCGTGCGCCGTCATCAGGAGCACCGGCACGTCCGGCCAGACGCGCCCCACCTCCGCGAGCAGCTCCAGGCCGCTCATGCCCGGCATGCGCACGTCGCTCAGCACCACGTCGATGGGGCGGCGCGCGAGCAGCGCCAGGGCGTCCTTCGCGCTGGACGCGGGGTGCGGGGTGAGGCCCGCCTGGGTGAGCAGCGCGCCCAGCACCTTGAGCAGCGCCGGGTCGTCGTCCACCACCAACACGTGGCCCTTCAGTGGCTCGCTCACGCGGCTTCTCCCTCGGACTGCTGGGACGGCAGGGCAGGGGCCGTCGGCAGGCGCAGGCGGAGGATGGTGCCACGGCCCTCGCTGCTCGTCAGTGAGGCCGTGCCGCCGTGCGCCTCCGCCACGCGCCGGACGAAGGCCAGCCCCAGGCCGCTGCCCGTCGCCTTCGTGGTGAAGAAGTCGTCGAAGGCCCGCTCGCGCGTGCGCGCGTCCATGCCGCTGCCGGTGTCCTCCACGCTCACCACCACCGCGCCGCCGTCCTCCTGCGTGCGCACGGTGAGCGTGCCGCCCGTGGGCATCGCCTCGAAGGCGTTGCGCACCAGGTTCTCCAGCGCGTTCGCGAGCAGGTCCTCGTCCCCCGCGCACGCGGGCAGGCCCGGGGCGAGCACCTTCGTCAGCACCACCGCGCCGGGGTTCGCGAAGGCCTGGAGCGACAGCACGTCCTCCACCAGCCGGTTCAGGTCCAGCGGCCGGCGCAGCGGCTCCACGCGCGCGAGCCGCTGATACGTGCCCGCCACGCGATCCAACCGCTCCACCTGCTCCAGCAGCAGGTCCAGGAACTCACCGTGCGTCTCCCACGAGTGGCCGCGCGCGTGCTCTTCCTTGAGGTACTGCGCGGCGCCCTTGAGCGCGGCGATGGGGTTGCGCAGGTCGTGCGCCATCTGCGCGGAGAAGCGCCCCAGCGTGGCCAACTGCTCCAGCCGCTCGCGCTGCGTGACGAAGCCCGCGACGACCCGCCGCGCCGCCGCCAGCAGCGCGAAGGTGATGGCGGTGGTGCCCACGACGAGCGCGCCCGACTCGGCGGCGAAGACGCGGAAGAGCGCGAGGTACGCGAGCACGCCCACCAGCGCCAGCACCCCCGCGTACACCGCCGCGCTCGTGGCCCGGGCGTCCTTGCCGAAGAGCTGGAAGCGCAGCGACGCGGTGGCCATCACCGGCAATCCCAGCAGCGTGCCCACGTTGCCCAGCTTCGGCACGGGCAGGGCCATGTCCGCCGCCAGGTCCGTGAGCAGCAGCGCGACCAGCAGCCCCAGCCCCAGCAGCACCAGCCCCGCGCGGGCCTTCTCGTCCGGGGAGCCCTCCCGGCGCAGGTGCCGGGCCAGCAGCGTGAAGGCCGCGGCGAGGATGGGGATGGCCACGGCGCTGACCGCGAGCCCGAAGCGGAACGTGTTGATGTGCGCTTCGAGCGCGGGCCACCCGATGGCCACGAGCATCGTCAGCGCCAGCAGGCTCATCACCGCGTAGGTGCCGTACATGGCCCAGGCGGAGCGGCGCCTGCGGCCCACGAACGCGAGGATGAAGTGCACCGCGCACGGCAGCGTCATCAGCGCCGCGGCAAAGCCCACCAGCCGCCAGCCCGTGTCACCCGAGCGCGCGAGCCCGAAGGCGGAGAAGTTCCAGGTGGACAGCGCGATGGACAGCAGCGACAGCGGCAGCGCGAGGGGGCTTCGGCCCACGCGGGCCAGCGCGATGCCGGCGAGGGCGAGCTGCCCCGCGCACGCCAGCAGGCTGACCCACATGGCGCCCGTCATCGCGCGCTCCCGGGTGGGGACCTCAGAGCATGCCCAGACGGCGGGCGTTGGCCGGATCCACCGCCGCGGCCTCCCAGCGTCGCACCGCGGCCTCGCGCTCCGCGTCCGGCGCGTCCGCGTAGTAGCCGAGCGTGTCGTGCAGCGCGCGGCTGAGCTCCTCGATGGACGCGAGCCGCACGTCCAGTTCGCGGTGGCGGAGCGCGGCCACCAGCCAGTCCGCGCGGCGGCGGCTGCGGTTCTCCGCCCACCACGACGACCACTGGCGCGGGTTCAGGCCCAGCGTGGCGCGCGTCACTTCACGCAGCGCTTCGGCGGCGGCCTGCGCGCACATCGCGTCGTCGCTGCCGGTGAGGTTGATGAGGCCCTCGATGGCGTCGCGGTCGTGCAGCGTGCCCAGGGCCCGGGCCGCGAGCGAGCGGCGCAGCGCGTCCCGGCTGGTCAATTCCTGGCGCAGGTCGCGCAGCGACGCATCCAGGCGCGGCAGGTGCTTGAGCGCGGCGGCGGCCACGCGCGCGGCGCTGGAGATGTCCGGCTCCAGGTCGAACAGGCCGCGCAGCACGCCGTCCACCAGCTCCGCGTAGGGCAGGTTGCCCGCGGTGAGCAGCGCGAGGTAGCGCGCGTCCGCGTCGTTCGAGTCCAGGAGCGGCGCCAGCGCGACGGCCGCGGGACGGCCCAGGCGCGACAGGGCGGCGGGGATGGGACCGAGCTCGTCCGCCTCGGGCAGCTCCACCACGGGGAGGCGGCTCCAGGCGGTGGGGCCGGGGAAGTGCTGCGCGAGCACGCGGGCGCTGGCCTCGGGCGAGCGCGCCAGCTCCGCCATCGCGCTGGAGCGCTGTGCGGCGTCCGGGCCCGTGAGGCGGCGCAGGAGGGGCGCGAAGTCCGGGGGCGGACGCTCTTCCGGGGACAGCACGCGCGGCGGCATGGCGGCGGCGCGGCCCAGGTTGCCCACGCCACCCCGACCGAAGAAGGGGCTCCAGCCGAGGCCCGCGACGACGGCGGGCGCGGGGGCGGGCTGGGACGAGGCCGGGAAGCCGGGCACGTCCACGTCGATGGTGAAGTCCTCCTCGGGCGCGCGCAGCTCGGCCACGCGCTGCTTGCGGAAGAGGATGAGCTCCTGGAAGGCGGCGGGCAGGTCCTGGCAGAACAGGATGTAGTCGCTCAGCCGGCGCTGGCTCATCGGCTTCTGGCCGCAGTCACCGTAGAGGATGGCCACCAGCCGGCCCTTCACCTCCACCGGGTACAGGAAGACGGTGCGCGGCGCCTGACGGCCGAACAGCTCCAGGTAGTGACGCGTGAGCGCGTCCGGCGGCAGCGGGCCCGCGTAGCTGCCGCGCGTGACGGCCACGGTGCGGAAGACGCTGCTCGCGTCCAGCGGGATGGAGACCTGTGACAGGGCGCCCGCGTCCAGGCCCTCGCCGCGCGCGTCCCAACCGCCCGCGGCGCCTCGGACCACCGCGAAGGCGGCCACGTAGTCGAACGTGCGGCGGCCGAAGCGCAGCGCCACGTCCACCAGCCGGTCGCGGTCCCGCGTCGACTCGCGCAGCGCGGCGCGTGCCTGGGGCAGCGTCCAGTCTGGGACCTCGGCCCCTGGCGCGTTGGAGGCACCCGGCACCGGCGCCGGGGTCTCCGGCGTGGAGCGCGGACGGCCGGCGCCCTGGTTCGACGCCGGGTTGCTGAAGATGATGAACGACGGCTCGCCTCGCGGCGGCGCGGGCGGGACGGCCGGCGAGACGCCTGGGGGCTGCTGTCCCTGTCCGGGCGCGGGAGGCCACACGGCGGGCGCGCCCTGGGGACGGGCTCCCGCGGCTTGCGGAGGCTGCGCGGCGGGAGGCACGGGCGGGGTGGAACCCGGCCGAGCGTTCTGACCTGCGGCCTGCGGCGGCGCGGAAGTGCCCGGCCGGGCGGGTTGCCCCGAGGACTGCGGCGGCGCGGCGGTGCCCGGTGCGGTGGCGCCAGGCCGAGCGTTCTGGCCGACGGCCTGCGGCGGCCCAGCCATGGGACCCGAGCCGGTGTTCTGACCGGGGGGCTGCGGCGATGTGGCGGTCGACCCTGGCCGAGCGTTCTGGCCCGAGGCCTGCGGCGACGTGGCGTGGGGGGGCGTGGCGGACGGCTGCGCAGCGGAGGTCCCCGCGATTCCGTCCGTGGCGATGGCGCGGCCAGGCGCGCGTCCGGCGGGCGTTCCCGGAGGCTGGGACGGGTTCGTGGAAGGCGGCTGTCCCTGCGGTGCGCCAGGGCCCGCGGCGCGACCCGGCTGCGAACCCGCCGGAGCGCCCTGGGGCGTGGCGGGCCCCACGGGCATCAGCACGGGCACGGGCTGCGGAGGCGGCAGGGGACGCTCGCCCGGAGGATGGAGCGTCGGAGGCGCGGCGCCGGTGCTCGCGCCCGGGTTCGGCGGCGTCTGCGTGGTGCGCGCCGCCGTGCCCGGCATGTTCAACCGCAGGGGCTCGCGCGTGTACGCGGGCGGCGGGATGTCAGCGGGTGCCGGGGGCGGGGTGG
>NZ_RAWG01000342.1 GCF_003611735.1 Corallococcus sicarius | reverse complement strand
GGGAACGGGGGGCATGCCGGGCCGGCATTCTAGTCGGCTTCCGGCCCGAGCGTGCTGTCTGTCGGAAGGTGGTGCCCGGCCGGCCGCCGGCCGGGCACGATGCGTCAAAAGCCTGCGCGCCGGGATGTTTCTCGCGGTGTGAGAGGTGGCCGCAGAGCCCAGGTTGTGCCCTTCACTGCCCCGGGTACTTCACGAGCCAGGCATCATCAGGCCCTCCCTGGCTGGGGGCGAAGATGCTGCCGAAGGTGGAGCCGCCGGTGACGACGTCTCCGTGGAGGTCAACGGCGATGCCGACGGCATAGGTATACGCGGCTCCACCCACGCCCACGGGCGCCTGCCAGACGCGCAACCCTCCGGACGTGAACTTCCACAGGGCCATGCTGTGGGACGTGTTGCCAGAGGCGAAGACATGCCCATCCGGCGACGTCGCGACGGACCAGATGCTCGCGTTCGTGTAGCCCAGTTCATGCCAGTCGCGTGACCACTGGGCGGAAGAGGGGATTGCCTTCGTGGCTGAGGGTGGGGGCGCTCCCCGCATGGTCGAACGGACTCTGCGCCTGCCAGTTCGCCAGGGTGAAGCCCGCGGTGTTGTTCAACCGGAAGCGTGCGCCCGTGGGATGGAAGAAGAGGTTGTTCTCGCTGGAGAAGACGCCACCCACCAGCGCGGGTTGGTAGAAGAGCGTGCCGCCCGTCCGGTGGGTTCGGGTGTAGTCATGATGGCGATGTGATCAGAGAACGCCAGGTAGACGCCGGTGACGTCCTGGTCCTGGCAGTCCACCAGCACGTTGCTGAGGACCCAGTACTGGGTCTGACCGAAGTCGAAGGGGTTCTTGTTCCCGTACGGGATGACGGAGCCCAGGCCCATTCCTGGCGATGCCAGCGGTCTGAAGTCGGATGGACTGCTGCGTGTATGCCAAATGCTGGAATGGACTGACGTCTGGTGAATAGAAAAGCGGCTGCCCTGGAGTCAAGGCAGCCGCTCAGTCATGAAGCGACGTGTGTGTTAGCGCTCAGTCGCCTTCGTAGATGCCGATGGCGCCCGGCGTGACGGGGCCGGTCTTCGGCGCGATGCCCTCGAAGGCCACCAGCATGCGGCGGCGGGCCCCTGAGCGGTCCACCTGGATGTCCGGAATGCGCATCGCGGAGAGCTGGCTGCCGAAGAGCGAGTAGCTGTACTTCGTGACGCCTCCGCCCACGCGGCTGATGCCACCGCCCCAGGCCGTTCCCGCCCAGGCACTGTTGTCCAGGGGATCCACCGCGACGCTGGCCACATGCGGGGCGATGAGGTCGTTCTTGAGGCTGCGCAGGACGTTCCCTTCAGCGTCCAGTTGGATGAGGCCGTTGGCGAACGAGCCCACCCAGACCTTGATGTCCGCCAGGTTCGCCGCGGGGACGATGGCCATCGCCGAGACCATGTCCTCCGTCCGCTGCTCGGGGCGGGCGTAGGGCCATTCCTTCTCTCCCACCGCATCCGTCCAGAGGTCGCGGCGGTTCCACTTGTACTCCGCGTTCTCCGTCATGGACTGCGCGTCCCAGAAGTCGTTGCCGTTGGAGCCGTAGTAGTACTTGGTGGAGCGGTTGGCGCCGCCGAACCAGACGTCGTGATTGGGAAGGGGCGCGACGCCGTAGTAGGCGTCCGTCAGGAGTGCGTCCCGGACCTTGTACGCGCTGTAGTTGGTGCCGTGCCGCACCTGGTCGTTCTTGTAGTCGCTGTAGATGAACGCGCTGTAGGCAGGGTGGCTGTGCTCCTCGACGCCGGAGCACGCCAGCTTCCCATTGCACGTCGGGTTGCCCTCGTAGTGGGCATCCCCGCGAGCGAAGCCGTGGTTGCCGCCGAACCAGACGCTGCTCTTCTTGGGGTCTGAATCCTTGTCGTAGGCGAGCCGGTAGACGTTGCAGAGCTTCTCCCGTCGCTCGTAGCCGCTCACCACGCCCGGGCCGGAAGAGATGTCGTAGTGCACGACCTTGAGGGTGCCGTCGGCGCGCAGCTCCACGCGGTCCGCGTCGCCGCTCTTGTAGATGCTGGCATCGGCGGGACGGTTGTCGTTTGCCGCGACATCCCACTCGCCCTCGCACGGCGCGAAGCCCGGCGGCGGCGGCTTGCCCTCGTATCCGACGAAGACCGCGCCATCCCAGGCGCCCGCGACCGAGATGACCTTGAGGTAGGGCGTACCGGGCGGGGCGCTTCCATCCGGCATGTAGCCGTAGGGGCGCAGGCCGTCCGCCATCGTGAACTTCTTGAAGGTGGACTCCCCCTTCTTCAGAAGGAACAGGCCCTCTTCTCCGCCCGCCACCCAGACGTTTCCGCCTTCATCCGCGGACACGCCGTAGACGAAGCGGGGACCGCCCTGCTCGCGGCCGTAGAAGGACCAGCCCGGCGCGGATGGCAGCGTGTATTTCGTCTCACCGGGATCCGTGGTGCCCGCGTCCGTGCCACCCGTGCCGGCATCCGTCCCGCCCGTGCCTGCGTCGGTGCCTCCCGTACCGGCATCCGTGCCACCCGTGCCCGCGTCCGTGCCGCCCGTGCCCGCGTCAGGGCGCGACGTGCCCGCGTCCGGCACCTGCGGGTTTCCCTGCGGATCCTCGATGGGCGCCGGGTCGTCCACGCCGCGCGTGTCGCCGTTGTCCCCTCCACAGCCCGTCCACCCCAGCGCTCCCACCAGCAGGACCGCTCCCGTCCACCGCCACCCGTGCCTCATGGTTCCCACACCTCGTGCTTGCTCTAGGCGGAGTTCCCCTCAGCGGGCCCCCCGTAATGCGGCCAACCCAAGGCAAGGAGGGTGCCAGCCCGGACGGGACGGGCAGCCGATGACGGCGTCCGGTGCCAGACAGCAGGTGGGCAAACGATTGCCCACTGTGGGCATGCCGGGGGTCCCGGAGCGCCCCCCAACCGTGCTAGGGCCTGGGACATGGCAGGGAACGACGCACGCGGCCGCACCCCGCTGTCCCTCGTGGGACAGGAGCCGGACCTCGTCTTCTACACGCGACAGGCGTCCGAACACGGCGCGCCCGTCCTGGTGCTGGGCGCCGCCAATGGCCGCGTGCCCTGGGCCCTGTCCGGCCACGGCTTCGCCACCGTGGGCGTGGATCCGTCGGAGGTGATGATCCGCTCCGCCGAGGAGCGCCGCGCTTCGGAGAGCCCGGAGGTCTCCGCGCGCACGCGCCTGATGACCGCGGACCTGCGCGCGCTGCGGCTGCCGGAGAAGTTCCCGCTGGTGCTCGCCCCGCAGCACGCGCTGGGGCTGATGGCCGGCCGCGACGACGTGGAGGCGTTCCTCGCCACCGTCATCCACCACCTGGCCCCCGGCGGCACCTTCGTCTACGACGTGCTCAACGCCCCGCGCGAACCGGTGCTGCCGCGCGACGAGGACGAGCCCGGCGCCGCGGTGGAGCCCCGCCGCCCGCTGTTCGCCCTGCACCTGCGCGAGCGGCGCACGCCCGGCGGCCCCAGCCCCATCCGCCGCCTCAAGCTGCGCCACTTCCTCCCCGAGGAACTGGAGACCGCGCTCACCGCCAGCGGCCTCACGCCCCGCGAGCGCTACGGCCGCTTCGACGGCAAGCCCTTCGACCTGGAGGACCTGCGCCAGATTGGCGTCGCCGGGCTGTGAGGCGACGGCTCGGAAGCACCTTCAGCGCTCGAAGCGGTAGCCCAGGCCGCGCACGGTGAGGAAGTGCCGGGGCGCCTCCGGGTCGGCTTCGAACTTGAGCCGCAGCTGGCGCATGAAGTTGTCCACCGTGCGCGCGCTGCCCTCGTAGTGGTAGCCCCACGCGCCGGACAGCAGCTCCTCGCGGGTGAAGGTGCGGCCCGGGTGCGCGAGGAAGTGCGCGAGCAGCTTGAACTCCTGCGCCGTCAGCTCCACCGGCTGCCCGTCGCGCGCCACGGTGCGCAGGGCCAGGTCCACCTTCACGTCCCCGAACGTCACCGGCGGCGCAGTGGTGCCCGTGGCCCCGAACCTGCGGCGCAGCACCGCCTTGATGCGCGCGAGCAGCTCCTGGAGGCCGAAGGGCTTCACCACGTAGTCATCCGCGCCCAGGTTGAGGCCCAGGATTTTGTCCGACTCCTGGCCCCGGGCGGACAGCACCACCACGGGCGTGTCCCGGCCGCGCTGGCGCAGCTCGCGGATGACCTCGTAGCCGTTGAGCTCCGGGAGCATCAGGTCCAACACCAGCAGGTCCGGGGCCTCGTCCAGCGCCTTGGCCAGGCCCGTGCGGCCGTCCTGCGCCTGGAGGACCTCGTACCCTTCGAAGCGCAGGTTCATGGACACGCCGGTGAGGATGGACAGGTCGTCCTCCACCACCAGGATGCGGCGCGGCTTCTCTTCACTGCCGTTGCTCATGAGCGGCCCGCCGGGAGCTGGAGGGTGAAGCGGCTGCCCTGGCCGGGTTCGCTCTGCACGGTGATGCGGCCGCCGTGCGCCTCCACGATGCGCTTGCTGATGGCGAGCCCCAGGCCGCTGCCCTCCGTCTTGCGCGTGAGCAGGTTGTCCACCCGGTAGAAGCGCTCGAAGATGCGCTTGCGGTCCTTCCTGGCGATTCCCACCCCGTTGTCCTCCACCGACAGGTTCACGTGTCTGCCGTCCCTCTGTGCCCGGAGTGAGATCTTCCGGTTCGTGGGCCCGCTGTACTTGTAGGCATTCTGCAACAGGTTGAGCAGCGCGCCCGCGACCGCGACGCGGTCCACCTCCACCGGCGGCAGCGCGCGCTCCACCTCCACCTTCAGCTCCATGTCGTCACCCAGCCGCTGCGCGCGGAAGGCCGCCACCGCGGCGTCCACCACGTCCGCCACCGGCAGGGGCTCGCGCTGGTACACCTTGCGGCCGCTCTCGATGCGGGCCCAGTCCAGCACCCGCTCGATGAGGTCCGACAGGCGCTCCGTCTCCCGCGTGAGCAGATCCAACACCTCCTGCATCTGCGCGGGGTCCTTGAAGCGTCCCAGGGCCAGCGTCTCGATGAACATGCGGATGGAGGTGAGCGGCGTGCGCAGCTCATGGCTCACCAGCGACACGAAGTCCGTCTTCATCCGGGACAGGCGCGCCTCGCGGTAGAGCACGCGGCCGGTGTAGACGACGCCGAAGGTGAGCGTCAGGTAGAAGAGGCCCAGCAGCACGCCGTACACGGCGCGGTTGCGCGTGGAGGCGCTGGCGATGGGGTCCTCGCCGGTGGGCAGCACGACGAGGCGGAAGTCCTGCAGCGGTGGGGACAGCACCCGCTCCGCGAGCACCGGCTGCCCCAGCGCGTTCTGCCGGGCCTGGGCGACCTCCGACATCAGCCGGTTGACGAGCCCGCCCTCGCTGGTGGTGTCGCGCGGTACGGGCAGCAGCGTGAAGAGCACCGGCTCCGACGTGGCCCGCCCCTGGGCCTTGTCGGCCAGGAGCCTGTCCAACGCGATGCCGGACAGCCGCACGCCGCGCACCTGGGTGCCCTGGCGCTCGGCGGCCACCATCACCGCCCGGTTCCCGGTGGCGAGCGAGAAGACGGTGGGCACCGTGGGGAGGGAGGCGGCCTCCGGCACCAGCGCCGCCAGGGCCTCCGCGAGCTGCGGATCCCGGGTGCGCACGAGGCCGTTCTCGACGTGGAAGGTCCCCTCCGGGTCGGACACCTCCTGGTCGTCCTCCAGCAGGAACGCCAGCCGTCCGTCGTCCGCCGGCTCCAGCCGTCCGCCATTGAGCGCCCGGGGCACCTCCGCGGACAGGTCCGCGAGCGTGCCGCGCCAGGCGGCCTCCAGGCGTTTCTCCACCGCGGCGCGCTCGTTGATGATGGCCACGATGCCGAAGCCCGACAGGCCGGCGGAGGGCAGCACGATCAGCAGCAGGAGCAGCGCGAACGTGCGCCGGAAGCTGAGGATGACGGGCGCGGGGCGTAGCACGAACCCGGTATCTACACGCGACAGGGGCCGGGTGCTCGGGGTGTTTGTGGGACAGGGGCGGCTTCCCCACATTGTCCGGGTCCACACGGCGGGTGTGGAGGGCATCGACTTCCGGTGGACGGGTGGGCGAGCATGCGGCCCTCGGGACGGCGTGTGAGCAGGGCCGGCACGCTCCCGACTGGCCGTGGGGCTTCAGCGCGCGCAGGACAGGAACGCGCGGGCCTCACGGGAGGGGAAGGCTTTCCGATGCGACGGCAGGGATGGGCTGCGCTGTGCGCGGTGACGCTGGTGCTTTCGGGGTGCAAGGAGCGCGAGGTGGCGGGCACCTGGAGCAATGCCTCCGGCTCCGTGGCGCTCAGCCGGGATGACGCGCTGCTCTACGTGGTGGATACCGACAACGGCGTCCTCGCGGTGGTGGACACCGCCCGCCAGGAGAAGGTGGGCGAGGTGCGGGTGGGTCCCCGGCCGGAGCGCGTGACGGTGGGCCCGGATGACACCATCTACGTGACGAACCGGGGCGGGCGCAGCGTGTCCGTCATCCGCCGGGGTGACGCGGTGGAGGCGGCGCGCATCGACGTGGGCGTGGAGCCCACGGGGCTCGTGGTGTCTCCGGACGGAGACACGCTGTACGTGGTGAACAGCGCCACGCGCACGACGGCCGCGCACGGCAGCCTCACCGCCATCGACACGGATTCGCTCACGGCGCGCTGGGAGCTGCCGCTGGGCGAGGAGCCGCGCGGCATCGCGCTGCTGGAGGACGGCCGCAAGGCGGCGGTGTCGCTGTTCCGCCAGGGCGACGTGATGACGGTGGACCTGTCGGACGCGGACCGGCCCCGGGTGCTGCGTGCAGGCACGGACCTGAACGCGCGGGCCAACGCGGCGTCGTCGCCCCGGTCCGTCACGGCCCTGGAGACCCCCCTGCCTTCGCCCGCACCGAAGAAGCCGCGGACCTTCCGCGCGCGCGGCATGGTGGACCTGCTGGGCGCGCCGGATGGGCGGCGGCTCTTCGCGCCGGTGCTCTGGTCGCGCGAGGACCCGCTGGCCGCGTCGCCGGGAGATGACATCCAGGAGGGAGGGGACTCGCTGTATGGCGGCGGGACGCCGTGCGGCGCGGACGTAGGCGGAGGGGTGGTGGCCGCGGGCCTCATCACCTTCGACGCGGACGGCGAGGCGCCGGAGCCGGTGGTGGACGACCTGGACGAGTGCAAGCCGCCGCCGGACAGGACGCCGGACCATCCCACGTCGCTCATCACCAGCCTTTCGATGACGCTGCCCGTGCAGGGCCCGGCGGCGGCGGTGGTGGATCCGTCCGGTGCGTGGTTGTTCCTGGTGAACCAGGAGACGAACAACGTGGCCATCATGTCCACGTGGCGTCGCTCCGGGCAGGACCTGCCGAGCCGGGTGAGCTCCATCCGGCAGATGGTGTCGGTGGGCGCGGGGCCCAACGGCATCGCCATCACGCGCGATGGTCGCAAGGCGTATGTCTACAACGCGTTCGACCACACGGTGAGCACGCTGGTGGGCAGCGGTGACGGCATCGACGCCGTGTCCGAGGAGCCCACGCGGTTGCCCATCGCGGGCGACGTCCTGCCCCCGATGGCGGTGGCGGGCCGGCGGCTGTTCTTCTCCGCGCTGGACGAGCGGATGACGAGCATGGAGGTGGCGATCTCCTGCGCGTCGTGCCACCTGGAGGGCCGCGAGGACGGACACGTCTGGGGCTTCCCGGACGGGCCGCGCCAGACGCCGAGCCTCGCGGGGCGCATGACGACGTCGACGGCGCCCTTCCACTGGAGCGGGGAGTTCTCCGGTCTGGGGGACTTCATGAACGCGACGGTGAAGGACCGCATGGGGGGCCAGGAGCTGGACTCCGACACGGTGGCGAAGCTGGCGGCGTTCATCGACACGATTCCGGCGACGGACAATCCGTTCCGCGGCGAGCCGCTGACGGAGGCGCAGGCGCGCGGCGCGGCGCTCTTCAAGAAGGCGGCGTGCGACACCTGCCACGCGGGCGCCGTGCTCACGAACAACACCAACGCGGACGTGGGCACGTTCGTGCGCGAGGGCGCGCTGCGGGACGCGGACCCGGTCATCAAGGCGGGGCTCAACACGCCGTCGTTGCTGGGCGTGGGCCGCACCGCGCCGTACCTGCATGACGGCAGCGCGCCCACCCTCCGGGCCCGCCTGTTGAATGACCGTGGGACGAACCGGCATGGCCTGACGGCGCAGCTCTCCGACGCGGATGTGGACGACCTCGTCGAGTACCTGCAGACGTTGTAGTCGTGCACGCACGCTCCGGGGGGATGCAGGCCCTGGAGCGTGAGCGCGGCGTGGGGCCGGCTCGGGGTGTCTGTGATTGAGGCCCCGAGCCCGCTTGATGGCTTACGACGCAGGTTGCGTGGTGGTGGCGCGGGCTTGACGGCTTACGGCGCAGGCTGCGCGGTCGTAGGGGCAGGCTGCGCGGTCGTAGGGGCAGGCGGCGCGGCCGTTGGCGCAGCTGGCGCGGGTGTCGGCGCAGGCACTGCGGGTGTCGGCGCAGGCGCGGGTGTCGGCGCAGGCACTGCGGGTGTCGGCGTGGGCGCGGGTGGCACGGCCGTCGGCGCGGCGGGCACGGCCTCATTGCGAGGCGCCGTGTTCGTGGGACGGGGCGGAGCCACCGTCGGCGCGGCGGGCACTGCGTCGCTACCAGGTGTCGTGTTCGCGGGCGGGGGTGGCGTCACCGCTGGCGCGGGTGTCCCTCCTCCCAAGGTCGCGGGGTCCGTCGGCGGTAGTGAGGGCGCCACGGCTCCGGGGGCGAGTCCTCCCCCCACGGGGGCCGTCACCCTGGGACGCCGGGGCCGCGGGACGGCAGCGGGTGCGACGTACGGCTGCGCCCTGGATCCCGCGGGCGCGGAGAGCACATCCGTCGTTCCGGCGCGCGGCAGGGTCAGCGTGTCCAGCGGCTCCAACGGCGCATTGCCGAGCGGGCTCTCCCCTTCGGGGCGCGGAAGCGCCGTGCCCGCGTCGCCCAGCCCGTGTTGCGACGTCACCGCGAGGCGGGCCACATCCATCGCGCGGTCGGGGTCGTCGCCCAGCCAGGTGACCACGACGACGCAGGGCGTGTCGTCGTCCCACGCGACCACCTGTGTCATGCCCTCCACCGGACTGCGCCGGGCCGCCGCCCGGCCCAGCGCGGACACCTCCTCGCCGCCCGCGTTCAACATGGGCGCGAGCAGCGCACGCACGTCCGCGCCCGCGTAGCCCGGCTGGCAGTCATAGGCCAACGAGACGGAGACCTCCGGCAGGGCGGCCGAACGCAACGTGCAGACCGGTCCGCACGTGGGGCAGCCCCGCTCCTCCTTCATCGTGAACCCGTTGAGCGTGAGGTCGCGCAGGTCCTCCGGCAGCAGCACGTCGCACGTGGGGATCGTCAGCGCGGAAGGCCGGCCCGGAAGCCCGATGGCACCCGCGTCCTTCGCTTCCGTCGCTTCCGTGCTCGCGCCGGGCCTGCAAGCCCCCAGGGCGAGCGCCATCAGCAGTGCGCCCCGTCCAACCCTCATCCCGTCTGCTCTCCTCACCGACGCATCCTACGCGAGCGCGGATGGTAGACCGGGGCCGCCCCCCGTCATCAGCATTGTGGCGCGGCTGCCGCTTTCCGGACGCGACCGGATGGAGGGACGGGGAACGGGCAGGCTTCGTCCACGGTGGCAGCGTGGGCTAGGCTGCCTGCCTTCTTCCATGCGCCTCCCTGTCCTCGTCACCCTGTCGGCCCTGGTCCTGGCGCCGGGCACCCCTGTCTGGGCCCAGGCCCCCCAAGCGCCGCCCCCCTGTCTCTTATACCCATCTCCGAGCCCACGAGCCCGG
>NZ_RAWG01000341.1 GCF_003611735.1 Corallococcus sicarius | reverse complement strand
GACACCCGCCCCGTCCTCGCGGACGGCGGCTCCACGCGGGTACGGCCCTCCCCCTCGCCGGAGTTCCAGGCGCTGCTCGACGGGGTGCTGCGCGGGGTGCTCGAGCGCCGCGGCACCTGCCTGAGCATCCTCGCGAATCGCGCGGCCATCCTCTGCGCCGCCTGGAGCCCGGATGGCAGGCACCTGGCCACCGGAGACTCGGCGGGCCAGGTCTTCCTCTGGGACCTCCAGTCGCCGGGCAAGGAGCCCACGTGCATCGATGCGGGCACCACCGACAGCGCGAGCACCCCCGACAGCCACCGCGGCGTGAAGGCACTGGTCTGGGCCGCGCGGAGCCACCATCTGGCCTGCTGCGACAACGATGCCCGGGTCCAGGTGATGACGGTGGGCAGGAAGGGGCCCCGCATGCTGCGCTCCCCGTACGAGGCGGGGACGCGCAACCCCTGGGGGCTCCAGCTCTCGCCCGACGGGGAGCTGCTGCTCGGGCCGTACGGCCACGACGGCGCCGACCCGAGCGACACCGCGCCGCATGCCGCCGTGCTCGGCGTGGCGCGCAAACAGTGCGTCCCGGTGTGTGACTCCAGGCCGAAGCAGCCCCCCCGATGCGCCGAGGTGCTGGACGCCGCCTGGGCGCCCGAGGGGGAGGTCTTCGCCACCGCCGGGCTCAACGAGGTGGGCGTCTGGCGCGTGAAGCGGCGTGAGTCCCGGTACACCGTCACCCGACAGGAGACGTTCCCCGTGGCGGGGGTCCTGACGGTGGCCTGGCACCCGGGGGAGCCGGCGCTCGCCGCGGGAGGGATGAAGGGGGTCGTCGTCTTCCGCGGGTCCGGAGCCGCGCTGAAGAAACAGCACCTGGAGACGCCTGGCCCGGTGGAGCACGTGGCCTGGAGCCCGGAGGGCCAGTGGCTCGCGGCGGCCAGCACCCGGACCGTGCGCCTCTGGCACGCGGACTCGGGCCTCCTCTCGAATGTCCTCCACGTGGAGGGCTCCTCGCTGGGCGGGCTCACGTGGAACCCCCGGCGGCGCGGCGTCCTCGCGACCTGGAGCGGCAACCTTGCCCGGGTCTGGGACGTGGAGAGCGGCCGGGTGCTGGCGACGCTCACCGGCCACACCGGGAGCATCCACCAGGTGGTGTGGCGTCCCGACGGGAAGCAGCTCGTCACCGTGAGCACGGATGCCACGGCGCGCATCTGGGACGACACCACCGGCGGACCCGAACGCCGGGGGACCTGGGAGGAGATGGAGCAGCTCCAGAGGAAGACTGTCTCTCCCCTCGACAAATGGGACTACCCGCCGGAGCTCCCGCTGAAGCCGGGCGCTCCGGACACCGCGTGGGCCTTCTACAAACGCATCGATCCGAGTCTGGCCGCCATCCCGGAGGCCTCGTCCCATTCCCTGTGCCTGTGGAAGGGCGACGACCTGGGCACCGCCCCCAGCGTAAGGGGGCACGGGCTCATGGCCACCTGGAGCCCCGACGGAAGGCATGTCGCGGTCCAGGACGGGCCCAAGACCTTCTCGCTGTGGACGGCCTCCGGCGACCTCAAGGTCCGCAAGAAGGAGGTGCTCCACGACCTGCTGCGGTGGGTGTGGCATCCCCAGAGCAAGGCCCTGGGACTCGTCCTGCGCGACCAGGGGGAGCCCTGGTTCTGGGACCTCACGAGCGAGGCCCCGGTGCGCCCCCCGGGCAAGGAGAAGGACGCACTGTGGGACCTGGTCTGGAGCCCCTCGGGCGGGCAGTTCGCCACCACCTGCAATGACGGCTGGGCCCGCATCTACGACTACAAGGGCGCCAGCGCGCTCAACCCGCTGCTGTGGAGCCCGCGGCTGGTGTTCCCGGCCCGCCGCATCGCATGGAGCCCCAATGGGCAGTTCCTCGCCACCGGAGACGCCGGAGGGCTGGTGGGTATCTGGGACTCGCGCGGCCACGACCTGGTGGCGTGCCCCCAGATGCACTGGGGGCCCATCCAGCACCTGGTGTGGAACCGGAGGAGCTCGTGCCTCTTCAGCGCGACCGAGGGCGGCCGCGGCCTGCTCTGGCGCCAGGGGGGCGATGGGCGCTGGGCGATCGCGGCGGTGCTGGAGGCGGAGCCCACCGCGCTCCGCTGGGCCTACTTTTCACGCGATGGCCGGTGGCTGCTGGCGATGGAGGCGGACGGCGCGGGCATTCGCCGCCACCCCGCCGAATTCGAGACGCTGGTGGACCAGGTGGCCTCCCAGCCGGAGCCGCGGCGCGTTCACCAGGCAGGAGCACGCCCACTCCCACCCATGCCGGAGCCGGCGAGGGCAGCGCGCCCACCCGGCACGCAGCATGAGGATGTCTCGGGCATCCTCTCCGACGACGCGCTCACGCAGCTGCGACGCAGCTACGCCAGGGAGCCGGAGCAGATGGCGAAGACCTCGCGGAGCAGCATCCTGGCCCTGTATCCCCATTCCAGCCATCTCCTCGAAGAGATGATGATCGAGTTCTTCGACCCCAAGAAGTTCGCCCCGGGTCAGGTCCTCACCAAGGTCGAACGGGACCAGGAGTTCGAAAAGTTCGCCCGGGACCGCGAGCAGATCGTCATCGCCCTGCTGGCTGCCCGCGTGGGAAACCGGCGGATCTACCTCGCGCTCCATTTCTACTGGGGCCTGATGGTGGGCCTGTCTCCCGAGGAGATCGCCAAGCGGCTGCTGTTCATCAGCTTCTACAGCGGCATCGACACCCTGACCTCGTCGCTCGAGACGCTCAGCCTGGTGCTGAGCAAACTGCGAGACCTCACGAGCCAGGCGAAGTCGGACGACGCGCTGGCTCCGAAGGCCATCATGGGCGAGTTGAAGGAGGTGTTCCCCTGAGGACCCGGACCGGCTCACGCCGCGCGCCGTGAGAGAACCGCGCCGGAGCATGAGTCGGGGTCGAGGTCGTGCATCCAGAGTTCGGCCACCCGGTCGCCCTCGAACACGAAGACGTACAGGCCCCGCGGGACCGGCCCCGGGTGCGAGCCCTCGGCGCGCCAGCGTACCGCCACCTTGTTGCCCTGGACGGCGCGGCGCTCCATGGCGAACCGGGCGCCAGGCGCGCTCCCGCGCAGCTTGCTCACGAACCGCCGCAGGCCCTCCCGTCCGTCGCCCGACTCCGGCCGCCCGGGCCCGCGCAGTGCGACGCCGGGCGTCATCAGCGCGTCGATGAGTTCCAGCCGGCCATGGCCCAGCACTTCGTCGAAGTAGCAGTCGACCGTGTTCACCATTCCCTCCCTCGTGGACTGCGGATTGCCAAAGGGCTCGGCGTTCGCGTGGGTCTCTTTGAGCATGAGCTGACGTCTTCCTTGTGTCTGGCTTTTGAGAGCGCCTGTCATTGCCGCGGCAGGTGCGCCGCCGGACAGGCCTGATGGGAAGAGCCGCGAGGTGCCCGGTGTGACGGACCGCCGGCTTCCACCTCTCGCGCGAGCAGGCTGCCAGGTCCGCTTCGTCACGGCATGCCCGACCCGGCTCCAAGTCAGTCATGACAATGCAAGGACAAGACATCCGCGCTCCAGGCCGAGCAGGGAGGCCGAGTGACGATGGACGCCTATGACTTCATCGTGGTCGGAGCCGGCTCGGCGGGCACGGTCATCGCCCACCGGCTGACCGAGAACCCCGAGGTCCGCGTGCTGCTCCTGGAGATGGCGGACAGCGGGACTCCCCGGGCGTACAGCAGCGAGCCCCAGATGGCCCTGGAGGGCCGGCAGATCCACGAGCCGCACGGCACGCTGCTTGGCGGCAACGCTTCCGCCCGCGTGCACGTCCGCGGGCACCCGTCGGACTTCGACGCCTGGGCGCACCAGGGGTGCCCAGGCTGGGCCTGGCAGAGCGTACGGCCCTACTTCCAGAAGCTTGAAGACGAGGGGGTGACGAGCACGCAGCGCCAGCCGCACCCCATCTGCGAGGCCTTCATCGAAGCCTGCCAGGAATCGGGCCACCCCCTCACCGCGGACTTCAACGGGCCCCAGATGGAGGGCGCCGGCTGGCACCACCTCCACCCTCAGCAGGGCAAGCGTCACGGCGTCGACGTGGGGCCCCTCCTGCTGGCGCTGGCGCGGCCCAACCTCACGCTCGTGACGGGCGCCCAGGCCACCCGGCTGCTCTTCGAGGGCTCGGACTGCATGGGCGTGGAGTACCACCACCAGGGCCGGCGCGAGAACGCGTACGCCGTCGAGGAGGTGGTCCTCTGCTGTGGGGCCCTCGAGTCCCCCAAGCTGCTCCTGCTCTCGGGCATCGGTCAGCCCGAGCGGCTCGGGCTGCTGGGCATCACGATGCACTCCGCCCTCCCCGGCGTGGGCGAGAACTTCCACAACCACGTCCTCACTGGAGTCATCCGGGGAGTCATCCGGGAGTGCTCCCAGCCCCAGCCCGTCCCGGCCTCCTGGCCGGGCCCCTCCGAGAGCGCCCTCTTCTGCCAGTCCGCTCCCGGCTGGCTCGGGCCCGACTTGCAGCTGGCGTTCCTCCACGGGGCGCCCAACAAGGCCCTCGGCCAGAAACACCCGAACGCCGTGAGCATCCTGCCGGGCGTGGTGCGGCCGCTGTCACGCGGCTGGGTGCGCCTGGCGAGCCGTGACCCGCTCGTCAGACCGTTCCTCCATCCCAACTACCTGGCCGTCGAGGCGGACGTCACGCGCCTGATGCGGGGCGTGGAGCTGGCCCGGGAGCTCTTCGCCACAAGGGCATTCGCCCGCTGGGTGGGCGGCGAGCTGATGCCCGGCCCCGAGGTGGGCAACAGGGCCCAGCTCAGGACCTTCGTCCAGCGCGGCGCGGACTCGGGCCAACAGCCCGCGGGCTCCTGCCGGATGGGGCTTGATGCCATGGCCGTCGTGGACCCGGAGCTGCGCGTCTTCGGCATCGGCGGACTGCGCGTGGCGGACGCCAGCGTGATGCCGTCCCTGCCCTCCGGCGACAGCCACGCCGCGGTCGTGATGATCGCCGAGAAGTGCGCCGACCTGCTCCAGGCCGCGCACGGCCTCCGCGCCCCTACCGTCACAGTGCGCAATCCCTGTCTCTAAAGACAGCACCATCGCCCCCCACGAGAGCGCATGAACAACTTCTGTCAAACCCTCACCCTTCAGGGAACCGTCACGTCGTCGCAACCCGAGCAGCTTCGGTGCGACCTCCTGCTGCGAAGCGGCGACACCGTGACGCTCCACTTCGGCGCCGAGACGACGTTCTCGGTCCTCACCAACATCGACGGCACCTCGAATGACCGGGTGCCCGACGCCCCCGAACAGGGGGGCGGCGAGCTGGCCCGCAAGGTGGCCCGCTACCTGCGACCCAAGGACACCGTCTTCATCCGGGCCATCCGGTTCGAGCACGAAGGGGAGGAGCGCTACGACGCGCGCGCCGTCACCCGCATGCACTCCGAACCGCAGCGCTTCCTCTTCGAGGACCCGCACTGGTGGATGACCCAGACGATGCACATGGCCAATGCGTGGCTTGACGACCTCTTCGGTGACTCGCGCACCTACAGCGAGGACGACTTCTCGAAGCGCTACCGCACCAACCTCAACTTCTACGGCGGCGCCACGGACGACAACCTCCAGGCCATGCCGACACTCGCCCGGCTCATCTACGGACTGTCGTCGGCGTACCTGATGACGGGCGACCACCGCTACAGGCTGGCGGCCGGGGCGGGCATCCAGTTCCAGCGATCCTCCTTCCGCATCCTCAGTCCGGATGGGCAGTCCTGCATCTGGGCCTTTGGCCGGCGCAAGGGCGTGAATGGCACCGTCACCCTCAGGGCCTCGGAGAACAGCGATGACTCCGGCGCCATCGCCCTGTACGAGCAGATCTACGGCCTGGCCGGGCTTGCCCAGTACTTCCGCATCACCAGCGACCCCGAGGTGCTGGAGGACATCCGCCGCACCGTCAAGACGTTCAACACGCTCTTCCTCGACAGCAAGGACGTCAACGCCGAGTTCCCCGGCTTCGACGGCTACTTCGCCCACCTTGACCCGGTCACCCTGCGGCCCGACTCGGCTGCGCTCGGGCGGCTCCGCTCACGCAAGAACTGGAACTCGGTGGGCGACCACATCCCCGCCTACCTCATCAACCTCATCCTCGCCCTGGACCCGCTGCCGCAGGGCGCGGACCCGGAGGTCGCGAGCTTCCTCGACACCTGCCGGGAGATGCTCGACCGGACGACGCGGCTCATCCTCGAGAAGTTCCCGGCCCCCGACTCGCTGTATGTGAATGAGCGGTTCCTCGCGGACTGGACGCCCGACCACCAGTGGGGGTGGCAGCAGGACCGCGCCGTCGTGGGCCACAACTACAAGATTGCGTGGAACCTCGCGCGCATCGCCTGGTACCAGCTGGGCACCGGACGGCAGCAGGAGGCGCAGCGGGCGCTCCAGCTCGCCGAGCGGCTCGCCAAGGCGATGGTCTCCCACGGCGCCGACCGCATCCGGGGCGGATGCTTCGACGCCGTGGAGCGGCACCCCACCAACGGCCAGCCCCTGGAGTTCCCCTGGGGCAGCGTGAAGGACTTCTGGCAGCAGGAGCAGGCCATCCTCGCCAACCTCATCCTCCACGGCCAGACGGGGGACCCGGAGTACCTGGACCAGGCGCGCTCCATGTCCGCGTTCTGGAACATGTTCTTCCTGGACCGGGACAACCAGAACGTCTTCTTCCGCGTCAATGAGGACGGCCTTCCCATCTTGAACGGCTCGTATGCCAACAAGGGGCAATACGCCGTCGCGGGCTACCACTCCTTCGAGCTGAACTACCTGGCTCACGTCTACACGTGCGCCTACGTCTCGCCCGCCTCCAGCTTCTGTCTGTATTTCCATCCGTCCGCCCACAGCGGCTTCCGCTCCATCAACGTGCTGCCGGATTTCGTGAAGCCCGGCTCCATCGAGATCTCGAGCGTCTCCATCAACGGCCGCCATCGGGCCCACTTCGACCCCCACCGGTTCCAGATTCCCCTGGAGCCTGCGGACCTGGGTTCGGAAGTCATCGTCCAGTTCCGGAGGAAGTCATGAGCGCCCAGTCCCTGAAGGGCAAGAAGATCGCCGTCCTCGTCGAAAGCCAGTACATCGCTGACGAGATCGCGCAGTACCGTGACCGGTTCGGGGCGGCGGGGGCGGAGGTCCACTTCCTCGCGAACCTGAACGGCAGCCCCTTCCTGAACCTCGTGAGCGAGGTCGAGGAGGTGGGCCGTACGCCCAAGCTCCTGACCGTCACGCGCGACATCCGCAAGGCCGCCCCCGAAGACTACGCGGCCATCCTCGTGGCGGCCAACTACCCCAGCGTGCGGCTGCGCCACTTCGTCCCGCCCGACGGGCCGGATGGCAAGCCGCTGCCCATCACCCCGGAGATGGTCCGCACCTCGCCCGCCGTGCAGTTCTTCAGCCGCGCCATGCGCCACCCGGAGATCATCAAGGGGGCGCTGTGCCACGCCCTCTGGCTGCTGACGCCCACCCCGGAGCTGCTCGCGGGGCGCAAGGTCCTCTGCCATGAGGTCGTCCTGGCCGACGTCCTCAACGCCGGCGGCCTCTACACACCGGATCCGTCGGGCGTGGTGGTGGACAGGGACCTGGTGACGGGGCGCTCGTTCTTGAACGTCTCCGAGTTCATCCAGCGCATCAAGCAGCTGCTGGTGTCCCAGGAGCCGGCGGTGGCTCCGGCGCCCCAGCGCAGCATCCTCGTGGTCCTCTCCAACCACGGCTACTGGGGCGAGGAGCTGGTGGGCCCGCTGGAGGTCTTCGAGCGCCAGGGCTACCGCATCGAGTTCGCCACGCCGAACGGACAGCGGCCCGTGGCCCTGCCTCCGAGCATGGACGCGGGCTACATCGACCCGCCCCTGGGGCGCTCGGTGACGAGCCCGGAGATGGCCCTCAAGGTGTGCCTGCTGGACTCCACCGGCCCCGGGCGCAGCGAGCGCTCCCGGATGCTCGATGCGCCAATGAACCTCTCGGCGCTGCTGCCCGAGCGGCCCTACTTCAGCCATCCCATGATGGTGCGTGCGCTTGAGGACTACTACCGCGAGCGCGATGAGGCCCTGCGCGCCTTCGAGCGGTTCGACGCGCTGCTGCTGGTGGGCGGCAGCGGCCCCATCGTCGACCTGGCCAACAACCAGCGCGTGCACGACCTCATCCTCGGCTTCCTGAAGCTGGGCAAGCCGATCGCCGCCGAGTGCTACGCGGTGGCCTGCCTCGCGTTCGCGCGGGAGCTGGAGGACCGGCGGAGCATCCTGCGCAACAAGCACGTGACGGGCCACTGCCTGGAGTACGACTACAAGGACGGCACCGGCTTCGTGGGCACCGACTTCAACATGGGCCCGCCACCGTACCCGCTCGAGTACATCCTCCGCGACGCGACCGCGCCGGAGGGGCAGTACCACGGCAACTTCGGCAAGGAGCGGTCGGTCATCGTCGACTACCCGTTCGTCACGGGCCGCTCCACCCCGGACTCCACGCTGACGGGCGAGAAGCTCGTCGAGGTGCTGGAGCAGGGCCTGCGACGTTGGGGGTGCTGATGCAACCGCACAACAAAAAAGGAGGAAACACCCTGAAGAAGAGAACCGGTTGCATGGCCCTCCTCGAGCAGCTCGCCGCGGAGGGAACCCGATACCTGTTTGGCAATCCCGGCACGGTCGAGGAGGGCTTCCTGGATGCCATGCGCGACGTGCCATCCCTCCAATACATCCTCGGCCTCCATGAGTCGGTGGCCGTGGCCATGGCGGATGGCCACGCGCGGGCGACGCGGCGGCCCGCCTTCGTCCAGCTGCACTCCAGCGTGGGGCTGGGCAATGGCATCGGGATGCTCTACCAGGCGAAGCGCGGCAACTCCCCGCTCGTGGTGCTCTCGGGAGAGGCCGGGCTCGCCTACGACGCCATGGATGCGCAGATGGCGTGCGACCTCGTCTCCATGGCCCGCCCGGTGACCAAGTGGGCCACGCGCGTCGTCGACCCGGGCTCGGTGCTGCGGGTGCTGCGGCGGGCCATCAAGATGGCCTCGACGCCGCCCATGGGGCCCGTCTTCGTCGCCCTGCCCATGGACGTCCTCGACGCACCCAACGATGAGTCCGTCTTCCCGACGCCGCGGCTCGACACCCGCTCCGCGCCGGAGCCGGAGGCGGTGAAGGCGCTGGCCCACCTGCTCGCGGAGGCCGAGCAGCCGCTGCTCATCGTCGGTGATGGCGTGGCGGCCTCGGGTGCCCAGGAGGAGTTGACCCGGGTGGCCGAGCTGCTCGGCGCCGAGGTGTGGGGCGCCAACAGCTCCGAGGTGAACATGGATGCGGCCCACCCGCTGTTCCGGGGCCTGCTGGGCCACATGTTCGGCAAGGACAGCGCGGCGGTCGTCTCGCGGGCGGACGCCGTGCTCATCGCGGGCACGTATGTCTTCCCGGAGGTCTTCCCCGCCCTCTCCGGCGTCTTCCGCCCCGGTGCCCGGGTCGCCCATGTCGATCTCGACGCGTATGAGATTGCCAAGAACTTCCCGGTGGAGCTGGGCCTCGTGGCGGACCCGAAGCGGACGCTCGCGGCGCTCGCGGAGGCGCTGTCCTGGATGATGACGCCGGCCCTCCGGGCGGCCGCGGAGCAGCGGTTGCGAAGCGCCCGGGAGCAACGGGAGCAGGAGCAGACACGGGCTTCGTCCCCCCTCTTCCTGCGAGAGCTGGCGAAGCGGGTGGGTGACGAGGCCATCGTCTTCGACGAGGCGATCACCCTCTCGCCGGAGGTGACCCGGGCGCTGCCCGGGCGCAGGCCGGGGCACTACTTCCAGACGCGGGGCGGCTCGCTCGGGGTGGGGA
>NZ_RAWG01000340.1 GCF_003611735.1 Corallococcus sicarius | reverse complement strand
GGAGATGTGTATCAGAAACAGGGGAGACGGTCATGTCGGCATCCATCCTGCTTGGGGGATACGGCGCGCCCAGCATTATCCGGGCCAGCGGCTGGGAAGTTGTCACACCTTCCCAGAAAGAAGGAAAAGCAGGGTCATGGCGGCGAGAACGAGGGGCCCACTAGGATTGCGCGCGCCATGAAAGCCCGCACGGGAGAGGAGCCGGACCCGACGCTCCGCGCGCGCGGTCCGGACGAGGAGGCGACGCGCCCCCTGCCCCGGGCGCAGGGCGAGGGCGCGCCGGGGACGGACGGCTCGGATCGGCTCCCACGTCCGGGGCCGCCTCCTTCGGTGCAGGTGGGCCGCTACCTGCTGCTGCGGCCGCTGGGCGCGGGCGGCATGGGCGTGGTGTACGCGGCGTATGATCCGGACCTGGACCGGAAGGTGGCGCTGAAGCTGCTGCGTCCGGACGGGCACGCGGACTCGGAGGTGGGGCGGGCGCGGCTCTTGCGCGAGGCGCAGGCGATGGCGCGCATCTCCCATCCGCACGTCATCCCGGTGTTCGACGTGGGCGTGTGGGGCGCGCAGGTGTTCCTGGCGATGGAGCTCATCGACGGGGGCACGCTGGGCCAGTGGCTCAAGCAGGCCCCGCGCTCCTGGCGCGAGGTGCTGGACGTGTACCTCGCCGCGGGCCGGGGGCTGGTGGCCGCGCACGCGGTGGGGCTGGTGCACCGCGACTTCAAGCCCGCCAACGTGCTGGTGGATGGTCGGGGCCGCGTCTGTGTCACGGACTTCGGGCTCGCGCGCCAGGTGGGCACCACACCAGGCGACGAGGACACCACCGAAACACTGGGGCCGGGCGAGCTGCTGGGAGAGCGCCGCATGCTGGATGCGCCCCTCACCGCCACCGGCGCGGTAATGGGCACGCCGAACTACATGTCGCCCGAGCAGGTCATGGGCGCCGGGCCGGATGCGAGCACGGACCAGTTCAGCTTCTGCGCGGCGCTCTACTACGCGCTCTACGGCCAGCGCCCCTTCGACACGGAGCGCATGCAGGCGCTGCGAAGCCCCTCCGACCTGAGCGGGCCCCGGGCGCCCTCCATCGTGGAGCCACCGCACGAGGCCCGCGTCCCCGCGTGGGTGCGGCAGGCGGTGATGCGAGGCCTGTCGCTGCGCCCCCAGGACCGCTACCCCACGCTCTCCGCCCTGCTGGACGCGCTGGGCCAGGAGCAGCGACGCGCCCGGAAGCGGCGGGCCCTCGTCGTCGCGGGCGTGGGGGCCATGGGGCTCGCGCTGGGAGCCGGTGCGCTCTACCAGCGCTCCCAGGTGTGCGCCGGCTCGGACGCGCTGATGGCCGAGGTGTGGGGCCCCTCGCAGCGTCAGCGGGTGGAGCAGGCCTTCCTCGCCACCGGCAGTCCGCTCGCCGCGGGCATGACGGAGCGCGTGGCGAAGGCCCTGGATGCGTACGCGAGCGCCTGGAGCCGGCAGCACACCGAAGCCTGCGAGGCCACGCGCGTGAGCGGCACGCAGCCCGAGGCCCTGCGCGTGGAGCGCGTGGTGTGCCTGGAGCGGCGGCGCAACGACGCGCGCGCGGTGGTGGAGCTGCTGGCCACGGCGGATCGGCCGCTGGTGGAGAAGGCGCTCACGCCGGTCAACGCGCTGCCCGCGCTGGGCGAGTGCGCGGACGTGGCGGCGCTCGGCGAGCAGCAACGACTGCCGGAGGAGCCGGCGAAGCGCGCCGAGGTCGAGCGGCTGGAGGCGCGGCTCTCCGAGGTGAAGGTGCTGGTGGACGGCGGACGCCTCACCCAGGCCGCGGAGAAACTCGCGCCCCTCGTCACCGGTGTGCAGGCGACGGGGTATGCGCCGCTGATGGCGCGGCTCCACCTGCAGCAGGGCTGGATGCGCGAGCAGCTGGGGGCTTCCGCGGAGGCCGCCGTGTCGCTGCGTCAGGCCGCCTTCGACGCGGAGGCCGGGCGCGCGGACCGGCTGAAGGTGCTCATCCTCAACCGGCTCCTCTACGTGGAGGAGGGCCTGAAGCACTTCGAGCAGGCGGATGTCTGGAGCGGCCTCGCGGACGCGACGCTGCGGCGGATGGGAGGAGACGCGGCGCTGGAGGCGGAGGTGCGCATCAACCAGGGCAACCTCGCGTCGGCGAAGGGCGACCTGTCCCGGGCACGCGCGCTGTTCGACGAGGCGCAGGCGCGCGCGGAGTCGGTGCTGCCGGCGGGCCATCCGCTGCGCGCGCGCATCACCTTCCTCCAGGGCGGGCTGGCGACGCGGATGGGCGACAAGGCACGCGGCGTGGCGCTGCTGACGCGCGCGCTGGCGCAGACGGAGGCCGCGGTGGGGCCGCTGCATCCGGACACGGCGCGCAGGCATGACGCGCTCTCCTGGGCGCTGCGCGAGACGGGGGACGCGGCCCAGGCGCTGACGCATGCCCGCGCGGCCGTGGAGATCCGCAAGACGCTGCTGGGCGCGCGCACGCTGCCCGTGGCGGAGGGGCTGGACGAGGTGGGCATGTGCCTGCTGGAGCTGGGACGCTACGACGAGGCGCTGCGCGTCTACGAGGAGGCCCTGGCGATGAAGCAGCAGGTGGCGCCCGGCGAGGAGACGCTCCAGTACTCCCATGACGGAGTGGGGCAGGCGCTCCTGGGCCTGGGCCGCGCGAAGGACGCCATCGCGCCGCTGCGGCGGGCCGTGGGCTACACGTCCCTGCCGGACGAGACGCTCGCGGATTCGGGCTTCGCGCTCGCGAAGGCCTTGTGGGACGCCGGAGAGCCGGGGCCCGCGCGACAGGAGGCCGAAGCGGCCCGCGTGCGCTACGTCCGCGCGACGCGTGAGCCCCGCGCCGCCGAGGTGGCCCGCTGGCTGGAGGCCCACCCGGCGCCCCCGTAGGTTCCCACCGTCGCGACGGCCGCCGGCGCATCGGTGGGCCCCGGAGCGCGTGGTAGCGTGCCCCCGTGGCGCGACAGGACGACGAGCGGAACGACGCGAAGCAACAGCGGCTCGACAGGACCACGACCGTTCCGGCGAAGCCCGCGGGCAGGGTCCGGCTGAAGCTGTGGGTGCTGTCGGGTGCGGATGCCGGCAAGGGCCACCCGCTGCCGGTGGGCACGTACCGGCTGGGCAAGAGCGCGGACTGCGACATCGTGCTCGACGACAGCGCCGTGTCCCGTCACCACCTGCGCCTGGACGTGGCGGAGGACCGCGTCGTCGCCACGGACCTGGGCTCGTACAACGGGTCGTTCTGCCAGGGCCTGCGCTTCACCGAGCTGGAGGTGCAGCCCGGCGTCGTCCTCACCCTGGGCACCACCCAGCTCAAGCTGATGCCGGAGGACACCCGCGAGCGCTCGCGCCTGCTGTCCTCGCGCGACCACTTCGGCGCGCTGGTGGGCACCAGCCGCAAGATGCGCGAGGTCTTCACCTTCCTGGAGCGCATGGCGCCCAGTGACTCCGACGTCCTCATCCAGGGTGAGACGGGCACCGGCAAGGAGCTGTGCGCGGAAGGGCTGCACCGCGAGAGCCCGCGAGCGAAGAAGCCCTTCGTGGTGGTGGACCTGGCCGGCATCGCGCCCTCGCTCATCGAGTCGGAGCTGTTCGGCCACGTGAAGGGCGCCTTCACCGGAGCGCACGGCGACCGGGCCGGCGCCTTCGAGCGCGCCCAGGGCGGCACCGTCTTCCTCGACGAAGTGGGCGAGCTGCCCCTGGAGCTGCAGCCGCGCCTGCTGCGGGTGCTGGAGCGCCGCGAGGTGAAGCGCGTGGGCGGCAATGACTACCGCACGCTGGACCTGCGGGTGGTGGCCGCCACCCACGTGGACCTGGAGGCGGCGGTGAAGGCGGAGAAGTTCCGCCGGGACCTCTTCCACCGGCTCGCGGTGCTGCGCGTGGTGCTGCCGCCGCTGCGCGAGCGCCCGGAGGACATCCCGCTGCTCATCGACACCGTGCTGGAGCGCCTGGGCAAGCCCCCCAGCGCCCTGTCGGACCAGACGCGCGCGCTGCTCATGCAGTACCCGTGGCCCGGCAACGTGCGCGAGCTGCGCAACGTGGTGGACCGCGTGGTGAACCTGGGCGAGGAGTCCCTGCCGGACATCGACCCGGGCGTCCCCCGCCGGGCCGCGTCCCGCTCCGGCGGGGACCTGGACCTCGCCCGGCCGTTCAAGGAGGCCAAGGAGCAGCTCGTCGAGGGCTTCGAGCGCGACTACCTCATGAGCCTGCTCAAGCGCTGCGAGGGCCGCTTCAACCGCGCCGCCAGAGAGGCCGGCATCGACCGGGTCTACCTGCGCAAGCTGATGCGCAAGCACGGCCTGGAGCTCAGCGACGGCAAGCCCTCCGGGGACGACGACGCCGGGTGACAGCAGTCACCCGGGCGAACAGGGTCGGGTGACTCCAGTCACCCACCGGGGAGCCCGGGCCCGGGGGCTCCCCTCTGGGAGCGATTGAGGGAGCGCGCGAAACGGGTTGGTACGGCTCCTGCTTTGGAACAGCGCACACGGCCGCAGCTGGCCCCACACGCAATCCAAAGAAGGAACCCTCCCATGGCCCTCTCCGCCATCACCCAGCGTCCCTCGTTCAAGCCCACCCCCGTCACGCAGACGCAGCAGGCCTCGCAGACGCAGCAGGCCTCGCAGACGCAGCAGGCCCCGCAGCCCGCGGCGGTCCACCCCCTCGTCCAGCGGTTCCAGACCGACAGCTTCGAAGCGGGGACCTCCGGGACGCAGAAGACGCAGGCCGCGTCGCCAGCACCGCTGACGACGCCAGCGGGCGCCGGAGAGGCCGCCATCAGCACCGACTCCGTCGTCCAGGCGGGCACGCACGGCGCCGACCAGGTGTACCCGGAGCTCTCCTACGAGGAGAACCAGCAGTACAACGGCCACCCGGTGGGCTACTGGAAGACCGAGGTCTTCAATGCCGCCACGAAGGCGGGCGCCAGTCAGGAGGAGGCCGCGCTGCTGGTCGCGCAGTCCATGCAGGAGGGCGGCACGGACTTCAGCAAGAACGGCTCCGCCACCAACTTCGGCCCCTTCAACCTCAACAAGGACCTCATCCAGTCCTTCGGAGGCGACGCCGTCCCGGGAGACCTGACCCAGCTCAACGGGACGGACTCGAAGGCCATCGAGCGCAACGTCGGCGTCGCCCTCAATGCCATGCGCTCCATGGGCGCCAACAACTACCTGCACCACGTGCGGGGAGGCGCCACGAACTACACGGACCCCAACCAGCGCCTGAGCAGCAACGTGGACGTCCGGAATGATGATGCCCACGCCTTCGCGCGCAGCCTGGCGAACAACGCCCACAAGATCCTCGCGGCCTACCAGGCGGATCCCAGCTCGCTGACGACGAACCACCGCTTCGCTTCGGACATCCCCGCCATCTGAGCCCCTGACAAAGCCAGACAGTCGGCCCTTCCCCCCTCCGAACGGAGCACTCCATGTCCCCCTCCCTCTCCATCAACGGTTCGCGTCCCCAGCCCCCGAAGCAGTGGGACACCCGGACCAGCCCAGCCCAGCCCCCCCCGGTCATCCACGACCAGCGCGCGCAGGAGCCGAAGCCCGTCCCGGCAGCGCGCTACGAAACGAAGGACGGCTTCGAAGCGGGGGAGAACACCGGCGCGGACTGGAAGGCGTTCTCCGGTCAGCAGACGCAGGAATCCCAGGGCACGTCGGGCACGGGGAAGACGCTGGCGCCGAACCCGGCGGTGGCGGACGCGGCCATCCAGAAGAGCTACGCGGACTGGAAGGACAAGTACGTCACCGCCGACGGCGCGAACGGCGCGCTGCGCGTGCAGCGCCCGGAGAACAACAACGACACGGTGTCCGAGGGCATTGGCTACGGGATGCTGCTGGCCGCGTACAACAAGGACCAGGACACGTTCAACGGGCTGTGGAAGTACGGGCAGGCCCACATGAACGAGAACGGCCTGATGAACTGGCGGATCGACTCGCAGGGCGGGACCCTCGGCCAGAACGGCGCGACGGACGCCGACGAGGACATGGCCATGGCGCTCGTGGTCGCCGACAAGCAGTGGGGCGGCTACAAGGCGGACGCCGGCAAGCTCATCAACTCCATCATGGAGCACGAGGTGGAGCCGGGCACCCACGTGCTCAAGCCGGGTGACAAGTTCGGCGGCTCGTCGGAGACGAACCCCAGCTACTTCGCCCCGGCGTACTACAAGGAGTTCAGCAAGTTCACCGGCGACACGCGCTGGGACAAGGTGGCGGACTCCAGCTACGACATCCTGGAGAAGACGCTGCAGCAGCCCGGGTCCAGGGACACGGGGCTGGTGCCGGACTGGGTGGACGCCAACGGCAAGCCCCTGGAGCGCGGCCCGAACGCCTCCTACGACGCGGTGCGGACACCCTGGCGCATCGGCACGGATGCCGCGTGGAACGATGATCCGCGCGCAAAGGCGTACCTGGACAAGGTGAACTCCTTCTGGAAGTCGCAGGGCGTGGAGAACATCGGCGACACGTACGCGCTCAACGGCGACCCGCTCGCGAAGAACCACAACGCGGTCGCGGTCTCCATGGCGGCGGCGGGAGCCATCACGGATCCGGACGCGGGCTACCGCGAGGCGATGTGGAACGAGATGCAGAAGGTCCCTGGCGGGAACTACTTCAATGACTCGCTGCGCTCGCTGGCCCTGCTCCAGACGGGTGGCCGGATGCCGCCGCCGTCAGGCGGAAGCACCTCGGGCACCCCGGGAGGACAGACGGTGCCTCCGGCCGCTACGGGCCCACAGCAGGTCCCCGCGAACACGCGCACGCAGCAGGTGGACGCGGTCTCCGACACGCAGGGCGTGGAGAACGGGTACGGCGTGGCGCAGGCCACTGCGGACATGGACAAGCTCGCGTCGCTGCATCCCGTCGGGTCGGAGATGCACGGCGTGGGCGACGCGAAGCGCGCGGAGTTCGACAAGAACAAGCCCGCCATCGCCCAGGCCGCGCTGAGCGCCGCCCAGCGCTACTTCCCGGAGCTGCCGGTCCAGGACGCCGCGCGGCTCATCCTGTCGGACATCGCGCAGGAGTCCACCTTCGACCCGAAGCTCAACGTGGGTCCCAACGGAGAGGTCGCCCCGGACAAGACCATTGGGCTCCTGCAACCCCGCGCGGCCTCCAACCTGGAGGACTTCCGCAACTACGCGAGCGGTGACGGGCTGAAGCGCGCGGACGGCAGCACATGGGACCCGAAGGAGACGCAGGACTCGGAGCTGGGCAAGGTCTGGGAGAACGTCCATGTGGGCGCCTGGTACATGTCCCAGATGGCCCGGCTGGGCGCCGTCTCCGCCAACGAGCATTACCTCTGGGGCCGCGACGGCAGCGCGCCCACCACCGTCCGCACCGGCCTGCTGTCCCACTTCATGGGCCCCGGTGGCGCGGCGAAGGAAGGCGCCAGCAACCCCGACGCCGCCAGGTACCTGTCCATGGTCGGCGGGGAGATGGACTTCCTGGATGCGGGCCTCTCCCAGCGCGTCTACGACACCGTGCTCAAGCCCGGCGCTGTGTAGCCGCTGACACGCTGGAGGGGACTCGACGCCCACGCATAGAGTCCCCTCCCATGATCCGCACCCGGCGCCCCCCGACGCTGTCCCTGGCCGTCCTGTTGCTGCCACTCCTCGCGTGTGACCCCGCCGACGGGCAATCCCAGACAGACCCTCCGGTGCCTGTCGTCACGAAGAGCGCGAAGCGCGGCCTCGGTTATGGCTACCACTCCGCGGCGGACCTGAAGGCGCTCTCCGCCGGAATGAGCTGGTGGTACAACTGGTCGCCCAGGCCGGAGGACGGCGCGGCGAGCGTCTACACCGCCCAGGCCGTCACCTTCGTTCCCATGGCGTGGGGCGGCACCCCCAACGCGGATCAGCTCGCGTCGGAGATCCCCGCGGGTGCCCGGTACCTGCTGGGCTTCAACGAGCCCAACTTCAAGAGCCAGGCGAACAAGACGCCCCGCCAGGCCGCGGCCCTCTGGCCCGTGCTGGAGGAGGTGGCCCGCCGCAAGCAGCTCAAGCTGGTGTCCCCGGCGGTGAACTACTGCGGGGACTGCGTGTCGGAGGACGGCGTCACCTTCACCGACCCGGTGGTGTACCTGGATGCCTTCTTCAAGGCCTGCCAGGGCTGCCAGGTGGATGCCATCGCGGTGCACTGGTACGCGTGCGACCTGGCCGCGCTCAAGTGGTACGTGGGCCAGTTCAAGAAGTACAACAAGCCCCTCTGGCTCACCGAGTTCGCCTGCGGCGACCGTCCCCACAGTGAAATCACCGTGGAGGTCCAGAAGAAGTACATGGTGGATGCCATCACCTGGCTGGAGTCGGAGCCCGGCATCGAGCGCTACGCGTGGTTCTCCGGGCGCAACAATGAGATCCCCTCCATCAACCTGCTGGGGGCCTCCGGCGAGCTGACCGAGCTGGGCCGCCTGTACGTCATGCTCCCGGCCGGCACTCCGGCGCAGGCCCCCTGACGGCCCGCCACGGCGTGGGGTGAGGCCCCGCCCTACATCACCGGAGCCCGGGCCGCCTGCCCTCCAGGCGGAAGGAGGAGCTTCACTCCCGCGTCAGACAGTCGTGAGGACGTCTACTCGGTCCTCCCAGGATTCTGGGGGTAAGGTAGCCGCGGAATGGGACTCGAAGCCGGAGACACCTTCGGGCGGTATGAGCTGGTGTCCTGGCTGGGCCGGGGCGGCATGGCGGAGACGTGGCACGCCCAGCTCGTGGGTGCCGCGGGCGTGACCAAGTCGGTCCTCATCAAGAAGGTCCTCCCCGAGTACGCCGACGACGAAGCCTTCATCTCCATGTTCATCAGCGAGGCGCGCATCTCCGCCACGCTCTCCCACGGCAACGTCGCCCAGGTCTTCGACTTCGGGCGGGTGGACGGCGAGTACTTCCTCGCGATGGAGTTCGTGGACGGGCAGCCGCTGCACCGCGTCCTCAAGCGCGCGATGAAGAGTGGCATGGCCGCGCTGCCCATCCCCGTCGCCGTCTTCATCGCGATGGAGATGTGCCGGGGCCTGCACTACGCGCACACGCGCACGGATGGCAGCGGCGCACCACTGGGCATCGTCCACCGCGACATCTCTCCGGACAACGTCCTCATCGGCTACGAGGGCCAGGTCAAGATCGTCGACTTCGGCATCGCCAAGGCGAAGCTGCTGCGGGGCGTCAAGACGGCGCCCGGGGTGGTGAAGGGCAAGTACCTCTTCTTCTCCCCGGAGCAGGCGCGCGGAGAGGAAGTCGATGCGCGCACGGATGTCTGGGCCACGGGCGTCGTGCTGTATGAGCTGCTGTGTGGCCGGCTTCCGGTGGATGGCCCGCCCCACGTCGTGATGATGAAGGTCGCTCACGGCGAAATCCCTGCGCTGCGCGAGCTGCGGCCGGACCTGCCCGACGAGCTCAACGACATCGTCCTCAAGGCGCTGAATCCAGACCAGACACAGCGCTTCGCCTCCAGCCATGCGTTCGGGGATGCGCTGGCGGGGTTCCTGTATTCGAACTTCCCGCGCTTCTCCGCGATGAGCATCGCGCACCTGCTGCGGGTGCTGTTCCGGGGAGACCTGCACCAGGAGGGCCGCGAGCTGGCGGTGCCCGACGACTTCCTGGTGGAGCTCAAGGCCTGGCGGGAGCCTCCAGCGCAGCAGGGAGCGCCCACCCGGCGGTTGCCGCGGGTGGTGCCGACGCCGCCTCCCCTTCCCAGCCCCGTGTCCGTCGTCACGCAGGACTCCCAGGAGACGGTCCGGCCTCGCGTCACGGACGCGGTGGACGTGCCCACCCGCTCCCTGCCCCTCATGGCCCGGGTCGCAC
>NZ_RAWG01000033.1 GCF_003611735.1 Corallococcus sicarius | reverse complement strand
GTGGGGGCGGTGGGCGTCCAGTCCGTCCCGGGCACGAAGACCTCGCGCTCCAGCTCCGGCAGCGAGTCCGGCTCCGGCGCGGGCCCCGGTGCGGGCTCCAGGGGCTTCGTGCTGTGGGCGTAGACGGTGGCCCGGCGGTAGTCGGGGCGCGGCGGGAGTGCCTGGTTCGCCACCTTCTTCGCCGGGTCGTCACTGCCGAGCTTCCCCGCGTACAGGTGCTCCATCAGCCCGCCGACGAACGGCGTCGTGGGGAACGCGATGTCGAGCCCCTTCGGCACGAAGGACGCGTCGTCGACGTAGTAGCCCGGGAGCGTCGCCTCGCCCGGGAGCAGCGGGTCGAACTCGCCGCGCAGGAGGACGCGGTTGCCCGCGGGGGTGGTGATGGGAATGCCCGCCCCGACCAGCGCCTCCGTGAGCAGCGTCCCCACGGCCTGCGCGCGCCGCGCCGCCAGGGGCGTGTTGAAGCCATCCGAGCCGAGGTCGTTGGTCCGGCCCACGATGAGGAACCGCACGTTGGCGTCGTACGCATGCCAGGGCCGCGCGAAGTCGGCGAGCGCGCTCCGGAACGCAGTGGGCGAGCCCCGGGCGCCCCCCTCCAGGAACAGGGGCGCTTCGCCCCCATGCGCCATGAAGAGGCTGAAGGTGGCGTCCGTGGGGCGCTCGACCGGGGAGGTGGGGGGCGGCTCGCTCCCGGGCGCGGGCGCCGTGAGGCCCGTCTTCACGGTGACGAGCGCGACCGTGTCGGACCGTGCGTCCACGGTGCCGCCCACCCCGAGCTGCGCCACGCCTTCCGCCGGCTGGATGGCGTGCACCGAGTGCCAGCTGCTCAGCGAGTGCGCCGGTTCGACGGAGAGCGCCTTCAGCCGGGTGCCGTCGCGCAGGAAGACGCCGGCCTCGCAGCCGATGACGAGCTCGCCGCGCTCGAGCAGTTGGATGAGGACACGCCGCTGGTGGCCGTCCGTGCGGGCCCTGAGCAGGTGGGGGCCCAGGGTCGCCCGGGCGATGGGGCCGGGGAGCTGCCCGCTCGCGCCGAGGGTGAAGGTGGAGCCCGTGAAGGTGGCGCGCTCGCCCGACAAATCCCAGCGCCATTGCGTGCGGCTGTCGTCGCTGGCGCTGAACACCAGGCCCGCCAGCTGCGCCGCGGTGCCGCTCACGTGGAGGACGTTGAGCACGCGCCTCCCGGGGCCGAGGAGCAGGTCGATGCGGGGGCCCTGCTGGGGCCTGCTGTCGACGAAGACGAAGCGGGTCATGCCCAGGCCCAGCGGCTTGCCGTCCTCGTCGGGAAGCCGGGCATTGAGCCGCAGCTCCTGGCCGGGCAGCGCGACGAGGTCCGGCGAAGTCAGCCCCTGGGCGATGCTTCCATCGGGGAGGATCCAGCTCACCTCCAGGCCCTGGGGCGGCTGGGGCAGGTGGGCGCGCACGCGCGGCGGCGCGTCTCCGGGCACGGCGACGCTGAAGCGGCGCGTGTCGATTTTGGTGAGGGGCAGCGGGGTGGGGTTGCCCTCCACGAAGAGCTGGACCTTGCCGGCGAGCGGATCCGTGTGGGCGGCGAGGTCGCGGCCCAGCTCCGCGTTCACCTCGAGCTGGAGGCCGAAGGGGCTGCCGAGCAGGAGGTCCTTGATGCCCAGCGACGCGCGGCCGAGGACGGGCGTGTTGCCCGGGAAGTAGAACGTGGCCTCGTCGATGGCGATGCCCTGCCAGGAGGCGCTCTGGCCGCGGGCGAGCACGGCGTCGGGGGTGACGGCGCTGGAGCTGTCGATGGTGACCTTGCGGACCGTGACGCCGACGTTGCCCATGACGAAGTGGGGCGGCTCGAACCCGCATTGGAAGACGGCGCCCGCGGGCGCGTCCGGGTCGAAGGGGTCGGGGCTGTCCACGAACCCGGTGTCGAAGCCGCCGTCGGGGCGCAGCTCGAAGCGGTAGACGCCGCTGGCGACCAGCCGGACCTTGCGGCCGGTGATGTCCTTGACGAGGTGGGCGGGGTGGACGCCCTCCGCCGGCACCAACTGGGCGGCGGTGAAGGGCATGGGGACCGACACCCGGTTGAGCAGCAGGTCGAGCGTGAAGCCCGTGGGCGCGGGCTCCACGGTCTGCCCGGCGCCGAGCGTGGCGCGCCGGAAGGCGAGCTGGAACGGCACGCCGTAGCGAAGGTCGGACGTGTCGACCTCGCGTCCATTCGTGGGGGGCAGGGTGCCCAGCGGGGAGCGCAGGGTGCCCTGATGGATGAAGGCGCTCGGGCTCTCCAACGTCCGGAGGTCGAGCACCGCCAGCTGTTCCAGCACCCGGGCGACGTCGGCGGGCACCATGGCGAGCGAGTCCGGAGGCGCCCACCCGATGAGGTCGAGAATGCTGATACCCCTGCGCAGGTCCGCCATGCCCAACCCCCAGGGGCCGGCATGGTGGAGGCCTCAGGTACCCGCTGCCATGTGCCCCCGGTGAGGTGCCTGTGTTGAGGACCGTGCCTTTGCCCAGGGTGTGACTGCGCGTGCGAGAACACCGGAGTACATGACTGGACGCACCCCGCAGACCCCGGAGTCACCCATGCACAAGGTACGGACGCAGTGGAATGTCGGGCTGGCCGCGCTGCTCGCGGTGGCGGTCCTTGCTGTTCCAGGCGCGGTCATGGCGAAGGGCCCGCACGGCTCCATCGCCGAGGCGCGCCAGCAGCCGCAAGGCAGCACGGTGACGGTGGTGGGCGTGGCGACGTCGTTCACCGGGGGCTTCTTCCCCAATGACAACGGCTTCGCCATCCAGGAGAAGAAGGTCGGCATCTACATCCTCGACTCGCTCGACGCGGACATCCAGGTCGGCCAGGTGGTCCGGGTGACGGGCACGCTGACCCAGTCCTACGGAGGGGTGCTCAGCGTCGCTCCGACCTCCATCGAGGTGCTGGGCACGGCGAACGAGCCCCGGCCCCACCCGGTGAAGACGGGCGATGTGAGCGAGGAGACCGAGGGCCGCCTCGTCCGCATCAAGGGCACCATCGTCAGCGACATCGAGGACGACTTCCCCTATGGGTTCAAGTTCGAGGTGGATGACGGCACCGGCCACACCACCGTGTTCGTCAATGCCGGCACGGGCATCGACGTGAGCGGGCTGGAGCAGGGCCAGCGCGTCGTCATCCAGGGCTTCAGTGGAGAGTTCCTCGGGGAGTACGAAGTGGACCCCGTGTTCCCGGAGGACCTCCGCGTCCTCCCCTGAGGACGAGGGCTCCGCGAGACGACACGCAACCGCTCACCGTCCTCATCACCGACGGCCCCACGCGGGGCCGCCAGGGCGCCCGCGCCGCCAGTCAGGTGGTGCGCCTGCTGCGCGAGCCCCGCGCGGAAGCGTCCCCCGCGAACTTGAGCGCGAAGACCCCGAGAACCGCGACGGCCTGGCCCACGACGAGCGCGACGCCGACGCCCGACATCCGGGGTGCGTACGCCACGAGGAGCGCTCCGCTGCCGAGCACCCACGAACCGTCGACCGCGAGGTGTACCCGCGAAGCGCGCAAGGGGACTGCCGGCTGGGCGGACACCCACGCATTGAAACCGGCCCAGGGCACCAGGAACAGCCCCACGCCGAGCAGGAAGGCCGGGGGCAGCGGCCAGCCGGCGAGCGTGGTGAGCGGCGTGGCCCAGGCCAGCAACACGGCGCCCATGAAGAGGGCGGCAAAGGCATCCAGGCGGTAGACGAGGCGGTCATTCATGAGGGGCACTTCCGGTATGCGGGTGAGCCCCGAAGACTCCCTGTGCCCGGAGCGCCCCGCAATGACCTGTGAGGGAAGTGCGGCGTCGGTCATCATCGGTCACCACGAGGAGGAGCCCCCGATGCGTGACGTTGGTGACAAGGACG
The DNA here is from genome assembly GCF_003611735.1 of Corallococcus sicarius. Classification (GTDB taxonomy): domain Bacteria; phylum Myxococcota; class Myxococcia; order Myxococcales; family Myxococcaceae; genus Corallococcus; species Corallococcus sicarius. The sequence continues at coordinate 46,418 of NZ_RAWG01000033.1, read as the reverse complement.
CCCGGCGCGCCACTGCGCGACGGAAGGTCGCAGCAGACGCCGTCAGCGAGCTGGGCGCGCTGTTGAAGCAATGGCGCGCGTTGCGGGGCAAGAGCCAGCTCACCCTGGCGCTCGACGCCGAGGTCTCTGCCCGCCACCTGGCATTCATCGAATCGGGCCGGACGGCGCCCAGCCAGGACATGGTGCTGCGGCTGGCGGACGCGCTGCTGCTCGGGTTGCGAGAGCGCAACGTCCTGCTCGTGGCGGCCGGCTACGCGCCGCAGTTCGGCGAAGGCGCCTGGGACAGCGAAGAGCTGAAGGAGCTTCGTCAGGCGGCGACGATGATTCTCGCAGCGCACGACCCTCACCCCGCCCTGGTGCTCAACGCGGCATCGACGGTGCTCGACGCGAACGTCGGTGCGCTCACGCTGATGGGGGAGGGGCGAGATGCGCTCGGGCGAATCAACCTGATGGACCTGGTCTTCTCGCCCGGACGGGTCCGTTCGGCCATCGGGAACTGGCAGGAGGTGGCGGGCTTCCTGCTCTACCGGCTGCGGGAGAACGCCCGGCTGCGCGGCCCCCACTCCGAGGTCGCGCGCGTGCTGGCGCGCGTGCTCGCCTTCCCCGACGCGCGTCACCTCCCGCCAATGCCCGGCGGCTCAGGCTCCGTGCTGGTGCCGTTGACCTTCACCGTCAACGGCGTCACCTCGCACTGGTTCACCACGGTCACCACCTTCGGGGCGCCTCTTCATGCGCTGGCCGAGGAGATCACCATCGAGCAGTTTCACCCGCGCTGATCCGCCTCGCCCTCGGGTCCATCCATGGCGGCCATGCCGGGCACGGTGCCGCTCAGGCTGATGCAGACCTGGGCCGCAGCTCAGTAGAACTGTTGCACGCCCTGCGGCACCACGAAGTGTGGGGCGCGCTGTATGGCGGCTCCTTGAGCGTTGTAGCCCCCGGGGTGCTTTTGAACCGCGAAGTGCCAGTGTTGGTTGCCGTCCCGCCACCCCGCGATGAACGCGATGCCTGGGTTGGGTACGAGCGCGGGGTTGTCTCCGTAGCAGTACCGACCATGAAGTGCGGGGAGCGGACCCCCATTAGGGAGGATGGGAGTGGCCGCAATCGGCGGCACGCCGGCGACACCGGTCAGCGGATCCGGGCGCAAGGCCACCGACCGCACGAAGGTGCCCGGGCCCATGCGCGCCGTGTAGAAGGCGCGCTCCGCGCTGAGCCTCCGAGCATCGAAGGTGCCGCCAGCGAGCGCACCGCCTCCCCAGGCGGGCGGTGCGGCGACTCCGGCATCCCAGGCGATGTGGGTCACCCAGACGTTGGCGGCACCTCCAGCCCCCGCGGGTGTGGCCACGCTGAACGTGCAACCGCTGAACATGGCAGTGAAGAAGAAGTTGACGTTCGGATCATTGAGATGGAGTTCACGCACTCCGCTATTGGTCCAGGGGAGCCAATAGGCGGTGTACTTGTTCGTCATCCATCCCACCGGATTCCCGACACGGGCGAGCCCGACCTTCATCACCTGAAGTGCTGCGTATTTGGTGAGCGGGTTGTTGAAGTCCAGGCCCGTCGGGACCGCCGGCCCCAGCGCTTGATCGAAAGACTGTCCGGCAGGGATGTTGCCGCCGAAGGCTCCCCCGATGAGGTCGAACGTGAGCACCATCGGATCCGGACGAGCATAGACGTTGTTACCGTCCCAACGCCCTTGCCCCAGGTCCATCACGCAATGGCAGGTCGGGCACGGTTGGCTCGGGAGCGTGACCAACAGCAGGCGCTTCAGGAATGCGACCGGGTCCGCGTTGAATTTCTTGTTGAGCCCATGCATGGAGGGAGAATAGTAGGAATTGCATTAAAATCAACAAAACCTGTATTCCTGGAGCCGGTGCTCGGAGCGGCAAGGGGCTCGTGGCAAATCCAGTTCAATTTGAACGCAGGCCGTGGCCTTCTGTCATGGCCCGGGGGCCCGGACGTACTTCCAGAACGTGTAGCCCGGGACGCGCAGCCACGGCTCGGGTTCACGGTGGAACTTCACCCCGTGCAGCTCGCGCTCCAGCGGCGCCGGTGGGCTCTCTCCCTCCGTGGGCTGGACCCAGACCAGGTCCCGCGCCGCCTTCATCGTGGGGATGAAGAAGGGCGTGCGCTGGTACTCCTCCGGCGAGGGAAGGGGCAGCAGCTGCGAGGCCAGCGGTTGCAATCCCGCCAGCTGGTAGACATCCCAGTAGCCCCCCATCATCAGCCGCCCCGGCGCCACCTGCGCCACCGCCAGCGCCGCGTCCCTCGCGCGCGCAGAGTCTGGCTTCACCTCCGACGGGCCCCGCCAGATCAACGCCGCCACGGCGAGCGCCGCCACGGCGAGCGCGCCCGCCGTCCGCAGCACGCCCTCCGACACGCGCGCCGCCAGCCACGCCAGCACCAGCACCCCCAACGCCACCAGGGCCAGCGCGTGCGCGGGCGCGAGGTAGCGCAATGAGTAGGCATTGAGCCGCACGTGCGACACGGCCACCAGCAAGGGCAGCTGCGCCAGCGCCGCCAGTCCACACCCGAGCGCCAGCCAGCCCGGCTCGGACAGGGACGCCCACGCGGACCACCCCCGCCGCCCGTGGCGCACGGCCCACGTCGCGGCGATGCCCAGCAGCACGAGCAGGACGCCCGCCAGCGGCACGGGGCCCGTCCACAGCAGCGCCGTCACCTGTCGCAGGTTCTCCCAGAGGTGCCCCCGGTCCAGCGCTACCGTCGTGCGGAAATCATGGCCGTGGTTCCGTTTCGCGAACCGGTGATACAGCCGCCGCAACTGCCGCTCGAACGTCCCGCCCACCACGAGAGGGATTGTCGCCGCCGCGAACCGGTGCCAGCCCGTGAGGCCCCGCGCCCGGGCCCGCAGCACCTCGACGCCCAGGAACACGACGAGCGAAGGCAGGCTCGAAGTCGATATCCAGACGGTCAGCGCGGCGGCCAGCGTCGTCGCCATGCCCCAACCCCAGACACCCGGGCGCGTGCGCGCCTCCATCAAGCCCCGCAGCCCCATCCAGGTCCACGCCAGCATCGCGAACTGCCAGCCGTAGGGCTGGGAGATGTCCAGCAGGTACGGGCGCACCTCCTCCGGAAGCGCCAGCACGAGCGGCACCAGCACGCACAGGCCCACCGCCACCACGCCCTGCCGCGAAAGCCACGCCAGCGGGAAGATGGACGTCCACGTCGCCGCGATGAGGACCGCCGCGAGCCCCTCGGCCGCCCAGTCCCGGCCACCTATCAGCCGCGCGAGCAGGAAGGGCCACGCGCCGAAGCGGTCCTGCCCCAGGTAGTACGCGAAGTAGAGGTCGACGCGGGGGGCGCGGGCCATCACCAGCGGGATGGCGCCGTCGGACGAGAAGGTCGGTCCCCACGGGCTGCCCGGCAGCAGCCACGTCACCGCGAGCCACAGCGACAGGGCCCAGCACCCGAGCCCCATGGCCCACGCGAAGCCCCGCTTCAGGCCACGTCCTCCCGAGGGCTCAGGGGGGCTCGGCGGGCTCTGGCGGTGCACGTCGGGGGAAGGGGGCGCGGGCATCGGAGGCATTCGCGCGGGAGGATGCGCCAGGAGCCCGCCCAGGGCCAGCACTCAAGCCCGCGCGCTCAGGACTTCAGCGCCCGGCCGAACAGCTCCTGGAGCCTGCGCCAGTGCGTCTCGGCGGCTTCCGCGTGGTACTGCGGCCAACGGTCCACCGCGTAGCCGTGGCTCGCGCCGGGGTAGAGCTCGGACACGTACCGGACGCCGGAGTCCTTCAGCGCCGTCTCCAGCGTCTCGATGGCATGGGCGGGCATCGAGCTGTCCTTGTCCGCGTGGCCGAAATACAGCTCGCCCTTCACGTGGCCCACCAGCCGGTGGGGGCTGTCGGGCGCGTCCGTGACCAGGTGCCCGCCATGGGACGAGGCCGCCGCGCCAATGCGGTCCGGGAAGTACGCGGCCATGCGCACCGCGAGGCCGCCGCTGAAGCAATACCCCGCCACGCCCATCCGGGTCCCCTTCACCGAGGGCTGCCGGGCGAGGAAGTCGAGCTCGGCGGCGGCGTCCAGCTTCTGCCGCTCGGGCGTCAGGCTTCCGATGAGGCCGTAGATGCGCTTGCGGAAGACCTCGTCCGCGAAGGTGCCCTTGAGGTCGAGCCGGGAGGCATGGCCCTCCCGGTAGAAGAGGTTGGGCAGCAGGACGACGTAGCCCGCCGTCGCGAGGCGCTGCGCCATGGACTCGAAGGCCGGCCGGACCCCAAAGGCATCCATCAGCATGATGACGGCGGGCCACGGGCCGGCGCCTTCAGGCTGGAACAGCTTCGCGTCCATCACTCCATCCGCGGTCTTGATGTCGACGTCTTGCATGGGGCACGTCTATAGCAGGGATGCCGCGCCTCCCCCCGGGGCGCGGCATCCCTGTCTCTACTACTCAACGCCCGTCAGGCGGGGCGCTCAGGGCAGGACGACGTTGACGCGGGAGGAGCCGAAGCCCTCCATCTTCCAGACGCCGTTGTCCAGGCCGCGCACGTACGGGGTCCCCTGGAACACGGTGAGATCGAAGGCGCGGATGCCGCCGGGGTGCTCGGCCCAGGTGCTGCCACCCGTCGAGGACCAGAGGCCGTCATTGGCCCCGATGCCCCACAGCTTGCCGGAGGTGCCGTCCACCGCCAGCCGCTTGAGCGTGGTGGTGGCGGGCAGCTGCACGAACGAGGAGCCGTTGTGCTTCCAGACGCGGTCATCCATACCGATGATGTACGCGATGCCCTGGGCGACCGCGATGTCCTTGCCCGTCGAGGAGGTCGGGGAGTTGGCGCTCCACACGAGGGTGGAGGGGTTGAAGGCGTAGACCTTGTCGTCCAGGCCAATGGCCCACACCTTGCCGGTGGACTCATCCACCGTGATGCGCCTGGCCGTCTGCGTCGTCTGGACCCAGCCCGCGCTGGTGCCCCGGTAGACGAAGTCGTTCGTCCCAATCACATACGGAGTCGTGGCGGTGACGGCGATGGCCTTCGCGGCGCCGCCCGGGTTCACGTCCAGGTAGACGCCGGTGTCGACGGGGATGCTCAGGCGGTCGTTCGTGGTGAGGACCGCGTCGTTGTTGCGCACGACCCACAGCTGGCCGTTGGTGCCCAGCGCGAAGTCGTTGACCACGGCGTTGCTCAGCACCCGGGGCGGGCTCGCCGAGGGCCAGATGAGGGAGTTGATGTGATGGGGCGCCGCGCCGCTGGGGATGCCCACGCCGTCCATCGGGGACCAGGGCGCCAGGTGCTCCATGCCGAACCACGGGGTCAGCGCCGCCTGGTCGATGGCGTAGGCGCCGTCGAGCGGCAGGGGGCGCAGCGGGCCTCCGCACTGGGGGGACCACAGCGTCGAGGACTTGTTCGACGCAATGGCGCCGATGTGGAGGTGCGGCTTCGAGGAGCTGCCCGAGTTGCCCAGCAGGCCCAGGAAGTCGCCCACGCGGACCACCGCGCCCACCGTCGTCAGGCTCGGGTTGAGCGAGCCGGCCTGCATGTGGGCGTACCCGACCACATACGTGCCGTTGTCGATGATGAAGCTGTTGCCGCCGCCGTGCGACGCCGGGTTGACGGAGCCCACCGGGAAGTTGGTCGGGTCGGTGTTGACGAAGGACTTCACCGTGCCCGCGGTGGCGGAGTAGATGGGCTTGCCCCACTGCCGGTAGTGCTCGTTCTGCGAACCGTCGGTGCCGGGGAGCAGGTCGGACCAGCCGGAGCCCGTCCAACCATAGATGCCCACGTCATGGGCGAAGAGCTGGCAGCCCTGGACGCTGGTGCCGTGCACCGCGCCCATGCCCTGCCAGTACTCGTGGGGGCGCAGGTCGCCCACGCGGCCCCAGAAGTGGTTGCTGCCGGAAGGCGTGGGGGCCTGGTAGGCGGCGAGCGTGAACGTCTCCATCAGCGGGGTCGGGTAGCCCGTGAAGAACAGCCGCATGCGGATGATGGAAGGCGCCGGGTTCGGCAGGATGATGTTCTGGGGGGTGCTGAACGACCAGTTGCGGACCGCGTTCGCGGGCACGACGACGCTGGTGCTCATGGCCGTGAGCAGCGTCGTGCCGGGAAAGTCGATCAGCACCGAGGTCAACGTCACGGACGTCGCCTGGTTGTTGCGCAGCGCCAGCGCGAGCGACACCTGATGGCTGGGGCTCCCCCCGAGCGTGGGGGCCGCCATGGTGAGGTAGCGGATGGCCCCTCCCTCCATGGGTTCGTAATAGGTGGTGACGTCCGGCGTCTGGGCGAGCGCGAGCGGCGCCCACAGGAGACAGGGCAACAACAACAGCAGGGTGCGAAGCTTCATCATGGTCTCTGGGAGTCCTTGTGTCGGGAGCAGGCCCTCCCCAGAGCAACACGGGTGCCAACGCGCGTGACGGGCGCGCTCCCCCGGAAGCGACCTCCAGGACGGCAAGCGTTGCCGTGTTCGGGGCCGGGAGGGCCGGCAAGGTCAGCCACTTCCGGCCGCAATTGCCGGGTGGAAAGAAAGGGGTGAGGAATCCAGGGGCCTGGCTTCGTTGGGGCGGGGGAGATGGGCCCGCTCCGGGCCGTCTGCCCAGAAGGAGCCCCCCATGAGACTTCGTTCCTGCCGCCACCTGGCGCTCACCGGCCTCGTGTTGCTGGCCACGGGCTGTATGACGGGCCCGCTCAACGGCACCACCACCGAGGCCCAACCCCAGGGGAAGAAGTTCGTCTTCCAGGGCTACCACAACCAGCCCGCCATCCCCGTCCAGGTGCAGGTGCTCAAGGACGCGGAGCTGGATCCGTCCGTGGCGGCCCACTGGGTCGTCATCGCCAACACCGTCACCAGCACCACGGAGACCCACTACAACAGCCCGGATCCGCTCTTCGCCTGGAGCGTCGAAGCCACGCCCGTGACAGGGCTCGCCAACGCGGCGCGCTGGCCCGTGGGCGGGGTGCTGCGGGTGCGCGCCGTGGCCAAGGATCCGGACGGGGACCGGCTGCTCACCACCTTCGATGACGTGACGTTCTCCGACTGCCTGGGCGAGCACGCGGGCGAGGCGTGGGACCAGGTGGGCGCCGCCTGCGAGGGCATGGGCATCAGCACCGCCTCGGTGGTGTCCACGCTGCTCAGCCCCGTGGACTCCGCCAACCCGCCGGACTACCTGGGCCGCAAGAACTCCATCTCCGTGGCGGAGACGAACGAGTACTACGCGCAGACCCAGGCCCCCGCGACCCTGGCCCTCTTCCTCACCAAGTTTGGCTTTGATGGGACCGAGGACACGGCCACGTACTTCAACGACGGGGACCTGGGCATTGGCCGGGAGATGCACTGCAAGCCCATCAGCAGCGGCCGGGGCACGGCGTGCTACGTGAAGAACTACGCCGCGCGGGACGCCAACAACAAGCCCATCTTCGGCGGTGACTCCAACGTCGCGCTGGCGGATGCGGTGGCCCACACGAACGCGTTCGCCACCGTGGCCATGGTGTACATGCCGCCCCGGGAGGCGCCCAACAGCGTGAAGTTCATGGTCTACGACGGCGCGGGCAACCTGTCGCCCACGGCGGCGTTGGACAACCAGGGCGAGCGCGTGTCCGTCCCCAACAACTGCCTGAGCTGCCACGGCGTGAACGCGAACTACAACCCGGCCACGAACTCCGTGTCGGGCGCGAGCTTCCTGCCCTTCGATGTCTTCAGCTTCCGCTACTCCTCCGCCCCGGGCTTCAGCTTCGCGGCCCAGGCGGATGCCCTGCGCCGGCTCAACGCGCGCATCCTGCTCACGCGGCCCGCGCCGGCCATCGTCGACTTCGTCGAGGGCACCTATGCCCCCAAGCTGGTGACGGACCCCACGGCGGTGGCCAACAACACCTATGTGCCCGCGGGCTGGACGACCACCCGCAAGCACGGGGTGGGGCTCTACAACGGCGTCGTGAAGCAGTACTGCCGCACGTGTCACATGTCGGCGAATCACGCGGGCGATGATGCCTTCCTGGAGCGCTACGACTTCCTGGAGTCCACCGACTTCGACTTCTTCAGGCTCGCCATCAAGGCGGACGTCTGCGACTCCACGCACTCGATGCCGCAGGCCGAGCACGTGATGAAGAAGATGTGGAAGAGCGGGGCCCGCGGCTACCTCGTCACGGGGTTGAACCTCACCACCTCCTGCAAGCCGTAGCGGCGGGAGGCGAAGGCCTCCTTCCGGGGTCCGTTCTGGCAGGATGCGGCGCGGACCCCCCGAGGAGGCCTTGGTGAACCTGCACCCGAGTCGTGCGAGCGTCGTTGGAGTCCTGGGCCTCTTGGGGGCGCTCGTCGCGGGCGCCGCCGGGGCCGAGGTGACGCGGGCGGAGTTCCTCGTCCCCGTGGAGCCGGGCCTCGAAGTGTCCGTGCGCGAGGTGAAGGACACCGGGATGCAGGTGGCGGGGCTGGCTCCGCTCATCCTCCTGCACGGCGCGCGCGTCCCGGGGCGGGCGTCCTTCGACCTGCCCGTGGAAGGGGGCTCGCTCGCGGCCGACCTCGCGCGCGCGGGGCACTCCGTCTACGTGATGGACGCGCGGGGGTACGGCGGCTCCACCCGGCCGCTGGCCATGGGCGTGCCCGCGAAGGGCCGGCCCCTGGTGGGTTCGCACGAGGTCGTCCAGGACGTGCACGCGGTGGTGGGCTGGGTGCGGGCGCGCACGGGCCGGGACCGCGTCGGGCTGCTGGGCTGGGCCACCGGCGGGCACTGGGCGGGGATGTACGCCAGCCTCCATCCGGAGCGCGTGAGCCACCTCGTGATGCTCAACGCGCTGTACGCGGGCAGCGCGCAGCACGCGATGCTGGGGCGGGGCACGGACTTCGAGGATCCGAAGCGTCCGGGGCACTTCAACGCCGAGGCGCTGGGCGCGTACCGGTGGAACACGGCGGCCTCGGTGGTCGCTGTCTGGGACAGCACCATCACCGTGGAGGACAAGACGCAGTGGAGGGACCCGGAGGTGGCCGCGGCCTTCCAGCGCGAGGCGCTCGCGAGCGACCCGCTGGGGCCCACGCGCAGGCCAGCGGCCTTCCGGGCCCCGTCCGGGGCGCTGGAGGACAGCTTCTACCTGGCCACGGGACGGCAGCTCTGGGACGCGGCCTCCATCACCGCCCGCGTCCTCATCCTCCGCTCGGAGAACGACTTCTGGAGCCGGCCCGAGGACGTCACCCGCCTGCAGGAGCACCTGGTGCACGCGGCCAGCGTGAAGGCCGTGGTGTTCCCGCAGGCGACGCACTTCGTCCACCTGGACCGCCCGGAGCGGGGGCGCCGCGTCCTGGTGGACGAGGTCACCCGCTTCACCGGCGCCCGGGTGGGCCCGCCGGCGCGGCCCGTGAAGTAGGGCCGCGCCTTCAGGCGGTCAGCGGTTCTCCAGGGCCCGGCGCAGGCCGTCCTGGATGACGGACTGGAGATCCTCGGCCGTCAGGTCCGGGTTCTTCTTCAGCTGCTCCTTGGCGTAGTTGGACCACTCGCGGATCTCCCGGTCCGTGGGCTGGCGCGGCTTGTCCGCGGGCTGGTTCATGTAGAGCTCGAACACCCACGCGAACGCCTGCTTCACGAACTTGTCGAGCGGCGCGGACTCCGCCGGCCCGCCCACGCCGCGCATGTCGGCGCGCACGGCGTCCATGATGGCGGCGGACAGCTGCGAGGGCGTCATGGTCGGCTTCTTCGCCAGCTCCGCCTTGGCGAAGTCGGTCCACTTCTTGATCTCCGCGGGCGTCGCGGCGCGCTCGCCGCCCCCGTAGACCTTGGACGACCAGCTCACCGCCTCTTCGATCATCTTCTGGAAGTTGGGCTGTCCACCCGGGCCGGACGTCGCGCCGGTGACTTCATCGCGCACGGCGTCCTGGATGGCGGCCTGGAGCTGCGAGGCCGTGTAGGTCGGGTGCTCCGCCATCGTCTTGTCGGCGAAGGCCGTCCACTTCTTGATCTCCGCGGGCGTCGCGGTGCGCTCGGTGCCCCCGTAGACCTTGGCCGCCCAGCTCACCGCGTCCTTGATGAACTTCTCCACGTTGGGCTTTCCGCCCGGGCCTGACGACATGCCCGTCATGTCATCGCGCACGGCGTCCATGATGGCGGAGGACAGCTCCGAGGGCGTGAAGTCCGGGTTCTCCTCCATCCACTTGTCGGCGAAGGCCTTCCACTTCTGCTGCTCGGCCGGCGTCGCGGCGCGCTCACCACTCCCGTAGACCTTGGACGACCAGCTCACCGCTTCGTCGATGAGCTTGCTCACGTTGACCTTGCCGCTTGAGCCAGACGTCACGCCCGTGGCCTTGTTGCGCACGGCGTCCATGATGGCGGAGGAGAGCTGATCCGGCGTCATCTCCGGATGCTCCGCCATCGTCTTGTTGGCCCAGGCCGTCCACTCGGACATCTCCGCGGGCGTCGCGGTGCGCGAGGCGCCCTCGTAGCAGGTGGCGGTCCAGCTGACGGCCTCCTCCACGAACTTCTGGATCTTCGCCGGGGTGACGGTGTCCCCGCCGTTGCGGCGCTTGCGCAGCTCCGCGACGAGGCTCTCGCGCAGGTCCACCGCCGTCATCTCCGGGTTCTCCGCGCGGAGCTTCTTCGCGAAGTCCATCAACTCCGCGTGCTCAGCGCGGGAGGGGACCTTCGTGCCCTGGTAGACCGCGTTGTAGGCCTTGTCGATGCACTCGGTCATCTTGTCATCGCGCAGGGGGCCCAGGAGGCTGGGCAGCACCTCCGTGGTCACCGCCGCCGGCTGGGCCAGCGCCACCTTCGCCGCGGGGGCGGCCGACATCGTCTGCTTCACGGTCGTCGCCACCACCGGCTTCGCCGCCGGGGCGGCCGAGGACTTCACCATGCCAAACAGGTTCGCGAGCTGCCGGGCCACACCGCTCTTCGCCGCGGCCGTCTCCGTCTTGGACTGTTGCTTGGGCGCCGTAACTCCAGGCTTGCCGTCACCGATTTTCGACATGATGTGTCCCCCTTGGGTGTGAATGCCCGTTAACGGGATTATCGCCCGAGCCCTTGAATTGGTGCTTGGGCTGTCATTGGGATCAAAAGGCCCGTTTTTTACAGAGCCAAGGTGGTTTTTGCGCTGTGGCTGGAGCGTGGGTGGGTCGCTAGGATGCCAGGGATGATTTCCATCCGGAGAATCGACCAGGCGACCCCCGCCGAGCGCGAGGGGCTGGTGGGGCTGCTCATCGACACGGTGGACAGCGGCGCGTCGGTGGGCTTCCTGGCGCCGCTCGCGCCCCAGGCCGCGGCGGAGTACTGGCGGGACACCCTGGCGTCCCTGGGGCCGGGGAAGGTGTTGTGGGTCGCGGAGCAGGAGGGGCGCATCGTCGGCTCCGTGCAGCTCGCGCCCAGCCTGCGGGAGAACTCGCCGCACCGCGCGGAGCTCCAGAAGTTGTTCGTGCACTCGAGCGCCCGGGGGCAGGGCCTGGGGTCGCGGCTGCTGGACGAGGTGGAGCGGTTCGCCCGGAGCCGGGGCATCACCCTGCTGGTGCTCGACACGCTGGCGGGTTCGAAGGCAGAGGCTGTCTACCTTCACCTCCAATGGCAGCGCGTGGGCGAGGTCCCCGGCTGGGCGAAGGACAACGACGGCGTCCTGCGCCCCACCGTGTATTTCTTCAAGACCCTGAGTCCGTGAGCCTCCCCGTCTCCGGCCCAGTCCGCTGACACCGCGAGCCGGGTGTCCGTGCCCGGAAGGCGCCACGTGGCATAGCCAAACACGCCCGGCTCCGCGAGGAAGGCCTCCAGCGCCGGGTCGTTCGCGAAGCGCGGCTCCTGACGCATCCGGTCGTCCAGGAAGACGAGGTCCACGTGCTCGCGCCGCAGATACCTTGAGAGGGATTCACCCGCTCGCAGGGTCCAGACAGGGATGCGCCGGAAGGGGGCCCCCAGGTACACCGGCAGGCCTCCCTGCGTGTCCAGCACCCCGATGGAGCTTCCGGCCGCGACGCGCGCGCCCATGCCCAGGGTTTGAAGGGTGCACACCCGCTGGAGGACCTGGCGCTCCGGTGGGGAGCCCCGGCCCTGGCGGTGCACGAGGTCGGGGACGGCCAGCACCACCACCGCCGCCAGGAGCGCGGACAGGGCCAGGCCGCGCCGGCTCGTGCCCACGGGGGCGTCGGGCCCGCGCACCGCGGTGGTCAGCGTGACGAGGACGGCCACCCCCATCACGCCCTGCAACACGAGGTAGTGGTGACGGGGCTGGAGCAGGACCGAGGACAGCAGCCCGGGCAGGAGCACCACGCCCACCGCCAGCAGCGCTCCCACCACGCGAGGCTGCCTCAGGGCTCCGGGGAGCCTCCGCCAGCGCCACGCGAGCACCGCCACGGGGAGCCCCAGGAGGGCGATGAGGAGCACGTGCCCCACGTGCTCGCGCGTCCAGGGGCCCGCGCCTGGCAGCAGCGGCCGTCCGTTGTAGCCAGAGGCGAAGACCTTGCGGGACTCGCGGGGATGGTTCTCCACGTTCCAGCGCAGGTGCGCGAAGAACTCCGACGGGTTGGCGCGCAGGGCGGCGCCGAGCGTGTCCGCGTCACCGAAGACGGGGCGGAGCACCTCGTTGCATTGCGCCCAGGGATTGACCTCCACGCGGCCCGTGCGCTTGCTGTAGCCGTCCGCGAAGTGCTGACAGAACGCGTAGAAGCGCCGGTTGCTGGTGTTGCCGAAAGGGTTTCCCATCCGGATCCGGCAGCCCGCTCGTGGGCAGCATCAACGCCCGGTGGAGGTAGTCCGCTTCATCCCAGAGCGCCAGGTCGAGGACGGCCTCCACGCCCTGGCCCAGCTTCAGGCACGCCAGCACGAGCGCCGCGAGGCACAGTCCTTCCGCGAGGAGCGTGGGAAACCGCTGGCGCGGCGGCGTGGAAGGGGAGGCAAGGGACACGGTGTGTCGGGGTTGGCGGCGTGAGGAGCGCTCCTGGGTAGCAGTGCCTGGGATTGAGATCCAAGGCGCCGCCGACCTCTGACGACCAGCCGACAGCGACGTAGGACGCCGGGCCAATGTCTGGCGGCGTCGTGCTCCCTTGCTCGAGAGTCTGGAGGTTGGCCCGGCGCTTCATGTCAGAGGTGGGTCGGGAGCTGGGGCTCGACCTCCTGCATGACGAGGTGGACACCGTGAGCGGGCTCGTGCTCGCGAAGCTGGGCAGGCCTCCTCGCGTGGGGGATAAGGTCGAACACGCGGAGGCCCTCTTCGAGGTGACGGCCGTGGAGGGGCATGGCGTGAAGGAGTGCCGCACCCGGCACCCGCAGCCCTCCACCGTCACCCTGCCCGAGGAGGGTGTCGCCCAGCCGGCTTGAGGAAAACGCCATGTCCCAGTTCACCTCCCGCTTCATTGACTCCACGCCGGGCGACCCGCTCTCGGACACGCGGTCGCGCCAGGTGCATGGGGCCCTCTGGTCCCGCGTCCAGCCCACGCCCGTCTCCGCCCCCCGGCTCGTCGCCCTCTCTCCGGAGGTGGCGCGGCTCCTGGGGCTGGAAGAGGAGGCGCTGCGCTCCGACGCGTGGGTGCGCGTGCTCTCCGGCAATGCGCTGGAGCCGGGCATGGTGCCGTACGCGGCCAACTACGGCGGCCATCAGTTCGGCCAGTGGGCGGGACAGCTGGGGGATGGCCGGGCCATTGGCCTGGGGGAGCTGCGGGCCCCCGACGGGAAGCTCTACGAGCTGCAGCTCAAGGGCGCGGGCCGCACGCCCTACTCACGCCGCGCGGACGGGCGCGCGGTGCTGCGCTCCTCCATCCGCGAGTTCCTGTGCAGCGAGGCCATGCACCACCTGGGCGTGCCGACGACGCGCGCGCTGTCGCTCGTCGCCACCGGGGACGCGGTCGTCCGGGACATGTTCTACGACGGGCACCCCGAGGAAGAGCCCGGCGCCATCGTCTGCCGCGTCGCTCCGACCTTCCTGCGCTTCGGCAACTTCGAGCTGTGCACGAGCCGGGGGGACGTGGCGCTGCTCAAGCAGCTGGCGGACTACACGCTGACGCAGTTCTTCCCGGAGCTGGGGGCGCCGTCGAAGGACACCTACGCCGCCTTCTTCAGCGAGGTGGCGCGGCGCACCGCGAAGCTCATCGCGCAATGGCAGGCGGTGGGCTTCGTGCACGGCGTGATGAACACCGACAACATGTCCATCCTGGGCCTCACCATCGACTACGGGCCCTACGGCTGGGTGGACGACTTCGACCCCAACTGGACGCCGAACACCACGGACGCCGAACACGGCCGCTACCGGTTCGGCAACCAGCCCGCCATCGGCATGTGGAACATCGAGCGGCTGGGCGTCGCGCTGATGCCGCTCTTCGAAGGCGACGAGGGCCTGTTCCAGGCGGGGCTCGTTGAATACCAGCGCACGCTGAACGCGGAGATGATGGCGCGCTACGCGGCGAAGCTGGGGCTGTCCACCCTGGTGGACGACGCGGACGTCGCGCGGGTGAACGCGTGTCTGGCGTGGCTGGCGGAGGAGGAGACGGACATGACGCTCTTCTTCCGGGGCCTGTCGCGCGTGGCGGCCGCCCCCACCGCGCCCACCGTCTTCCCGGACGTGCTGCGCGAGGCCTTCTACGGGCCGGTGCCCGAGCCCCACCTGGCCCAGGGCCTTCAATGGCTGACGTCGTGGTGGGAGCGCACGCGGCGCGAGGGCGTGGACCCCGTGGAAGTCGCGCGCCGGATGGACGCGGTGAACCCGAAGTATGTCCTGCGCAACTACCTGGCCCAGGAGGCCATCGACGCGGCCCACGCGGGGGACGACTCGAAGGTGCACGCGCTGCTGGACGTGATGCGCCACCCCTTCGACGGACAACCGGGCCGCGAAACGTACGCAGCCCGGCGGCCTGACTGGGCGAGGTCCAAGCCCGGCTGCTCCGCGCTCTCCTGCAGCTCCTGACTCCTGGAAGCGCAGCGAGCTGAAGCTGCCCTCGGGGAAGCCGTGGTCCAGAGTCGATGTACGCCTGACGCCCGGCATAGAGCCCGACGCCCTCTCCGCCATCGTCGCCGACGCCTGGGCGGAGGACGCGAACAGGCCCGCGACCAGCCAGAGCAGGGGTCAGACGCGCAGGGCGCTGGGTGTCCCATCCGTGCGGTGGTGGGAAGCGCTTGGGGGCCGGCGAGAGCGGGCCGCTGTGTCTCCGCGTGCTCTCAGGGGTGGTACGGGTAGCGCGCCAGGACCTTTCCCTCAGGCGATACTGCGTACAGCTCGAACCAGTGTGGAGAGGGATTGAAGCCGGGTGCCGCCCAACCGCATTTTTCTACACGCCGGTTGATTTCAACAAAGTACAGCCCGCCGTGCTGTCCAACGACGACCTCCATGGCCTTGGCGGAGTACGAGCAGTCCTTCGCATACTCCTTCGGGAAGCTGGCGAGCAGCCTTTGCAGCGCGGCATGCGCCGCGAGGATGGCCGGGCCATCCAACGTGGCCAATGGGCGCACGTCATCAGGCCATTCAATCCCCTCCGCGATGATGGGGGCACGCGCAGGGCCTCCCCCATCGGCCCTCGCGGCGCTGGCTCCCGCATCCCTGGTAGTCGTTCCCGTGGGAGGGGTGCTCACGCCTCCATCCAGCAGGAGTGTCATGAGAAGGAGGTAGTACGGAGGCTTCATCATGGGGCCGTGCTCCAAGGCGCTTCTACCACTTCAGCTCGGGTGAGCATTGGGGCAGGAGGGTTCTGGGGCTGCGCATCCCGGACGCCTCCCGGGGATGACAAGTGGCTTGAAACTCCCAATGGTGCTTGTCCTCATTCCATTGGAAGACCTCACCCGCTGGATTCCATTTGTAGAAGCGGGGCGCATCCTTGTGCCCGGTGGCGAGCCACGCCCACGCAGGAATCAGCTGGTTCCGCGAGTCCCGCGCCAGCCGGCCGCTGGGGCTCGCGGCATAGGAAACCATGGTCCACAATCCGCTCTCCATCTTCAGCGCGGGAAACTGTTTCAGGTCCTGGCTGCTCATCCGCGTCCCGCAGGGGTGATTGTGGGCGAAGCCAATGACAGGGACATCCCGGCCGAAGGACTCGTCATCCACCCCACCGAAAGGGGGCTGACAGGCGTTCTGCTCCTTCAGCAGGTTGCGGATGGGCCACGAGACGCGCCAGTCCTGCGGTGTTCTGTAGAGGGCGACACAATATTCGGCGGCATCCGGGCGTGGGCTCCCCGTGTTGGCATCGCAGGCATCCGAGGCACCCGGTAGGGCCATCAAGCTCCTGAGCGTTGGCAGCACCAGGTCATCCGGAACACTGGCCGCGTCCGAGACCACGATGGGGACGTTCTCGTGCACCCAGGGACCGGGCGCCACGGCGAGGTCGAACCGCCCCTCCAGGATGGGCAGCTCGGACCGCAGGAAGTAGCGCCGGGGGCTCGCACATGCCAGGGCGAGCATGAGCACGGGGAAGAAGGAGGGGCGCAAGGTGCCGGCCTACCGGGAGGGCCAGTAGAAGCGCTGGAGCGGCACAAGGGCGCGCGTCGGCGAATCAAGCTGTTCGTAGCGGTCGAGGAGCAGCTCGCGCAGGCGGGGCAGTGCGATGAGCGTGAGCGCGACAGAGGAGCGCTCTGCCTCGTAATGGGCGTCCTTGGTGAAGCCGCCGGTGCTCACGTACAGGCACTTGTCGCGCTCCTTGCGGCCCCCGAGGAAAGAGCGGATCTCCTTGGTGCCCATGGGAGTGCCGGGCCGGTGCTTCACCTCAACGAAAATGCGCGGTTCCTGGAGGCCCAGGCCGTCTGGCGACGCAAAGATGTCCACACCGCGGTCCGGGCCTTCCTCGGACACCTGGGTCCGGTAGCCCATCGAGCGCAGGATGCCAGCGACCAAGTGCTGCATCTGCTGCCAGTCGAGACGACTGATTGCGTCCTCGACGAATGCGCCAGCCTTGTCGAACATCTCCGCGCTCAGTTCCGCGTCCGAGCGGGGCTTGCCCTCGATGGGAGGCGACATTGGAGCAGGGGGAGGGGCAGCGGACTCAATAGGGGCATCGAGGGGCACGGTCAGTTCGCGCATCTCGGTCACCACGTCCGGGCCCAGCTTGAACAAGCTCTGGATGGCTCCGAGCGAATTGCGTGCCGCTGCGCTCAGCCCGTCGCGGGATACACGGCCGGCCCACGTTACGCGGCGCATGTGGGGCTTGGATTCGATGAGCTGAGGCGCCCACTCGTAGTCCGAGGTGAGGGAGCCGACGAAGTAGAGGCGGCGCTCGCTGTCGTAGGTGATGACTCCGTCGCCGGCCTTCATCTCGCTGACGAAACGGGCTGACTGGCTGGCCCAGGTGGCGCGCGTGCCCTCGCTCTCCTCGGGGTACTTCTCCGCGTAGAGGCGCAGCAGGTCCGCCTTGGTCTGGGAGGGTGATAGCTTGCCCAGTCGCGCGTCACCCATGGCGACAATGCCGAGCCGCAGGAACTCCTCAATGTTCTCGCTGCCACGTCCGGCGCGGACCATCCAGGTCGTTTTCATGCCTGGTTCCCTGGGTCATTGGTGTGGCTTGTTGCCTTGCTGGAGCGTCGCTGTTTCGGAGTGGATGCGGCGGCCTCGCGTTCGGCGCGGATGCGTTCCAGGAGCACGGAGGCAGGTTCGTCGTTCGGATCCTGTGGGACGAGGTCGCCGCAGAATGCTCTCGCTAGAGCGGCACGCTCGAATCTAGCAATCTGTCCCCGCAGGTTAGTCACTGTCTGATTAATCGTCTCGGTTTTTAAAAGAACTTCGTCCAGCAGATTGACAATCTCGATTTGTTCCTTTTGTGGTGCAATCGCAATTGGTATCTTGTTTAAGTTGTTTTGCGTGAGTTTAGGTTGAGCGGAGCCAGTGATGAAATGGCTCAAGTCTATGCTGTTGAGGTAGTGGGCGAGGTATTTGAGGGGGATTATGTTTTCGGGTGTCTGTACTACGTGGGCGTGGTTGTTGACCCAAAACTGCCCAGAGGCCAGGAAGGCAATTGGAGTGGAGCGACTAAGCAGGTTTGCGCCATCTTCTGCGACGAGCAAGAATTCTCCGTCAAATATGTGGCTGTCGATAGAGTCTATGATGCCCGATGCCCCATAGTATGGGTGCTCCCCTTGTCTGGATTTTCGCTCTTCAGATTTTATGGGTACGCGATCTCCGTCGAAGTTCAATGTGACTTCATCAAAGGATGCCCAGCACCAGCCACGTGGAAGGGGTGGCAGAGAAATCCCTTCAAGCCCCAGTGGAGGTTCGTAGCGAGCTTTCCATGAATCGTTTTTCGGAAGCTTCCCGGCGCACTGCATCTTTTTGATCTGCCGCTCTTCCCAGGAACGGCGCCGTGCAGCACGTATGTGTTCGAGTAGTTTGTTTGCGGGTTCTGCTTCTGGCTGTCCGGAACGCCAGCTTTTCGTGATGTCGCCGCAGAAGGCAAAGTCTAACGTAGACTGGCGTAAGCGCTCCAACAGGGATGGGATGGCGTCCAGTGCTTCCCTGGCGTGGCGATTCCGGGCCAGCAGGGCTTCGAGTTTCGCTACAATACGCTGCTGCTCGGCAAGAGGTGGAAGCGGAACAGGAAGTGCTCGGACCGTTGGGCCGTTGATTTTGGGCATGTTCCCGGCAGTGCCGGTTGCGCGAGCCCGAAAGTGTTCTTTGGCCTGCTGTGAGTTGATATAACGCCAAACGAAACGGCGTGTGATTGGATTGGATATGCGTACTCGCATCATGAGGTCTGGATAGATGTAATGGTTTTCCGGACCGTCATAGATGGCTGCTGCTCCAACGTATTCAAGAGTATTCGAGCGCTGGATTAGGAGATCGCCATTCCTGAGCCAATAGTTCGAGTCGCTTGGTATGGTCTCGTGGATGCGCTTCGTGGTGTCCGGGTTGAGAATCATCTCTCCGGTTGTTGTTGATGATAATTTTAGCGTGGCTGTCCCAGTGGCAGAGGCGCTGCTTACGGGAGAGTAGCCGTTCGTCGGGCCGTCAATGATGATTTCGGCGAGTTCCGCCTGTTGCCAGTTAATGGGCAGCGCTTCTGCGCTCGGAGGGGCTGACATTTGATTATGATGCATCGCTAAGGATTGTGCCGAGTGCGTCAATTTCTGAAAGGGCGATCTTGAGCTGCTCGCGGACCTGTTCGGCAATAATTAAAGGACTGGTCGTTTCGTTGCCTCGGTCGCTGCTTTCGTCTCTAAGCCAAGTGATGTCCAAGTTGTCGCCACGTGCCTTGATGTCAGCGCGGGTGAATCTCCGGAACCGGCTCTCGGGGCCCTCGTCCTTTCGCGAACCATTGCCATTCGGGTCATTGCCAAACGCGAACTCGAACGGTTTGAAGTGCTCGTGCGTCAGCGGCGTGCGCTTGCCAAAGGAAGGCATGTTGGCCCGCAGGTCGTAGATCCACACCGCCCGCGTGTTGCCCTTGTCCGTCTTTCCACGCGTGAAGAACAGCACGTTCGTCTTCACGCCTTGCGCGTAAAAGATTCCAGTGGGTAGCCGGAGGATGGTGTGAAGGTTGCACTTGTCCATCAGGTCCGCCCTGATTTCCGCGCCCACGTTGTCCTCGAATAGCACGTTGTCCGGCACTACCACCGCCGCGCGGCCCCCCGGCTTCAGGCTCCTGTAGATGTGTTCGACGAACGCGAGTTGCTTGTTGCTCGTGGGGAACGTGAAGTCGTCACGCGTAGGCCTTCCTCCGCCCTTCTTTGTGCCGAACGGCGGATTCGTCAGGATGACATCCGCCTTGTCCAGTCCCGCGCCGAGCGGCGACAAGGTGTCCCCGAGCAGCAGATCACCCTCGATGTTGTGGAGCATCAGGTTCATCAACGCCAGTCGCCGCGTGTCCGCCACCAGTTCCACGCCGTAGAACGCTTGATACTTCTGGAACTCCTGCTGCTTGGTCTCTAGTTCAAAGTAGTCGGTCGTCTGTGAACGAACATAGCGATCCGCCGCGATGAGAAAACCCGCCGTTCCCGCTGCTGGGTCCTGCACTCGCTCACCGGCCCGGGGCTTCACCACCTCCACCATGCACTCCACCAGGGGACGGGGCGTGAAGTACTGACCCGCGCCGCTCTTCACCTCGGTGGCGTTCTTCTCCAGCAGCCCCTCGTAGAGATCGCCGATGTGCTCTCGGTCTGCGCTGTACCACTGCAGGTCATCAATGGCCTTCACCAGTGCAGTGAGGATCTTGGGCTGGCGCAGCGTGGTCCCTGCGTCGGTGTAGATCTCCCGAACGCGGTTGGCACCCTTCGTGCTCAGGTCCAGCAGCAGTCGCTTGTAGAACTCAAGCTGCTCCGTGCCGTCCTTCTTCGCGAGGTCGTCCCAGCAATAGTGCTTGGGCAGGACATCCTCGCGCCCCGTCTCCTTGAGCATCTTGAGGAACAGCAGGTAGGTCAGCTCGGTCACGTACTGGTGGTACGTGACGCCGTCTTCGCGCAAAAGCGAGCACAGGTTCCAAAGCTTCTGGACAATGTCGTTCGTGATGTTGCCGTTGCCCATTCCGTCAGCCCGCGTTCTTCCAGAGTGAGTCCGTCAGCTCCCCGAGCACCTGCTCGAGTCGCCCCTCGAACACTTTATCGATGGCGGTATACCCGCCCTTGTCCTTGAAGACGCCCGCCTCGAACGACTGCCGGTCCAGCACCTCGTTGGCCACGAGCTGCTTGCCGATGCGCGTCAGCCACTCCCGCTGCGGGTGCGTCCACGCGCGGCTCGATAGCACCTGCTTCACGGCCCGGTCCACGCGCTCCGAGTAGGGCCGCAGCGGGTCCCCCACCGCCCGCTGCCGGATGAAGCCGATGATGGATGCCGCGATGTCCTCGTTCGTCGTCTCCCTCCATGCCAACCGCAGGGACGCATCCGTGAATCCCGCCGCATCCAGCTCCAGCTTCAGTGCCTTGAGCGCTTCCCGCGTCAGCTCTCTCGGGCGCTGTGCCACCACCGCCAGTGCCGGCAATCGGTTCAGGTTCTCCCGGACGAACCGCTCGAAGGCGTCCAGGTAGTCCTGGGGCCGCTGTCGCCCGGGGCCGTACCCCTGCGTGAGACCCAATAGCGCGTCTTCGTGAGCAGACACGTACACCTTCGGGCCCAGGCCGCTCACCCGGTCCAGCAGCTCCGTGACTCGAGGGTGCGCCGCGAACCAAGCTGCGGCTTCCGCCGTCGTGCACCCCTTCAGTCGGGTCACCGCTCTGGCCGCGGGCTCTCCCGCAGCCGCCTCGAAGGGCTCCGCATTCTTCCCAACGAGCGCATTCTTCTTGCGCTGGAGCTTCGCCAAGAGCTGTTCGAGCACCACCTGCCGAGCCTCGCCATCCGGCAGCGCCTGCAGCTCCTGCACGAGCTGCGAGAAGGGGATGAGCGGGTCCTTCACCACCGGCTTCATCGACGTGACGGGCTCCAGCAGCTTGTAGAGGTCCACCGCGTCGAAGATGCGGAAGAGCTCCTTCACCGTGCCATCACGGTAGGTGCACAGGCGCGTGGCCCGGCCGAGCATCTGCTCGTAGAGGATGCGGCTTTTTACCCGCCGCAGGAACACGAGGTTCGCGATGGGCGGTACGTCGATGCCCGTCGTCAGCAGGTCCACCGTCACCACCACGCTGGGCAGGCGCTCATTACGGAAGTGCCGGATGCAATCCAGCCGGCGGTCCACGCTGCCCGTGATCTTCATCACCGTGTCGTCGTGCAACTCGCCGTACCGCACGTCGAACGCCTTCTTGAGCAGGTCCACCACCATGTCCGCATGGTTGTCCGTGGCGCAGAAGACGAGCGTCTTGCCCTCCAGCGTCGGGTCGATCTCCTTGGCCAGGGCCCCGGCCACCTCGCGGTTGAAACTCTCTGTGAGGACGCGGGTGTTGAAGGCGTCCACGTCGAATCTCAGCTCGTCCGGCAGGGTGATGAGGTCCAGTTGCTGCGTGGACGTGTCAAGTGTGGACACCTTCTCTCCGGCCCCCCACTTGATGCCCTGGGTGCTCAGCTCTGTATCGATGCGGGTGGGCGGGCCGTGGTCCACCAGCCACCCGTCGATGACGGCCTCTCGGTAGCTGTACTGGTATACCGGCGCGCCGAAGATCTGGGTGGTGTGCAGCGCGGGCGTGGCCGTGAGGCCAATCTTCACCGCGTCGAAGTAGTCGAGCACGCGGCGGTACGCGCTGAGGTATTCGTCCTCACTTCGGAAGGATAGCTCCGCGTCGGACATGTCCTTGTCCAGCGTGTATCCGCGGTGGCACTCGTCCACGACGATGCAGTCGTAGTCGGAAACGGCAGGCCGCTCCGCGTCGGACGGCGTCTCGAGGACGCGGCGCACCATGCCCTGAACCGTGGAGACGTGCAGCTTCGTCTCCGGTTCGGGCTTCAGGTCTCCCAGTTCCTTGATGTCGTAGATGTCCTCGAACGTCTTCATGCCATCCACGCGGCTCGACTTGAAAGCGTCCGTCGCCTGTACGCCAAGGGCGGTGCGGTCCACCAGGAAGAGGACGCGGCGGAAGCGGCCCGCCTTCACCAGCCGGTAGATGAGCCCGATGAGTGTGCGCGTCTTGCCCGTGCCCGTGGCCATGGCCAGCAGGCAGTGGCGCCGGCCATCCTCCAGCGCGGACTCCACGGCGCGGATAGCATTGACCTGGTAGTCGCGCAGGCCTGGCAGGTCTACGGGCTCGGTGCGAAGGGCCTTCTGTGCCGCGTCCACGTCCTGCCGCAGGAGATCGCGCAACCCCTCTGGGGTGTGCCAGCCCACCAGCGCGCGCGGATGATTCGTAGGGCGGCGCACGTCCTGGAACCAGATACCGCTCTTCGTCTTCAGCTGCTCCAGGTACGCCCTCCCATTGGTGGCGAAGAGGAAGGGCACGCGGTACTCGTTCCAGGGGCCGCCCGGAAGCGTCTCGTCGCCACGCACGGTGAAGCCACGGCTGTAGCGCTTTGCCTGGGTGATGGCGCCGGGCACGTCCTTGCTCTGGCGCTTGGCCTCCACCACACCAATGGCCTCCAGCCCGACGAAGAGAACGTAGTCGGCACGGCCGTCGGTCGTGGGCCACTCGGCGATGGCCCGGTGCTTTCCCGGCTGCGGTCGGGCGCCGCGCTCGTAGGTGAGCGCTTGCGAATCCACCTCCCATCCCGCCGCGCGAAGCTGCGCGTCAATGAGGTGACGCGTGTCCGCCTCGTCCAGCTCCAGCTTGTCTCCGGCCCGCAGGGCCTGGGTGGCAAGCAACTGGAGCTGCGCGGCCGGTTGGGCCTCTGCCCTGGCACGCAGGGCGGCGAGTTCCCCCGCGAGCTTGCGCTCCGCGTCTTCGGCCAGCTCCTGCCACACGGCACGCTCGCTCGCGTCGAGGGCCGCGCGCTCCTCGGCAGCCAGCCGCGCCCGCTCAGCCTCCTTCGCCGCAGCCTGGGTCGCTTCGTGGGAGAGGTGCGCATCTTCCAGCGCCTGCCGCAGTCGTTCCAGCTCGGCCTTCAGCGCCGCGCTCTCCTTGGTCGGATCCGGTGGAGGAATGAACGGGCCCGGTTCGAAGTCCTTCCGTCCGAACGCGCGGTGGAACCAGATGGCGATGTTCCGGGCCATCTTGAGCTGGTGGAGCGCCTCGCTGTGGGTGCCCTGCGCCTCGTGGGTGGCACGGTTTCCCGTTTCCCGCAGGCCATGGAAGAGGCGCTGCAGGTCTGGTGTGAGGATTCCGCGCGGTGGCGTCGCGAGCTGCTCGATGAGCTGAAACTGGGGCGTCCGGTCCTTCACGGTAACGCCCATGCTGGCCGCAGCGTGCTGGGCCAACACTTCGCCCCACTGACGCAGCTTCATCAGGCAGGTGACAGGGTCGTCAGCGAAGAGTCGCTCGGCCTGTGCGCCCAGCGCGACCAGGAGCGGGTCATGGGCCAGCAGAAACTGGAAGTTCGGAGATGTCGGGGAGGCCATCGCGCATCAGGATAACCCGTTGCCGCGCTGACGGTGTTCCGGGCCTGCCCCCGGCAGCACGAAAAGAAACCGGCGCGGCCGCCTGGGTATGGCGACCGCGCCGGTGGGAGGGGACAGCAAGCCCGTGGATTACTGGCCGGAGCTGACCTTGAAGGTCGTGCCGGAGTAGGCCGTGTAGCCCTTGATCAGCACGTAGTACGTGCCCTGCTTCGCCGGGCTGAGGGTGCAGGACTCGTCGCTGGTGGCGCCCGCCGAGCGGCAGTCGTAGCTCGTGGTGGTGGGCGCGCTGCCGAACTTCACGTACAGGTCCGCGTCACCCGTGCCGCCGGAGAGCTCGAACTTCATCGCCGCCGCGCCCGCCGGCGTGACGTAGCTGAGGTTCGTGTTGCTGTTGCGGCTGCCACCCACGTTGCTCAGCGTGGTGATGACGGTCCACGTCGGCGGGGCGGCGACACCCACCGCGGTCCACGCCTCGTTGACGGACGCGGCGGCGCTGGCCCCGTACAGGTCCGTCGCGGCCTGCGCCGTGGCGTTGCGCGCGTCGGAGAAGGTGCTGCCCGGCGTCAGGTAGACGGTGTTCGCGCGGTAGAAGATGGCCGCGCCCTTCATGATGCTGTTGTAGCGGCTGACCGGGTCCAGCGCCGTCACGACAGTGGTCGTCTTGCCGCGCGGGTGCGTTCCGCCGGAGACCATCAGGTGGAAGGCCAGGTTCGCGATGCCGGAGTTCCAGTGCACGCCGCCGCTGTCGGAGGTGCCCGTGTAGCGCGTGGGGTAGAAGTCGTAGTCCCCCGCGATGGCCGGGTCGTTCATGTAACGAAGGGCGTCGCCAGCCGTGCCGGGCGTCCAGCACTCCTCGCCCACCTTCCAGGTGTTGGCGCTGACGGCGCCATCCCGGTAGGCCTCGATGGCCGCGCCGAAGACGTCGGACATGGCCTCGTTGAGCGCGCCCGACTCGTTGGCGTAGATGAGCTCCGACGACGTGTCGGTGACGGCGTGCGTGAGCTCATGGCCCACGATGTCCAGCACGGTCAGCGCGGTGGACTGCACGCCGTCGCCGTCGCCGTAGACCATCTGCGTCCCGTTCCAGAACGCGTTCACGTAGTTCTTGCTGTAGTGCACCGTCGAGATGAGGTTCGTCCCCAGCCCGTCGTAGCTGTCACGCCCGAACACGTTGGCGTAGAAGTCATACGTGAAGCCCGCGTTGTCGTGGGCCTGGTTCGCGATGGCGTCGCTCGAGGGCGCCTGGCCCTCGCCGCGCACCAGCGTGCCAGGGAGCGTCGTGCGGTTGTTCGCCGTGTACGTCTTCCGGTTGCGGCTCGTCTGGAGGTTGTCGAACTGCTGGACGGCGTCGCCCGAGTGCGCGTCGATGAAGAGGTTCGGCAGCGAGGGCTCGCCGTCCGCCTTCACCGTCTCCAGTTGCACCCGCCACGTCAGGCGCGTGTGCTGGCTGTCCGCGAGGATCTGCAGGTCCGCCCGGGGCGCACCCACCACCGTGCTGCCGGACTCCAGCGCGGCAATGGCAAGCTTCACGGCCTCGTCCACCTTGAGGCGGGGCGTGGTGTCCACCTTGAGGTCGCGGACCAGCCGGTCCGTCACGCTGGCGACGGCGCCGTCCTGGCCCAGGTGGATGATGGCCGCGGCGCCAAAGACGGGGACGCCCTTGAAGCTCTGCGACACGCGCTCATGCGCCTTGCCCTGCGAGTCCATCAGCACCCGGCGGGAGGACACCTCGCCCGCGCCACGGAAGAACTCGGGACGCTGCGCCTGCAGCCGACGCAGGCCCTCTCCCGCGGCAGGCTTCGCCGCCAGTGCGCTGTCCTGCACTCCCGGCGTGGCCGGCAGCGTGTCGTCAATGACTTCGGTACCGCAGGCACTTCCCAGCAGCAGGAGGGGGACGAGCGAAACGAATCGGCGAATGCGCATGGAGGGGCTCCGGTGCGCCCAGGTGTAAAATTACAACCCAGGCTTCTTTGTAGACCCGGCAACCCCTGCATCGGCCACAAGGGTCCTCAGCGAAGGCTTCCCTCCATTCCCGGCGGTCCTACTTCTTCCCCGGATAGGGCGTTCCATCACGGTGGGTGTATCCGGGCTCGCTTCGGATGGAGAGCAGGTCGATGTCCGGATACTCGCAGCGATCCTCCGGGGCGGAGTTGCCGACCTCGAGCACCTTCGCCGGGCGTCCGGACTTGTTGATGAGGTGGTGGCCATCCGGGTCGCCGCGCTTGAAGGCAACACAGTCACCCGCGCGCAGCACCTCTTCGCCGGCGTTGGTGACCAGCGTCAGTGCGCCCTCCATCACCCAGACGAACTCGTCGTCGTGGCTGTGCCAGTGACGCTGGCTGGACCAGGCCCCGGGTTCGATGACGGTGAGGTTGACGCCGAACGCGGTCAGCCCCGCGTGGCGTGCCAGCCGCTGGGTGGATTGGGCGTTGCAGGGCGCGTCGAAGGGCGGCGGATAGCTGCTGCCCGCCTGGGAGGGGATGGCGGAGAGGTCGAGCTTCTTCATGGTGCGGGGCACCCTAGACCACCCTCGCTAACCGGAGAGGGTCTCCCGCAGCGCCGCCCGTTCGAGCCAGTCCGCCGCCTCGTCCCAGGCCGCGCGGGGCATCGTCGGGCGGAACCAGCCGAAGTGGCCGATGCGCTTCACTCCCAGCTCAGCGGGGGTGCGGTGCAGGTGCTCGCGCGGGGCCTGGGGATAGGAAGCGAGCAGGCCTTGCACCGCGGCCTCCGGCGCGTAGGTGTCGTCCGTGAAGCTGTAGAGCCTCAGCGGCGCTCGGAGGCGTTCATTGTAGGGCCTCAGGGGTTCGCCCCGGTCGTCGGACACGTAGTGGGGATTGCGGCACCAGCGGGCCCATTGGCTTGCAATGCCCGGCGGCAGGTTCCCCATGCCGACGAGCTTCCCCGGGAAGTAACCCAGCAGCGCCACCGACACGGGCGTCACCACGTTCCAGATGAGCGCCAGCAGCAACGCGTCGCGACCCCTCCAGTACCTCCACCAGCCGTGCTGCGAGGCAATCAACAGCACCGCGTGGAGCCGCGGCGCGGTGTCCGCGAGCCCCAGCATCTGTCCTCCCGCGGAGTGCCCCACCACCGCGAGCCGGTGCGACGCAAAGCGCGCGGTGAGCCAGTCCGTGACCCCGGGCGCGTCCTGCTCGCCCCAGTCCTGGAAGCGGGCCTTGCGGAGCGCCGCTGGCTCCATCCGCGAGTCCCCCATGCCCCGGTAGTCGTAGGTGATGACGTCAAAGCCCCGGTCCGCGAGGTGGCGCGCGAAGGCGTCGTAGTACCTGCGCGGAATGGCCGTCCCCGCGTTGATCTGCACGGCGACGCCGTTGCTGCGGCTCCCCTGGTACAGCGTCGCGGCCAGGGGCTGGCCATCCCTGGCGGGAATCTGGACGTCCTCGACCCGCACACCGGACGGGGAGGGTGCTTCGGTGCCGACGCTCATGACGACCTTCCGGAGGGTGACTCGGGCCGCAGGCTCTTCCAGGCGGCGTCGGCCAGGACCTTCTCGATGCCTGTCTTCAGCTCCGCCCGGCCGCTGGCCCAGGAGCGCAGCAATTCCTGCGCGGGCCCCATCAACAGGGGCATGTACGCCGTCGTCGGGAGGCGGAGGAGCTGTCCCTCCTTCACGAATTCCTTCAGCCGTGCGTAGCCGTCGCGCGCGAAGTCTCCCGTGGCCTCCTGGACCTCCGGCTCCGCCGCCGAGACGGCTTCGTCCCGCCGCATCTGGATGAGGTAGCGCGCGGCCTCCGGATGGGCGCGCGACCAGGTGATGTGATGCACCACCACCGCGCGCACGAAGGCTTCCGCGTCGTGCTCCCGCTCCAGTCGCCCGCGCAGCGCCTCCTGATACTGGCGCAGGCAGTCGATGTAGAGGGCCACTGCGATGCCCTCCTTGGCTCCGAAGTGGTGGTAGACGCTGCCCACGCTGGCCCCGCTCACCTTGCGGATGTCCTCGATGGTCGTCGCCGCCCACCCCAGGCGCGTGAAGCACTCGAGCGCCGCATCCAGGATGGCGCGCCGGCTGCGCTCTCCCACGGTGCTTCGACGTTCCTTCTCCATGACTGGAATATGATTCTAGAATCTCGTTCCAGTCAACGCGGTTTCAATCGGGGGCCGGATGGCCGAAGAAGTAGCTCCGGCCGGGCTCGAACGTTCCAGGGCGAGAAGCGACGGCGTCCACCTGCCGGTTCACCAGGGCCGAGTATTCCGCGATGTCCCGCAGTCCATCGAAGTCGCCCAGCGCTCCTGGCTCCGCCTCCAATAGGACCGACAGCATCTGCACGAGGGCCGGAGCGTTGACGAACTCAGCGAGCTTCGCGAGCGTTTCCAGCAGCGTCGGCACCACCGATGACCGTCATCGCCTCACGTGGCAGACTCATCTTTCATGGGAACGTGGCTGAACGTGGCTTTCATCCAGTGTGCGGATACAGCCCGGGTAAAGAGAGAGCTCTCACGCTTGTTGGTGGAAGGGGGGCGGCGCTTGACAACACCCAAGCCGCGCACCCGGGAACGGCACGACCGCATGCAGTACGGGCTCGGTGACGAGGTGCAGCGTTGGGGCCTGGCGGGTTTTCACGGAGCCCCCGGGTGGACCGTCCTGCGCACCGCACCGTTTGAACTCCTGATGCAGGGAACCCCGCCGCTGCTCGCACGCCTCTCCTCGCGCCTGGGCGTGCCCGCCTTTCAGTACAACATCTATGACAGCACCCCAGAGTTCCTGATGGAGGTGGATGCCGGTGGGCGCGTCGAACTCTCGGGGTTCGTTGGTCAGGATGTAACACGCTATTGGAACAGCGAACCGCCGATGGATCGTTTGGAGACACGATTTCGAATCATCGATCCATCAGCAGTGGCCGCCTGGGCAGAGTCGGCCATGCCGGAGGCGCGTGTTACCGGATGGCTCTATCCCTCCCGTGCCAACTCCTCCCTGACGGACTTCGACAAGCTTCTTGAGTCACAGCGGGCGGATCTCGTGCGATGGCTCGGCCAAATCGGCAGCCGGATCGACCCCGAGAGCCATGAGTGGCGGGTACATCCCGCGCACATCATTCGCAGGCTTGCTCAAGCTGGCAGCGCGTTTCTTCCCGCTGAAGAGTGCGTGGAGCCGGCCATCAAGACCGTATTGGGCGGGCCGAACGCCAGGCACTGCGACAATCTCTTTCTCGTGGAGACGCTCGTCCCCCATGCACCCATGCCCGTCGATGGGTTCGTGTTGTACGCGGAAGCGAGCCGCAAGTAGGCGTGGGCGCTTCATGACCGCTGGTGCGCTCCGGGCCATGCTGCCGCGCCTCGGTGCGTTCATGGTATCCATGGTATTCGTGGATGCTGGCATACTCCACATGCGGCCAGGATTTCCCCGCAGCTCGCTGGCTCGCCTGAAAGGACGTGACCATGCGACTCCGCGCCTATGCCGCACTCCTACTCTTCCTCTCGGCTTGCGCCACGTCGGCACCGAGCCCAGCAGAGCGCGCGTCCCGGAACCCGAGGATCGCCAATCTCCAGCGTGCGGCGGTGCTGCCATGGACTGACGGGGGACGGTGCGTCGTCCGTGAGGCTTCCCAGCCTTGGCCCTTGCTGGTGGAGAAGTGCTATCGGACCCTCGACCATGACCGGATCGAGTTCCACGACACCACGGGAAGATGCACAGTCGCCTCCGCTGACGCCGCTGCCGTGGGACTCGGATTCTGCGTGCTGGCGGCTCCCGAGATTGCCGTGGGCGCGGTGGTCGTCCTGGGCGTGGTGGTGGTCGGCGTCGCCATCAAGGAGGCGCTGGACGCGTATGAGCTGCGGCACGCCTCCCCCGAGGAAGCAGGGACTTCACGAGGAACGAAGGTGGCATCCCGGGAAGCTGAAGCGCAACGCAAGCCCAAGTTGAAGCCCGAGCCAGCGGGGCAGGACTGGCAGCCCCCTGTGCCACCTGTGCCCGTGGACCGAACGGGGCGCGCCAGTTGCGAACCTGTTCCGGTGCCCCACGCGGGCGAGGATGTCCCGCATAACGAGTGCGCCGATAAGTTCCCGCCGAACCGCTACCCCGGCATGGACGTGCTCGTGAACGGAATACGGTTCGATGCGCTGCAAGTCGGCGTGCGCGTGTTGTGGGAGATCAAGACCCATCGCTTTGACACATATAATGGCTTTATCCGGGAGCAGGAAATTGAGAAGGAAATTGTGCAATTGGCTAAGGAGCGCGACGCTGCGCTGGCCTGTGGATATGACTTCGTTGTAGGCGTAAGCACCGACGCGCACAGACTCGCGCTGCTCAAACAGGAGCCCACCTTCAAGATCGTCGTAACGGGATGCAAACGATGACCATTCGAAGCCCCCTCATTCTCAACGTCTATGCACCTGCGCTTGTGGGTGACGGCAACCGCACACTCGCTGCCGTCCATGGGATGGAAAAGGCGCTCCCCGGCTTGCGCCTGGAGTGGAGAGTCACCGACAGGCGACGGCTTGCCGCGTTGCCACAGCGCGATGCGTGGTTGACTGAGGAGGCCACGCGTGGCGAGTTTCCGATGATATGCAACAACGATGAGCGTTCCCCCGTGATGATTTCCGGGCGCCACCGATCCGCGTATGTGAGCCCAGGCGGCCGACCCCAGCTCCAAGTCCATGCGAAGTTGCCGCTAGATGCGGGGGTTATCGCAGCAGCGGTGGATGTGCTTGAAGCAGTGGCAGAGGGCGCACGCGCGTTCTGGGGGCATGCGACGCCGGACGGCGCTTCAGGGGACATCGCGGAGCAGATAGCTCCCACGCTGGAAGGGCCGCCGTCCCCTCCCCGGGGCCTGCCAGCCCTCCAGCTCTTCGAGCACATCCGCTCGCCCGAGATTCCCTATTACCTCGGGTGGCTGAACTACTGGTCCGCCGCTGCCGCGCAAGCCATCGGATTCCCGGACCCGGCCCGCGACTCTGAGTTGCTTTCACGGGCGCGGCGCACAGCATCGGGCGGCTGGGTCGTGCAGCTCACCGATGCGCCGCTCAACCTGGACGACCCCGCCCACCTGGACACGCTCAAGCGGACCTACGAGCGCTTTCCGGAGATCGGCGGACGCGCAGCGCCTTGACGCTTATTCCAGTCAATGCCGCCTGCCCACTGCTGCCCGGCGCTCTGGCTTCTCCGCGCTACGGCGTGACGGTCGTCGACAGCGATACGCCCGAGAAGTTCGCGAAGCCGTGCAGCATGACGTACAGGGGGCCCGCGGCTGGCGAGTTGAGGGTGCAGGTCTCCGCGTTGCCAGTCAGGTAGGGCGCGCAGTCATAGACGCTGAGCGAGGGCAGCGCGCCGGCCCGCACGTAGAGGTCCACGTCACCCGTTCCGCCGCTGGTGGTGAAGGTGACCCGCGTGGTGCCCGTCGGCACGTCGAGCCGGAAGAAGCGCAGGTCGCCCAGCCGGTTGGGGATGCCGCTGACCGGGGTGCCTCCCCTCAGCCGCGAGCCGATGAATCCCGTGTACAGCAGGCGGTCCGGCGTCGGAGCCGTGGGCGTGGGGGTGAGCGCACCGGTGGTGGCATGGCTCGTGAGCATCGATGACACCGCGGCGGGCGTGGCCGTGGGGAACACCTCCAGCCAGAGCGCGGCGGCCCCGGTCGCGACAGCCGCGCCCACTCCGCCGCCGATGGTGTTGGTCGCGGTGTCGCTGTTGAACCAGCCGCCCGTGATGCCATCTCCTGGCGCGAACAGGTCCACGCAGCCGCCGAAGTTGGAGAAGGACGCCACCGCGTCGGTGTTCCTGGAGAATCCCACGGTGATGAGCTCGGGCATGCGCGCGGGCGACGTGGTGCAGGCGTCCACGGACCGGATGCCGGCGGTGCCCACGTAGGTGACGCCCTGGGCGATGGAGTTGCGGACCACCGCCTCCAACGTGGCGTTGACCGACGTCATGTTGAGGTTGAGCAGGGCCACGGCCGGCTTGATGTGATTGAAGGTGACCCAGTCCACGCCGGCGAGGATGTTGGAGATGGTGCCGCTGCCACCGCAGTCCAGCACGCGCACCGAGTGCAGCCGCGTGCCCTTGGCGACGCCGTAGGTGTTGCCTCCGATGACGGTGGCCCAGTGGGTGCCCACGCCGTTGCAGTCGGTGTGGCCCATCCCGTCCGGGACGTTGTTGAAGTCCGCCGTGGCCCGGCCGCCCAGGTCGGTGTGGGTGGTGCGGATGCCGGTGCTGATGAGGTAGGCGTGAACGCCCGCCCCGGTACCGAAGTACGTGTACTGGTTGTCGAGCGGCAGCGTGCGCTGGTCGATGCGGTCCAGTCCCCAGTTGCTCGGCGAGGACTGCACGAGGGAGTCGCGCACCACCGCATCCTCTTCAATGGAGGCCACCGCCGGGTGCCGGGCCAGCTCCAGCGCCTGGGCCTCCGTCATGCGCACCGAGAAGCCCCGCAGGGCCTTCTGGTACACGTGGAGCACCTGTCCACCGTGCTTCGACGCCAGCGCCTCCGCCAGCGCGGGCACGTCCTCCGGCTCGCCCAGGGCCGGGGGCGCGAGCACCACCACGTACTGCCCGGGGACGGGGACCTCCGCTCGCAACAGGCGGGACGTCTGGCCTGTCGCCTCGGCGGGCGCCTCTGCCGTGGAGGGCTCCGACTCCGGATGGCAGGCGGACAATATCAACCACGGGAGCAGCATCAGGGGACGTCGAACGTTGCGCATGGGCGGGTGCTCCGGGTGACAGGGGGCACTGGGAGTAGCGCCGTGCTCCTCTCTCAGTCAAGCCGCTAGGGCTGGAATAACGGTGATGCAGGAATTCATGGCGAGGCGGAGCGAGCCGCCTGGAGACGGCGGTTCTCCGCTTCCAGCTGCGCGATGCGGTTCTCCAGCCGCTGGAGCGACTGGGCCACCTCGGAGGCATCGAGCTTCTGCGGAATGTGCTTCGGGCAGTTCACATCCCAGGCGCTCACCGTGATGAGGATGACCTGCTCGGGGCGCGCGCGGGACCCGGTGGTAACGAACCGGGACAGCAGCTCGTCCGTCGCGGGGACGGCGCGCGCCGTGCCCCAGACCTTGACGCGGCGCTGGCGCGCGTAGTCGATGAGGAAGAGGCAGACCCGCTCGTTCTCGGACAGGTTGCCCGTCGAGACGTACTGACGGTTGCCCACGAAGTCGACGAACCCGAGCGTGTGGTCGTCGAGCCCCTGGATGAAACCTCGGGGACCACCGCGATGCTGGATGTAGGGCTGCCCCTCCGCGCTCGCGGTGGCCAGGAACCCCGTGTCCACCTGCGCGAGGAACGCGCGCAGGCTCTCCGTCACCTCGGTCTCGAAGCCCCCGTCGCGCTCCATCCGGGCATACGCGGCCCTGGAGCCACGCTCGCCCTGCACCTGCTTCACCGCTGGGGAGAAGGCCACATCGCTCGAAGAGGGTTTCATGAGCCCAAGGTACGGGCCTCCCACTTCGTCAACAATGACGCGTCCGTGGTAACAGTATTCCAGGAGGTGGAACAATGGATCGAGTCGGGGAGTGGCGCCTCTTCGTGTCCGTCGCGAGCCTGGGGAGCTTCATCGAGGCAGCCCGGACCCACTCCTGCTCCCCCCAGAGCGTCACCCGCGCCGTCGCCGCGCTGGAGCAGCGGCTGGGCACGCGCCTGCTGAACCGGACCACCCGGTCTGTTTCGCTCACGGGGGAGGGGGAGCACTACCTCGAGCGCAGCCGCCGGGCGCTGGCGGAGTTCGAGCTCCTCGAAGCGCCCTCCGACGCGCGGACCGAGTTGCACGGCACGCTGTCCGTGACGGCGTCGGTGCTGTTCGGCCAGCTGCACCTCGTGCCCGTGGTGGCGGAGTTCCTGGGAGCCCATCCCCAGCTGGACCTGCGGCTCACCCTCCTTGATCGCGTGGTGTCGCTGGCCGAGGAGGGCGTGGACGTGGGCGTGCGGATCGGGGCGCTCGCCGACTCGGCGCTGCGGGCCCGAGGGGTCGGCCACGTGCGCTCGGTCATCTGCGCGAGCCCGGCGTACTTGAAGCGCGCGGGCGTGCCGAAGGACCCGGAGGCGCTGGCCCACCACGAGTGCATCGCGTTCACGACCACGACCCCCATCGCGGACCGGTGGTCCTTCCCGAGCGGCGGAAGGCGGGAGCGAGGTGTCGCCGTGCGCCCACGGCTGATCATCAACACGGCCCAGGCGGCCATCGACGCCGCGCTGGCCGGCCTGGGACTCGTGCGGGTCCTCTCCTATCAAGTGGACTCGCTGCTCGCGGATAGGCGGCTGCGCGTGGTGCTCGAACCGTTCGAGCCAGCGCCCGTTCCGGTGCAGCTCGTCCACCTGCCGGGCCCCCAACGCCGGGCGGCGACGGCCTTCCTGGACTTCGCGGCCGAGCGGCTGCGCAAGCGCATCGGCTCGCGGGCCTAGAGGTTCAGGACCCGCTCGAACCCTGACCACGCCGCGGGTTCGATGAAGGAGAGGAAGTCAAAGGCGGGGCCCACCTCGCACAGGCCGTGGGCAAGCTCCGGTGCTCCAGAATCGCCCGCCCGCCGGGGCCCGTGCAGGCGGCCCCGGCGGTGGGATTCGACTCTTCAGCAACGGGAGGCGGACTTACGGGGCGCGGTCCGGATCCCCGGAAAGGCAGGGCTCCATCTCCTCGGGGGCAACGAGGAAGCGCTCCTCGCGATCCAGATGCCGGGGCATGCCCGGCGTGGCGAAGCCAATCTGGCCGCCGTCATAGATCACGGCCGCCCAGTCGTTCTGCGACGCAGGGAACACATCCGTCGCGTCGCCGTCGCGGTTGAAGTCCAGCGCATAGGGGTTGAAGTCGTATTGGCGGTTGTTGTTGAAGTCGACGAAGTCGGTTGCAGAGAACATAGACACCTGGGCGTCGTTGAAGCGCAGCCCGTAGTACTTGCCCAGTTCCGTCTCGGTGGTCGGGGCGACGGGCGCGAACGCGGTGAGATCGTAGACGGCCGCCTCGCTGATGGAAGCCACCTGCACACGCGAGTAGTCGAGCGCGCCGACCTTGCCGCCAAGTTCGAATCCATGGAACTGGTATTCGTAGTTCATGATGCTCAGGTAGTTGGGCTTGTAGTTGGAGTCGTCATTGCCACCGTGGCGCAGGCCCAGGTTGTGCCCCAGTTCGTGCATGAGGGTGCCGGCCTGCTGTTGCTCGGTGCCATTGAAAGAGCCCAACGTCAACAGGAAGTCCTGCGCGGGGATGCCGAAAGAAATGCCGCTGGAGAAATTCCCGTCGTATTGGTTCGCGAACACCGTGTAGTGAAAGTAGGGCGCGCGGGCGGCGGCGAAGTACTTCGTCTTGATGGCGTTGAATTCCGGCCACACGGGGTTCAGGTCCATGTCCGCGTCCGCAGCGGCGATCTGCTGATCCACCACCAGGTGCAGCGTGATGCCTGTGGACCCATTCGGATTGCTCACCGGCGCGCTGGCGAAAGCCGTGATGACCTTGTCCAGCGTGGCCTGGCTGGGCCTGAGGTTGGGATAGTAGTCGACCTCCACGAAGACGTCCTTCTTGCGCGGGTTGGCGCCGAGGGCACTCAGATCCAGGCCGCCGAAGCCGAACGTCTCCACGTAGTCGCTGAGGCTGTCCCCATCCGTGTCAGCCTTGTTGGGATCGGTGCCCAACACAAGCTCCACGACGTTACAGATGCCGTCACCGTCTGTATCCAGTGAGGTCAGGAGGCAGCCGGCAGGGATCGGGAGAGGCACAGCCTCTGCCACCATCTCATCCTGGCGGGTGCTGCGCTGTGCCGCGTCCGGAGAGGTCACGTCGCCACAGGCGCTCAAACCAAGGAAGGCCAGGGAGGCTGTCAGCAGACACTTGTGAAGCTGTGGCATAATTATCCTTCACATCGAAGATTGGCATTGCGCCAATCGTCGCCATCATCACTGGATGTGCATGGAATTGGAACAAGCATTGGGCTGATGGGGACGATTTCGGAAGTCCTGCTCATGTCCGGCCAGAAACACTGGAAAAAGACACGAAGACCCGCTTTGCCTCGTCGAGCGGCTGCTGGAAGTGGCTCCAGCCGTCGTAGTGCCCCGGCGTCCTCATGAGCTCGGGCCGCTCGCGTCCGTGAGCGGGTTGCCCCTGTGGGGCCGCATGTGCCCC
Organism: Corallococcus sicarius; assembly: GCF_003611735.1. Classification (GTDB taxonomy): domain Bacteria; phylum Myxococcota; class Myxococcia; order Myxococcales; family Myxococcaceae; genus Corallococcus; species Corallococcus sicarius. Next base: position 10,653 of record NZ_RAWG01000033.1, on the reverse strand, counting down.
CAGCGTGCCCCTCAAGCGGGGATGAGAACGGGACAAGACGGGGGAAGACGGGATGGGGCGGCACTACGAACCGACGAGAGATCAAGGCGATAGTGGGTAACAGCGCGTCCTGCTTCGGGTTTCCTATCGCCTCGTCGCTGGGGTCGATTCCCGCTGCCTCCCTGCAGGGTGACTTGCCTAATGCGGTGGCGGCTGAAGCCCCAGCAGGGCCTTGCCGAGGAAGTCGCGGATCACCGCCGGAGACCAGGCCATCAGCGGGCCGCTCATGGCATCGCGCAGGTAGCGTTCAATGGGATGGCTGCGCATGTAGCCCGATCCTCCAGCGAGCTCCATGGCCGCGGTGGTGATGACCGCGCGCGCATGGCCAGCGCCCGCGCCGCCTCCAGACGGAGGCCTAACTCCGCCACCGAGAACTGCACCCACTGCATCTCCGCGGTGGCCCGGTTCTCCGGAGGCAGCTTGTGCTCCCTGGCGTATGGGATGGCGAAGGCCAGCGCCGCCTCGGGGATGCCGATGGAGATCCACGGCAGGCTCAGGGCGATGAGGTTGGGCTGGGAGGGATCCAGCGGCAGCCTCCGGGACTCCGGCAGCAGCGTGTCCTGGAAGTGTAGGAGCTGGCAGCGCGTGGCCCGCATGCCCAGGGTGGCCCCAGACATCCTCCACCTGGATGGAGTCGTTCTTGTCGATGAGGAAGAAGGCGGGCTGGCCATCACATGCGGCATTGGTGATCAGGTCGCTGGCCTGCTCTCTGGCCGACACGAAGCGTTTGGCCCCAGACAGGCGCCAGCCGCCCTCAGCGCGCGGGCCCGTCCTGCAATCGATGGTGGGCCTTGATGCTCTCCATGAATGTCGATCCGAGACATAGCTTCCCGCCCAATAGGATGGCGCTGGGCCAGCCGACCCTCTCCTCCCACAGCTCGGCGAGCCAAGTATGGAGTCGGGCATGGGCGCGCCAACGGCTTTCCCAGACCTCGGCGGTCGCCGACTGCCCTCCACGGGCCCACGCCACGAGTTGCCCTGCGTCTTCGTCTTGGCAGAGTTCCTGCTCGGCCTCTTTACTGGGGGCGGCCTTCGTCACCGCCGCGCCCAGCACGGCGAGCAGTGCCCGCTCAAGACGATGCCCTTCTTGTTCCAGGAGCCGGGCGGTGTCTGCATGTGCGCCCACCATCCCGAGTACCAGCATGGCTCGCCCTGCGGAGAAGGCGTTGGCGCTCATGGCCTCCTGCGCGATGGGGAGAACCGAGACGCCCGCGCAATGCCCTGGCCAACGGTGCAGGTGCAGAATGAGGGCCTGCAGGAGAAGCGAGCGGATGCGAACGGCGGACGAGCGCTTCTCGCCTGCGACGACGCCGATGGCGGATGAAACCGTGGCGGCGACGCGAGGGTCATCGTGGGCGATGAGGAGCCTCAAGACCTCCTCGTGGACATTCGGGTCCGTGTTTGCAGCCAGCCCGTCGGTCACGAAACGCAGGAGCGCGTCGACCGCCGCCGGAGGATGGGGCTTCCATTGGGCGAGGGCCTTGGCAGCAGCTCTGGCAATGCCATGCACGACGTGCTCCTCCACGCCCGGCCCGTGGTCGTGCACGTCTCGAAGCAACGCGGCCAGCGGCTCTCGCCCGGCATCCCATCGCTCACGCACAATCACCTCAACGCAGGCAGTCCGGACATAAGAACTTTCATCGAGTGCAAGATTGAGGATGGATTGCTGTTCTTCCGAAGATGCCCCAGTGCCGAGGGCGTGGACCGCTGCAACCCGAACGCTGGCATCGACATCGGATAGTGCTCGGAGAAGAAGAGCACGTGCGGCTGGTGAGGCATCTAACGAGAGTGCCTGGATGGCCGTCTTGCGTACCTCGAAGTTCTCTTGCTCCAGGGCATATTCGGATTCCAGGAGCACGGACTCTCCCGCCGTGGCCAGGGTGAGCAGGCTGGCCTTCCTGACCTGCTCTTCAGGCTGCTGCGCCCATCGTCGCAGCAGCTCGCGGTCTTCATGCGAGAGCCGGGCAACGACTTCGGGCCCGCTCTTGCCCGCTAGCGTGCGCGCGCAGAGTTCCACGAGATGAGCAAGGGGTTCTCCTATGGCCGCACCCACCTCGTCACGGTAGGGCTTCTTCTCATCGCTGGACCATTCCTCGAGTCCCAGGGCGACCAGGGCGACGAGGGCTCTCCGTTCCTCGCTCCATCCTGGGCTGCGATCGCGTAGGGCAGCCCCCAGTGCTGGAGCGGAGATGAGCCGTGACAGAGTTTCAAGACAAGGCTCGATGCTTTCCAGCGAGGTTGTACTGAGCGCTTCCACCATACGCGGGGCAAAGCCCGTGAATTGTCGCTCCGCGATGATGCGCCAAGCCATTAGGGGAGAGGTGTCATCCCCTGCATTCAGGAATGATTCGATCTCCTCCTCGCTTGGGGAAGGAACCCCCTCAAGGATGGCCTCACCCCAGCTTGAGTACAGGCGTTCTTTGTGCGGGTGTGTGAGGATCCACGAATAGCCCTCTCTCTTCCGCCGAACAGCCATCCAGCCATCCAGCGCGGTGGAGGCGGCTTCCTCGGGGGTGGGGGGGCCATCACGGGTAAGGAGGTAGTCGGCATACGCATCGTCCAGGATGCCCTGTCTGGCCTTCAACAGCAGCGCGCTGGGCTCTTCATCTTGTTGGAGTTGATTTGAAGCCAGAAAAATCCGGTCCAGCAGCTCCTCGTATGCAGGTGCCATTCCGCCGAGCGCGCCCCGGGCGAGGTCTCCGACAGCACAGCCGCCGGAGTCGAGCGCCTCTTCGAGGCTCTTCCGATACACCTGACTCAGGTCCCATTCGAATCGGGAAGTCCATTCCGCGAACCCGTTCTCATGCAGCCCGAGGTTGGCCGTGGTCGGCCATAGCCGGATGTACCTTTCCAGGACCTGCCGGGATTCAGCGGATGCCTGGACGAGGTGATAGGTCGACGGCTGCCAGTCTGGAGGCGCCCAGTTGGTGATCTCCCACCAGCCATCATCTCCCCGTTTGGACGGACTAATGAGGGCGACAATGAGGAGCGCGAGTGGGCTGCCCTCCGGCATCCAACGCTGCGCGGCATGCAGCAACCCCCCGAAGTTCGCGGGCTCGGTCCGCAGAAGTTCCTCCAGGAAGTGCTGCTGGATGGTTGCCGCGACGGCCTGGGGGACAGAGGCACGTCTCGCGTCCGGCAGGCGGTCAGCGAGTTCATACGCCGCCTGTACTTCGTTCGCAGCGCACATGTGTTCCAACAGCTCGCCCACGAGGTGATCGGCCTCATCCGGCAGGAAGTCTAAAAGCCGCTCCAGACCGGTGACCGTCGTGGGGTGGGCATTCAGGCGCCTTTCGTTCCGCCGGAGCCAGCCTGCTTCGACCATCCAATCCACGAGCTTCTGGAAGGGGAGCGGCTTCTGCGCCTGCCGCTGAAGGCGTTGTGCGCGCATCCGTGCGAGGTCGATGTCACAGGCCGCGCTCACACAGAGCTGGGTCCACAGGAACATGGCTGGAAGACGGGCCCAGTCCATCCCCAGGAGTTCGCGCTGGAGTGTTCCGGACAGCTCCTCCACCTCGGCGTCATGCAAGAGCTTCGCGAGGTCCAGGTGCGAGTCCGGCGGCGCCGCGCCCACCGAGGAGACGAAGTGATCAATGGAGAGGGGAACCTTCAATGTCTCAACGATCTCCTCGCGGTGCTGTCGGACGAACTGCCGCCGCGCCACTGCCTGGAGGGCCCTCCTCTTTCGCTCAAGGATTCGGAGCCGGGCCGCACTGTCGTAGCTCTCGGGGTCGAGCGTCTCGCTTGCGCTGGTCACTTCTTTCGGGACGCTCTGCGCATACACGTCACCCAGCAACCCCATCCGGGTAGTGACGAGGATCTTGTGGGCCGAGCCCGCAGGCCCCGAGACCTGTCGGAACAGATTCGGCAATTGCTGGGCCCAGCCCTTCTCGGGGATTCGTGAATCCTGGCCCCAGGGGTCATCCACACGGAACAAGAACGGGCCCTCTTGCTGAAGCCGTTGCCGGATCTCCCCTGGCGAACCCGCGTGGACGACCTCGAAAGGCGTTCTGGCTGTCCGCAGCTCGTGCGCGAGCATGTCGGCGACCAGGGTCTTGCCCACTCCCGGCGGGCCCTTCAGCAGCAGCCGGTTCTCCCGGTGAAGCCGCTGCACGAGCTGGTCGTAGCCCCGGGGAGGCTCGAAGTCATCCATGTCCGAGGTTCGTGCCGGTGCGCCACCCAGGCCGCGCAGGCGCTTGATGATCTCCTCTCGTGTCCACGTCAATGGACGGTCGCCTACAAGGCGTGCGTGCACGTCCTGCTTCAGGAGCATCAGGGCCTCGTCGAGGCGTGTCGCCGGGACGAACAGCGCGACCTCGGGGCTGGCAAACAGCCCGCGCACACGGGCCGCAAGCTCGCTGCGCGTGAGTAGCTCCATGGCGCCGATGCGGGAGGAAATCTCATCCGCAGAGACTCCCTCCGGGACGGTGAGGTGCGCTCCCGGTACGTTCCTTGGAAGATGCTCCAGGCCTGAGATGACGAACTCCCGGGCGTTCGAGACGAACTGGCCGTTGGTGATCAACACGTAGTGCAGCGAGGAATCTGCAGCGAGCTGCTCCACCGGGGCGAGGGTCCTCCTGCGGCTGCGCATCGCACCCGGCTCCGGGGCCGGGGCCGCCTCAATGATTTTCCGGAAGAGGGACGGTGCTGACCACGCACTTCCCCGGTACTTGATCTGGAACAGGAAGCGCGTGGGCTCGTGGCGAACCACCGAGGAAGCCTCCTCGGCGGGAGTTGCTTCGAGATCCGCGTGTGGCGCGGGCTCAATGATGACATGGGGCGCCCGACGCTCGAAGATGAGGTGAAGCGCGAGCCAGACGGTTGCCTCCTCCTGGTAGTCGTAACCCCTCAGGGCGGCCAGGCCGCCAGTCTCTTTGGGCGTATCCGTTTTCATGGCTCGTCGTGGGCGGCCTCGATAGACGGGCCGCGGACCGTGCGGAGTTCACCTCTTATCGGGGGGGCGTGCAACGGCCACTTCCTGGGGCAGCTGAACGAATGTGAGAGCCCCCGCCCGCTCATCCCGGGACCTGGCGCCACCCAAGGGCCGTGACGGTGCCGCTACCAGTCCTCCTTCTTCCTCGGGAAGTCCTTGTCCGAGATGCGATGCAACAGAGAAAAGTCCGTGAGCCGTCCCGTGACCAGAGATTGCTTCTTCGCGTCGTAGAACTCCTGCTCACCGCAGCCTAAGCACACCACCACGTCCACCCTCAGCTCCAGGCGGCCCCTTGCAGCATCGCCTTCAGCCACAGCTAGAGCGCGCGTCCGGGAACCCGAGGCTCGCCAACCTCAGCAGAGAAGCGCTGGATGCATACGAATTTCGCTACGCCTACCCCGAGGAAGCAGGAGCCTCATGAGGAACGAGGGTGGCATCCCGGGAAGCTGAATCCTAGCGCAAGCCCAAGCTGAAGCCCCAGCCAGCGGGGCAGGACTGGCAGCTCCCAGCGCCTCCTGTGCCCGTGGACCGAACGAGTCGCGCCAGTTGCGAGCCTGCTCCAGCGCATCTCCCACGGCTTTCCGAAGCCCCAGGCCCTTCCGAACGCCGTCTGGATCAACAACCCCGCGCCGCTCCCGACCTCACAGAGGGCTGCGCACTAATCTCTCACTTTCACTGTCTCATTCACGTTGACAGGTTCCAGTGGACGCAGCCCGCCTTGAGCTGGTCCGCGAGCGCGTCAGCCGCATCACGCCGCTGGGCCGCGCGTGCGGCCCGGGCCGAGGTGATGCCGAATCGCTCTTCCAGGACCTGGAGCGTGGGCCCCGTCGTGCGCGGCACCTGCTCGTCCACCCCGAGGGCTGTGGCGTGGAGGGCACCATCCTCGTCCGTCACCTCGACATAGGCGTCCCGGGCACGCCGGGCACTCGCGACGCTCCGCACGCGGTACAACCCCGGCGCCGTCACCCGCACCGTGGCCGTGCCGCTGCCCTGGCGGTTGAGGTCCGCCGCCCCACGCAGCCACCGCACGCGCCACTCAGCGCCCGCGGGCTGGAGCTCAGCGACGCCGCCCCGCCGCTCGTGGACGAATACCTCCACCGTCAGCTCCCGCCGGCCATCGGCCTCCTCCTCCACATCCTGCGTCAGCCGCATCCGCATGGAGGGCCTCCTCCGACAGCAGTAGGTGTCGGGCGCGCGGGCGGGGCAATCCCCCAGGGGAGGTAGGTCAGCGGTGGACTGCGGGCGAGGAACGGTCGCTTCCCGAGGCGCTGCGAGCCTTCGTGGCGCACTACACAGAGCAGACTCACCAACCCTTACACCAGCCGGGCCTCGCAGTAGGTGGTCGGTATGCGCGGGCGCATCTACCCGACACCGAGCGACAATCGCTATTCGTCGCTCGACAGGTCTTCCTTGAGGTCCTTCAGTCGCTCCACCCCGTTCTTCAGAGTCTCAAGGATCTTATCCACGTCGTCAGGTGTCGGAACAGCGGCGTGCTTGAGGGCCTCCGACATACTCACAAGCGGGTTGATCATGTCATTGAGCACGCGCAGTCGCTTGCCATCCTCCGGAGAGTGGGCGAGCCCTTGCGCACGCTGCTCTCTCACCCGCCTCGCCACTTCACTATGCTCGCGCAGCAACTCGTGCACGGCCTCGCTGACAAGCACCTTCAGATTCTTCTGGCTCATGAAGACAGCATAGCACCGCATGAAGGACTCCGACTTCCCTACCGAAATAGGCTCTAAGGGGCACAGGCCCGCCACGCGCCTGATGCGAGCGCGGCCTGAGCAGGCGTGTGCCCCAAGGGGCTGCGTAGCCTCTGCACCGGCCGGGAGCATCACTTGGTCGGCCCCTATCAGCGGCCCTCCTCGGCCACTCTGCCCCCTCACGTCCCCACAACATGGCCCCCATCTATACGTCGCCCTGTACGTATACGCTCATGCCCTCTGGTTGCTGAACGCAGACCGTAGTCGTGATCCAGAAAAGATGGGTCATCTACGACCTTCTTGCTCCTGCAGGCTGCGACAAGCCGACTCTTTGCCGTGCGTTCACTCCATGCGAAGCTTCTGATTGCTCAAGTGGCGAGCAGTTGGTGCCAATGCGCATGCTTAAATATGAGGGCTAGTAATGTACATTTCTGGAGCAGACGCTGAGCCATGTGCAACACCAAGCTTGCGGCACGATTTCGCGACCAAGCGCATCTCAAGGTGCGTTGCGGCGCCTTTTAGAAGTGCGCACATCCGCCTAAGTATGAAAGGAGTGACGTGATGACCGGCGGTCGCAGCCCAGGAAGATACAATCTTCACCGGCTAGGTTGGACTGCATTCGAAGACCTATGCATGCAGATCATGCGAGTCGTTCTTGGAGAAGTCGCAACGCGATTTCGCCCGGGACCTGATGGGGGGCGTGACGGATGGTTCCAGGGAGTCGCAACTGGGCGACTGGTGACCGAGTCTACTCTGAGTGGTGCCTTTGTTGTTCAGTGCAAGCATACATCATCAACGCATGAGCCACTTGACGTTTCAGACTTAAGAAAAGAATTCGAGAAGGTCAAAAAGATCGCTTTGGCCTCGCCCTGTCATTACGTCTTGATGACAAACCGCCAAGTGTCTGCACAGGCTGAAGCGCGGATACGCCAATTTTTTGAGTCACTGCCTGGTGTTGGGAGGTGCCTCGTCCTGTCTGAGACGTGGATAGAAGATACCATAGACGCACATCCGCGATTGCTGCGCCTCGTTCCGCGTCTCTACGGTATTGGCGATCTCTCACAGATTGTTGCGTTCGTCATGCAGGAGCAGACAAGGGCAGTGCTGGATGACTTGGCTGCGCCACTGCGAACCTTTGTGCCCACGGATTCGTATCGAAGAGCGGAAAAAGCACTTCATGACCATGGGTTCGTTGTGCTTGTTGGTCCGCCGGCATCTGGAAAGTCGGCAATCGCCGCAAACTTATGTATGGTAAGTATTGCGCAAGACGCAAATGTTCGCGTCCTTCGTATCGAGCACGCAGAGCAATTCAAGAGCACATGGTCTCCCTCAGATTCTAATACGATATATTGGGTGGACGATGTGTTTGGGGAGACCACATTGGATGAAGAGCGATTGCGTGAGTGGTCTGCAGCAATCGAGAAGGTTGAGGCTGCTCGGCGCCGCAAGGCCCGGATTCTATTTTGCACGCGCGACTACATATTGGCGTCGGCGGAGCGCAAGCTAAAGCGGTCCAAGCTGGAGATTATCAATGACGCACGCGTCCGCGTAGATGTCGCGAAGCTCTCGGAAATGGAGCGAGACGCCATTCTGTACAATCACATCAAAGAGGGAGATATTGCAAGGGAACAAAAAAGAGCACTTAAGAAGCATCTTTCTGCTCTGGCACGACTCCGGTCATTCTCCCCTGAGTTGGCTAGACGCCTTGGAAACAAGCGATTCCACAGTGGACTTCGGCACGAGCTCAAGGAACTTGAGGCCTTCTTTGAACGTCCCGTTCAGCATTTCCGTGACGTCATTCACGGGCTTTCAAGAAGCGAAACCGCAGCGTTGGCTGTTTGCCTACATAGCGGTAACGCGCTTCCCGATCCTGTTTCCGAGGGCGAAGCTATAGATGCGGTTCTGGAAGCCTATGGCGTTTCTATTCACGAGATCCGGGAGTCATTGGAGGCACTTGAAGGAAGCCTTGTGAAGCGTGCCAGACAGGCGACGAGCCAGACATGGCAACTCCATCACCCGTCGATGTTGGAGGCGCTCCAAGAGGAGTTGGCTGCTAGGTCTGCGAAGTTGACCTTGTACCTACAAAGCGCGGATCTTCACACGGTACTGCGGGACACGACCACTTTGCCACCCTCTCCCGAAAGCCGAATGGTTTTTGTGCCAGACGCGGCATACGACCATCTGGTGCTTCGGCTCCACCGCGCCAGCGCCCGCAGCATCGAAGGCATTGCTGGGTATCTCGCAGATAAAGCATCGTCTGCATTTCTACGAGCGGTAGATGCGGTTGGGGCATCGCTCATTGATCGAGCTCTCGCGGTAGTTCCATATCCAGAGGGGACAGATGTTGCTGCGTCACTAGCTGCTCGACTCAGCTTAGAAGAGGGTCTTTTCCACGGGCATCGACAAAGTATTGTGAGAAGCACCCTGCAAGAAGCCGCGAGTGATACAGGGTGGTGCGGATTTCTTGATGAAGACGAATTACGGGAGGCTCTCCCTGGTTTTAATGAGGAGTTTATTGCGGAGGAGGCTGAGAGCGGGTTTGCTTCCATTGAGCGAATTTATGAGTGGTACCGTGAAGGCGCCTCGACTGTGGGACATGTTGACAATGCGGTCGATGCAATCGAAAGTCATTGCAGGAGGCTTCGCAATGAGATCTCGAAATCAGCGTTTCCGCCCAACCGAGTCGATCAACTACAGGCGGACGTGAACGCGCTCAGGGACAACATGAGTCAGCGGCTCGCAGAGCGGCGGTTTGAGATCGAAGAGAACGATGAGCGTCGTGCGGAGTACAATGCGGACGAGTGGAAAGAGCGGTATTACGAAGAGCGTTACGAGCTTGAACAGAGCATTTTCGCTGATGTTGATGAGTGAGGTGATGTGAGCTTGCCCAGGGTAGGTACGGGCTTGGCCCCGGCGCAAGGGACGACTCCAGGCCACTGGGTATTGAGGCTCAAGACAGCTAAGAGCCTATTTCGGTAGGAGCGAGTGGAACCAAGTGATGATGCCCAGCGCGAAGTGCAGCATCGCCACGTAGGTGTCCTCTCGCTTCTCCCAGCGCACCAGCAGACGTCGGAAGCGGTTGAGCCAGGAGTGGGTTCGCTCGACGACCCATTGTGGCGAAGGGCGTCGACGCCGTGCGCACTTGGGACTCACCTGGGAGCGTCGGGGCGGCGGCCATCTCCACCTTCGCGGCACGTGCCGCGCGGAAAGCCTCGCCCAACACACCGATGTCCGGGGCCGCGCGCGCCTGGCCGTCCAGCCAATAGCGGCTCTCCGTCTCCGCGCGCAGGTGGCTCTGCACCCAGCCGGCGAGCATTGGCATCTGCTCCTCGACATTGGAGCGTGGCAGCTTTGCGCCGCGCGCCAGCATCACACTGAGGAAGCCATGAACGGCACTCGCGCGGACAGCGCGCGCGTAGGCGAGCTGCTTCTCGCTGACGGCCTGGAGTGGCGGCACCTCCGGCCCTTTCACTGTGAGGACTACGTGCGGCAGGATGACGTGGACGCAGCGGAACCTGTCAATGTGAATGTGACAGCGAAACTGAGAGATTAGTGCGCAGCCCCCTGTGAGGTGGGGAGCGGCGCGGGGTTGTTGATCCAGACGGCGTTCGGAAGGGCCTGGGGCTTCGGAGGGCCGTGGGAGAAGCGCTCGGGGTGCGCGGCGAAGGCGGCCTCAAGGACGGTGGCCCAGGCTCACCGGTACCAGTAGCCGAGAACACCGATTCCTGACAGATGCGCGGAGAGTCTTCCTTCCGGGCGGTTACGAGGTACGGGCGCGATTCCGCTGGGAGTTTCGCACCGCCCGGCGTGGCTTCGATTCCCGCGGCCTCCCTGGAGGGCAACCCGCCTAACACTACTGCGTCAGGGGCCCGATGGATGAACGGGGAGAGCGAGCAGTCTTCGCGGGGAGCGTCGGAGGTTGGCGCGGTGGCAGGTGGGGCACCGAGGCAGCCAGGTGGCAATCCCTTGCGCCATGGC
>NZ_RAWG01000339.1 GCF_003611735.1 Corallococcus sicarius | reverse complement strand
GGGGGGCATGGGGCCGGCGCATTGTGTCCCATGCGCGCTCCCGCACGGCAATGACCGCATGAGGGCTCGTCCGCCCGCGGAGCGACCCGCCACGCGCGGGGATGCGGTTGCCGGGCTCGCGCGCGCGGGCGCATACTCGCGCCCCTCCGTCATGGCTTCAGCGCCGCGTCCCTCGCTTCCGGCCCTGACCGGTCTCCGCTTCTTCGCCGCGCTCCATGTGGTGGCCTTCCACGTGACGCCGCGTGAGGGCCGGCCCGCGTGGCTCGGGGGCCTGCTCGACAACGGCCCGGCGAGCGTCACCCTGTTCTTCATCCTCTCCGGCTTCGTGCTGGCCCAGGCGTACCTGGGGGAAGCGTCACCCGGCCCGGTGTCGCGGCGCGCGTTCTGGGTGGCGCGCTTCGCCCGCGTCTATCCCATCTACCTGCTGGGCCTGGTGCTGGAGGCCCCGGCCTTCTTCCTGGCCGTGGTGCGACAGGAAGGCGGCCTCACGCTGGAGTCACTCCAGCGCCTCCTCGGGGTGGGCTCCGCGGTGGTGAGCCTCACGCAGGCGTGGGTGCCATCCGCGGCCTGCGCGTGGAACTGCCCGGGCTGGTCGTTGTCCGTCGAGGCCTTCTTCTACCTGCTCTTCCCCGTGCTCGCCGTGCCCGTGGCCCGCCTGGGGCCGAAGGGCCTGCGGTGGGGGGCCCTGGCGCTGGTCGCGGTCGCGGCGCTGCTGTGCGGCCTGTGGCTCGTGGGGGATGGCTGGCTCGCGGGCGACTCCGCGCACCGGGAGACCTGGCTTCGCGTCGGTGAATACTCGCCGCTGCTCAAGCTGCCGCAGTTCCTGCTCGGAGTCGTGCTGGGCCGTGCCTTCGTATTGCGCCGCACGGAGCCGGCGGCGGGCCCGGCCCCCGGGAGCTTCGTGGCGAGCTTCGTGGCGGCGGGGCTCGCGTTGGGGCTGCTCACGGTGTCGTGGTCCGGCAGTGCCTGGGCCTTCCGGGACCTGGTGCTGACGCCGGTGTTCGCGTGGCTCATCTGGACGCTGGCGCGCGGTCACGGCCCGCTCGCGGCCTTCCTCTCACGAGCCCCCCTGGTGCGCCTGGGCGAAGCCAGCTACGCGCTCTACATCCTCCACGTCCCCCTGGCGTTCTACGCACGCGCGGCGGAGCGGCTGTCCGGGGTGGGACTCGAACGCCGTGCGCCGTGGAGCTACAGCGCGCTGGCCATCACGTCCTTCGTGCTCCTGTCGCTGGCCGTCTTCTCCTGGCTGGAGGAGCCCGCGCGGCGTTGGATCCGGGCCCGCTGGTCACGACCGCGTCCCGCACCCCTGTCCGCCTCCAGCGGCCTGCTATGAAGCCCTCCATGCGCGTCCTCCTGGCCATCCACCACCCCCTGACCCAGGACATGGGCGCCCCTGGCGTGACGCTCGCGCTGGGCCGTGCGCTCCGGGCCCAGGGCTGCACGGTGGACTACTACAGCTACAGCGAGGCGTACCCCGGCGAGCTGCACCACACCGCGCTCCATGGCGTTCGCTTCCCGTGGAAGCTCGCCGCGCACCTCACCCGCGTGGCGCGCGACTACGACGTGCTCGACGTCACCACCGGAGATGCGTGGCCCTGGGCACGCGCCGGACGCCCCGGCGCCTCCCGACGTCACGCGCTGGTGACGCGCAGCCACGGCCTGGAGCACACCCTCTCCGAGCGACTCCGCGGCGACGCACGCGAGGGCAAGCTGCACCTGAGCTGGAAGTACCCGCTGTACCACGGGGGCTTCCGCCTCTGGGAGGTCGCGCAGACGCTGCGACTCGCGGACCGCTCCGTGCTCCTCAACGCCGAGGACGCCGCCTACGCGAGCGAGCGGTTGGGCATCCCCGCTTCAAAGCTGAGCGTCATCCCCCACGGTCTCGGGGAGGCCTTCCACGGGCTCCCCCTGCCCGCGCCGCTCGCGGAGGGCCCCCTGCGCCTCGCGACCGTGGCCACCTTCATCCAGCTCAAGGGCCGCGAGGACGTCATCGCGGCGGCCGTGCGCCTTCACGCGCAGGGGCTGCCCTTCACGCTGACCCTCTACGGCACCGGCACCCCCGAGCCCGAGGTCCGCGCCGCCTTTCCCCCGCATCTCCAGTCCCTCCTGCGCGTGGTGCCGCACTACGCCCACGCGACGCTGCCCGCGTTGCTCGCGCAGGAAGAGGTGATCCTCTTCCCCAGCCACACGGAGGGCCATGGCATGGGGCTGGTGGAGGCGATGGCCTCGGGCCTCGTACCCATCGCCACGCCCGTGGGCGTGGCCCCTTCCATCGTGCACCCGGGCCGCACGGGCTTTCTCGTGCCCATCGCCGACGTGGACGCGCTGGTGGAGGCGGTGCGCGCGCTCGCGGCGGACCCGTCGCGAAGGTACGCGCTCCGCCGGGCGGCCCAGGCGGAGGTCCAGAGACTCACCTGGCCCGACATCGCCTCGCGGACCCGTGCGGTTTATGAAGAAGTCCTGCGTATGCGGAATGCTAGCGGCAAGTAGGCAGGCGCGTTGTTCGTCTTCAATGCTTCCGGTCATTGACGCGCTGCATGGTTGGCCCCCACGATGGGGGCTGACTCCCCCTGCATGATCACCTTCTTCGTCGCCTTCCTCGTTTCGCTCGTCGTCGCGCTGGCACTCACCTGGGTCGTCCGCGAACGCGCGCTCGCGTGGGGCTGGCTCGATCCGGTGAACTCCAGTCGCAAGGTGCATGTGCAGCCCATCCCGCGGCTGGGGGGCATTGGCATCGTGGTCGGCTTCTTCGCGCCGCTGTGCGCGCTGTTCCTCGTGGACTCGGGGGTGGGCCTCCAGTTCCGCGCGCAGACGGACCTCATCGTGGGGCTCTTCGCCGGTGGCGCCATCATCGCGGCGCTGGGGCTCTACGACGACCTCCGGGGCGCGGGCGCGAAGCTGAAGTTCTCCGTGCAGTTCGCGGTGGCGCTGGGGCTGTACGCGCTGGGCTTCCGCATCGAGGTGCTGGCCAACCCCTTCGGCGCGGAGCTGACGCTGGGCTTCCTGAGCCTGCCCCTGACGATGCTGTGGGTGGTGGGCGTCATCAACGCGCTCAACCTCATCGACGGATTGGATGGGCTTGCGGGCGGGGTCGCGTTCTTCGGCGTGGGCACCCACTTCCTGCTCGCGCTGATGCGCGGGGACGTGCTGCTGTGCCTGCTGATGATCGCGCTCGCGGGCGCCATCCTCGGGTTCCTGGTGTTCAACTTCAACCCGGCCTCCATCTTCATGGGGGACACGGGCAGCATGTTCCTGGGCTTCGTGCTCGCGGCGGTGTCCATCAAGACGTCGTCCAAGAGCGGCACCGCCGTGTCGCTGCTCGTGCCGGTGATGGCGCTGGGCCTGCCCATCATGGACACGCTGCTCGCCATGGTGCGCCGCTCGCTGCTGGGCAGACCCATGTTCAGCGCGGACAAGGAGCACATCCACCACCGGCTGATGAGCCGCCTGCTGCTCACCCACCGCACCACCGTGCTGGTGCTCTACGCGCTGTGCACCCTCTTCATGCTCACCGCGCTGGGGCTCCACTTCGCCAACAGCCTGCAGAGCGCGCTCCTGCTCTGCGGCATGGGCGTCGTCATGATGGTGCTGATGCGCAAGCTGGGCTACCTGGACATGCGCAACGCGGGCGCCGTCCAGCAGACGCGCCAGCGCAACCAGCAGCTGCGCACGCTGGTGAAGGCCGTCACCCGCGCGGTGCGCGAGGCGGGCTCGCTCCAGGAGGTGTGGAACGCCCTGCGGCCGCTGGCCACGGGCATGGACGCGGCCACGCAGGAGCTGCGCCTGCGCCGCCCGTACGAGGAGCCTGAGGCGGGCGTCACCTTCGAGGCCCAGCGTCCGGAGGCCGGCGCCTCCGCGCCGCTGGAGGTGCGCGTCGTGGTGAAGGACGGCGACCTGCTGCTCGGCTCGCTGCGCCTGTGCTGGCGCGACGGGCGCGGCACCATCGACCGCGACGAGGAGCTGGCGCTGGAGGTGGTCGCGGACGCGGTGGCCGAACGCACCGTGGAACTCGCGCACCTGGAATCCGCCAAGCCCGCGCGCGTCATCGCCCTGCGACGGTGAGCCCGTGAGCCCGGCGGCGACTCCGAGCCTGCTGAGCCTGCTGACGCTGCTGAAGGCCTGGCCGGACGCGCCCGCCGGGCCCGCCCCCACGGAGTCGGAGTCCGCTGACGCGCTGGTGAAGGACGCCGTGCGCCACGGCCTCGCGGGCTTCGTCGAGCACGCCCTGGCCCGCGCGGACTGGACGCTGCCCGACGCCGCACGGGCGCTGCTGCGCCGCGAGTCCCTGTCCGGCGCGGCCCGGGGCATGCGCGTGCGGGCGCTGCTCTTTCGCAGCGTGGAGGCCCTGGGCGCGGCGGGCGTGGTGCCGGTGCTGCTCAAGGGCTACGGCCTGGCCCGCAGGCTCTACCCGGAGCCGCTCCAGCGGGCGACCACCGACGTGGACCTGCTCGTGGCCCGCGCCCAGGTGCTGTGCTCCGTGCACGCGCTCCAGGGGCTGGGCCTGACGACGAAGGCGGCCAGCGCGGAACGGGACGACACCCACCATGTGGAGCTCACCGGACCCGAGGGGCTGGTGGAGCTGCACTACCGCGCCCTCGCGGGCTACGGCCAGGCGCTGGAGGGCGACGCGCTGGTGGCCCGCGCCGAGGACGCGGAGCTGGACGGCCAGCGCGTCCGCTTCCTGGGCGCGGAGGACGAGGCCGTGTACCTGGCCCTTCACGCGAGCAACCACCTGTTGCAGCGGCTGGCGTGGCTGTTTGATTTGAAGCTGCTGGCGCGGGCCCGGCCCACGCTGGACTGGGACGGGGTGGTGACGCGCGCGAGGCAGACGGGCCTGCCCCACCTCGTGTGGTACGCGTGGGACGCCGCGCGGCGGCTCCTGGACGCGCCCGTGCCGGAGCGGGTGCTCCAGGCCCTGGCCCCGCCCCTCTGGCAGCGCGCGCTGGCGACCCGGCTGTTCTCCGGGCCCCGGCTGCTGGACGCGGAGCTCGCCCGGAACAAGCCCGCGTGGGTCGCCGCGAAGCTCGCGCTGGCGCCCCGCGCCCGGCCCATGGTGCGCTATGCGCTCCGCCGGCTGCGCGGGCTCGGGAGGCTCCACCGGCCCCGGGACCGCGAAGGGTAGGAAGCCCGGCCCGTCCGGTCGCCTGGGCAACAGGAGGCCCGTCCCGGTGTCCGCCGGGGGAGCGCGCCCCAAGACGGTCATTGCGGCGGGCGTGCTCCGCCCATTAAAGGTGCCGCACCATGGCGCCCAGCCTCCTCGACATGTTCCGGGTCCTGTCCTCCTTCGAGCCTCCGCGCGGAAAGCTCCGGGGTGCGCCCTGGGAGGCCTACGTCGACTGGGCCATCTCCCAGGGGCTGGCGCCGCTCGCCGCGTACAACCTGGAGTACCGGATGGGCGGGGGCGAGGCGCCCGAGTGGGCCCGCGACCGGATGATGGCCATCTACACCGGCTCCGTGAACGACAACGTCATGAAGCTGGTCCACTTCAAGCGCATCGTGGATCAGCTGGAGGGCCGGAAGATCCTCCTGCTGGGCGGCGCCGCGTTCGCGGAGGCGCTCTATCCCCACGTGGGCTTCCGCCCCGTGCTGGACATCCAGGTGCTGGTGCGCCGCATGGACGTGGACGGCTTCGCCGGCTACCTGTCCAACCACGAGTTCGTCCCGGAGAAGGACGACACGAACAGCGGCGCCGCGCGCGTGGTGTCCGACGGCCGCACCCCCATCTACATCTACTCGGACGTGCTGGGCGCGAACCGCCGCGAACAGCTCACCAGCATCTTCGAGCGCGCCCGCCCCATGAAGGTCTACGGCGCCTCCGTCTTCCGCCCGGAGCTGGAGGACGCGCTCCTGCTCACCGCGCTGGACCAGGCCCACCGCGGCTACGACGTGCCGTGGCTGTCCTACGTGGACCTGCGGGAGCTCATCACCGGGGCCACCTGGATGGGCGGCGTGTACTCGCGCCCCCTGGACGTGCCGGCCCTGCTGTCGCGCGCGGAGGCGTTCGGCCTGGAGCGCGCCCTGTACACGTCGCTCGCCATCGTCGCGCGGCTGTTCCCGGAGGCGGAAGGAGCGGCCACCGCCGCGTTCCCGCCGCTGCGTCGTGCCACGCGCGAACTGCTGGACCGCGGGGTGGTGGGTCCTGTCAGCACCCCTGGCCGCGCCTCGGTCCTGCGGGGCGTGGACCGGCTGCGACGCCTCCTTACCGGGCAGTAGGCCTGTCTGCTTGCTGTGCGTTCAGGACCCCCGGGCTTTCTTTCGGTGCGCCTGTCGGCATATGAGTTCGTGACGCCACCTGTCGAAACCAGGACCTTTCAAGAATGCGTATTGCCATCATCGGATCGGGCTACGTCGGACTCGTCGCGGGCACCTGCTTCGCGGACTCCGGAAACGACGTTGCGTGTGTGGATATCGACGAGCGGAAGATCCGCATGCTCCAGGACGGGCAGGTGCCCATCTATGAGCCGGGTCTGGAAGAGCTGATCCGCAAGAACGTGAAGGAGAAGCGCCTCACGTTCACCACCAACCTGGCGGAGGGCGTGGCGAACGCCCAGGCCGTGTTCATCGCGGTGGGCACGCCGGAAGGCGAGAGCGGCGAGGCCGACCTCCAGTACGTGCTCGCGGCGGCGCAGGCGGTGGGCCGCGCGATGAAGCAGTACACGGTGGTGGTGGACAAGAGCACCGTGCCGGTGGGAACCGCGGACAAGGTCCGCGACGCCATCTCCAAGGTGACGAAGGTGGAGTTCGACGTCGTCTCCAACCCGGAGTTCCTCAAGGAGGGCGCCGCGCTGGACGACTTCTTCAAGCCGGACCGCGTCGTCATTGGCGCGGACACCGAGCGCGCCCGGCAGCTCATGGGGGAGCTGTACGCGCCCTTCGTGCGCACGGAGAACCCCATCCTGTTCATGGACACGCGCTCCGCGGAGCTGACGAAGTACGCGGCCAACGCGATGCTCGCCACGCGCATCTCCTTCATGAACGACGTGGCCGCGCTCTGCGAGAAGGTGGGCGCGGACGTGGACTTCGTGCGCAAGGGCCTGGGCGCGGACAAGCGCATCGGCTATCCATTCCTGTTTCCCGGCGTGGGCTACGGCGGCTCCTGCTTCCCCAAGGACGTGAAGGCGCTCGTCACCACGGCGCGCGAGTACGGCCTGGAGCTGGACCTGCTGCGCGCGGTGGAGCGCACCAACGAGCGGCAGAAGAAGCTGCTCGTGAACAAGGCCGTGAAGCACTACGGGTCGCTGGAGGGCAAGAAGTTCGGCGTGTGGGGCCTGGCCTTCAAGCCCAAGACGGACGACATGCGCGAGGCGCCGGCCATCGAGGTCATCGAGGGCCTCATCGGCAAGGGCGCGCAGGTGATTGCGCATGACCCCGTGGCCGCGCACGCGTCCAAGCGCGTCTTCGGCGACCGCATCCGCTACGCGGAAGTGCCCTACGACGCGCTGGAGGGCGTGGACGGCCTGTTCGTCGTCACCGAGTGGAACGAGTTCCGCCACCCGGACTTCGACCGCATGAAGGCGCTGATGAAGTCGCCCGTCATCTTCGACGGCCGCAACATCTTCCAGCCGTCGCGCATGCGCGAGCAGGGCTTCACCTACTTCGGCATCGGCCGTCGATGAAGCAGGGCGGTTCGCTGGATGCCCTCACGGGGCTGCGCTTCCTGGCAGCCCTGCACGTGGTGATGTTCCACTTCGGCACCGGCTGTCTTTCGTGGGCGCCGGAGTGGCTGTTCTACCTGGTGGGCTCCGGCTACGCGTCCGTGGGGTTGTTCTTCCTGCTGTCGGGCTTCGTGCTCGCGTACAACTACGTGGACGCCGACGGCAGGATGCAGACGCAGCCCCGCGTCTTCTGGAGCGCCCGCCTGGCGCGCGTCTACCCGGTGTTCCTGCTGACGTTCCTCCTGTCGGCGCCGTCCACCATCCAGGGCTCGCTGGCGGCGAACTCGCTGCCCATGGCCACCGCGAAGCTGGGCACCGCGGGCCTCACCACGCTGGCGCTGCTCCAGTCCTGGGTGCCCAAGCTGGCGCTCTACTGGAACCCGCCGGGCTGGTCCGTGTCGGTGGAGGCCTTCTTCTACTTCCTGTTCCCCGCCGTGGCGCGGCGGCTGGTGGGGCTCCAGGGCGCGCGCCTCAAGGGGGCCCTGGTGGCCGTGTGGGTCGCGGGGCTGGTGCCGCCGCTGCTCTACCTGGCGCTGCGCCCGGATGGGCCGGGGACGCTGGACGTCACGTCCGGAGGCCTCTGGCTGACGGTGCTGAAGTTCAACCCGCTGTTGCGCCTGCCGGAGTTCCTGCTGGGCGTGCTGCTGGGCACGGCCTTCGTGCGCGAGCGCGCGGCGGCCCTCTCCCAGCCCCGCTCCGGCGGGAGGATGACGGCGGCGGGCGCGGCGCTGCTGCTCGCGGCCTTCATGCTGGGCGGACGGATTCCCTATCCGCTGATGCACAACGCGCTCCTGGCGCCCGCGTCGGGGCTGCTGGTCTACGGCCTGGCGCGCGGCGGCGGCGTGCTGGGGCAGGCGCTGTCGCGGCCGTGGCTGGTGCAACTGGGTGGGGCCAGCTACGCGCTGTACCTGCTCCAGTACCCCGTCAGTGAGCTGATGCACTGGCTGGCGACGCGCGTGGACCTCGCGTCGCCGTGGCGCTTCCTGGGCCTGCTGCTGGCGCTGCTGGTGCCTGCGTCGCTGGCGGTGCACCGGTGGGTGGAGACGCCGTGGCGCACGCGCGTGAAGCGGGGACTCCAGCCGTGGGTGGAGGGGGCTGCGTCACCGGCTCCGGCACGCGCGGCACCGGGGACCTGAAGCGGCCTGGGTTGAAGCCCCTGGGCTGCTGAGGACTGCTGGAGGACTGCTGGAGCCTGTGGGGGCGCCTTCGTCAGCGGGCGAGGCCGCAGGCCTTCTTGCCGTCCTCGGTCTCGATGGCGCGGCAGTCGCAGACCTCGAGCTTCGCCTCGCACGCGATCTCATCCTCGGCGGTGGGCTCCACCCGGGACTCTTCGTCCGCGGCGCGCTGCTGGCAGGCCTGCTTCTCCACCGAGTTCAAGGCGCACTCACAGAGCTTCTCGGACAGCTCGCGGCACGTCGTCTTGCACGCGGTGAGTCCGGAGAGGGAGGCGCAGAGGACGGCGGCGGTGAGGAATAGGCGACGCATGGGCTGGGCGGAAGATGCCAGATGGGTCCCCGGATGCAAGCGATGTCCCGGCGCGTCCGCCCTGCGGGAGGGCCCCTCGCGCCTGGCTGCCCTCCGCTCCCGGCGGCCGCGCCGGCCCCTCCCTCTGTAACGGAACCCGCTACAGCCCCGGAGGGAACCGTAACCCGGCGTGTCACGGCTCGTCTGGCTGTCCGGTGATTGCAGGGAGATACGTTCTGGCGTGATTCGTGCTCCAATAGGCCCCGCCAGCCGCAGCCACCCCCTGTCCCCGAGCCGAGGTCTCCGATGATCGTCCTCCGTTACATGCCGCTTCGAGGTGCGCTCATCACGCTGGCCATCACCTGTGCCGTGGGGACGGCGTTCGCGGGCTGGAAGCCGGCCCCGGAGCCCTCCGCGTCGCTGTCGTCGGCTCCGGAGGTCATGCTCAACGACACCCCGAAGCACTGCGACGAGTCCCCGGGCGCCGCCAATCCCTTCGACGACGTGCGGGGGCCCCCGGCGGGGCTGGACACGCTCGAGATGCCCTGAGCGAAGGGGTTCCGGGGCCTCGGAGCCTTGGGGCCTCCTGCCTCCTGGGCGGGGAGCCGGCCCGGGCGCGGGTGCCGGGGCCGGCTCCCCGCCCAGGAGGCAGGA
>NZ_RAWG01000338.1 GCF_003611735.1 Corallococcus sicarius | reverse complement strand
CACCACTCGTCTAGTCGTCGGCAGCGTCAGATGCGTATAAGAGACAGGCGGAGAAGCCCGCCGAGACGCCGCCCCCCACGCCGCCGAAGCCCGTTCCGGCCGAGGAGAAGGCCCCCGTGCGCAAGCCGGTGGCCGCGAAGCCCGCGGAGAAGCCGAAGGAGCAGGACAAGGCCCCGGACGAGGGCGTCTCCGCGCAGGCCGGCGTCCGTCGCGCGCCGCTCGTGGAGGGCGCGGTGGGCCTGCGGCTCTTCGGCCGGTCGCTGCGCTACAAGGACGACGTGTTCGGCGTGCTGCGGCCCTACACGCTGGGCCTGGACGTGGGCGGCTTCCCGCTGCCGGGCGCGCCGCAGGTGGCCGCGGACCTGACCGTCTACCCGCTCGCGCGCCTCAGTGACGGCGCGCTGGCGCGGCTGGGCCTCACCGGCGCGTTGGATCAGTCGTTCGGGTTGAAGTCCACCGGCAGCAATGGGGCCGTGTCCTATCCGACCGTCGCGCGCGAGTGGCAGGCGGGCCTGCGCTACGTGGCGCCCTTCGGCCAGGCCGACCGCTACGGCTTCGAGGTCACCGGCACCTACGGGATGAACACCTTCCGCGTGGATCCGGTGAACGACGAGCGGCCGTTGGACCTGCCCAACGTGGAGTACAAGACCGCGGGCCTGACGCTGGGCCTGAGGGCGGCGCTGTCGGAGAAGTTCGACTTCAACTTCCGCCTGGGCTACCTGCACCCGCTGAGCGCGGGCGAGCTGAACTCGGACACGTGGTTCCCCAACGCGTCCATGGGCGCCGTCACCGGCAGCGCCACCGTGGCGTACCGCCTCAACCGCTTCGCGGACGTGCGCCTCAAGGCGGACCTGCGCCGCTACTTCTTCAAGTTCAACCCGGACGTGGGCGACCCGTACATCGCCGGTGGCGCCGTGGATCAGTACCCCGGCATCACGCTCCAGCTGGGCTTCCAGTACTGAGCCGGAGCACCCGCCGGTCCGTGCCTCACACGGGCCGGCGGAAGAGGTCCGCGAGGTCGGCGGGGAGCTGCGACGCCACCGCCGCCACCTCGTCCTCCGGGATTCTGTCTCTCACGGCCGTGAAGACGGTGGTGACCACCCGGAAGGCCTGATCCACCTTGATGCCCAGGTGGTCCGCCACGTCGGAGATGAACTCATCGCGGCCGATGCGCTTCGCCCTCGACGGGCCCCGGTGCACCGTGCAGGCGCCGAGGATGTCGCCGATGCCGCCCTTCAGCGCGCGGAAGAGCTTCACGTCCTCGCCGTCCGACAGCCGCCGGGCGAGCGTGCAGAACACCGCGCTCGCGGCCTGTCGGGCATCCAGGCCCTGGCTGTGCATGACGGCGTCACCCTGGATTTCGTCCAGGAAGGGCTGGAGCTCCAGCGACTCGGAGCGCTCCTTCACGGGAATGGCGTGGGTGTCCTGCGAGGGATCATGGGTCGAGGCCATGGGCAGCTCCGGAGGTTCGTGGGCCCGAAGGGGCCGTGTCCGCAAGACGCTGCGCACGGCGAAGGTCCCCGGCATCGTCCGGGGCGCCTGGCCTCACTCCTCCCTGACGTCCACCTCCGAAATCAGCCCGGCTGCATCGAAGGTGAGCAGCCATTGCTTCGTCTGGTCCCGGCCGTATACCGCGCGGTAGGTCCGCGTCTGGTGGTCCGGCGACTCGCGCAGCAGGACCAGGCGGCTCAGCGGCGGCAGGCCCCCGAGGCCGGGCGCCATCCACGCGTTCAGCTCCTTGATGTCTGCCTTCAAGGCCCCGGTGAAGGCGCCCGCGTCGGCCTTCCCTTCCGCCAGCGCCGACAGGATCTGCTTCACGGCCGAGGTGCGCGCGGGGAGCGCGTCGGGGATGCCGGGCTCGTTCAGGAAGGCGGGAGGCGTCAGGTAGAAGTTCGCCACGCCGTGGGCGAGCATCGGCGTCAGCTTCCGCTGGTTCGTCAGGACGACCACCGCGAGCTTCTCTTCCGGGTAGTAGACGGTGTCCGACAGTGCGGGCCCTCCGCTGTGTCCGACCTCCGTCCGGCCCCGGTAGCGGCCCACGGTCCAGCCGACCGCGAAGCCTCCCGGGGTGCCGTCGTTGAGCGGGGCTGGCGTCCACAGGGCCTTGCGCTGTTCGGCGTCGAGCAGCGTGTCGCCCATGAGCGCGCTCACGAACTTCGTCATGTCCGTGATGCTGGAGAACAGGCCGCCCGCGGCCCGGGTGTAGTGCGGGTACACGAACCAGTACTGCTGCTGGTGGTCCGTCTTCCACTGGTAGGTCGCCACGCGCCCCGGCACCACGTCACTGGTCAGGACGATGTGCTCCGGGTCGTGGGCCGCGTTGTCGAAGCGCGTGTTGGACATGCCGAGCGGCGTGGTGATGCGGTCGCGCAGCAGCTGCGGGTACGGCGTGCCGCTGACCTTCTCCAGGATGGATGTGAGGAGCGTGAAGTCATCCGACCCATAGGCCGCCTTCTCTCCTGGGGCCGAGGCGAGGGGGACCTTCTTCGCTGCTTCCACCGCCGCCGCCACGCCGGGCATGTCGGCGTCCGGCGGTCCCGGCTTCAACCCGGACGTGTGGCCCGCCAGGTGGCGCACGGTGATCCCCTTCCACGCGGGCGGCGTGCCCTCGATGTACTGGGAGATCGGCTCGTCGAGCCGGAGCTTGCCCTGCCCCACCAGCTCCATCAGCAGCACCGCGGTGAACATCTTGGTGCCGGAGGCAATCTGGAACGAGGAGCGCGTCGTCGCGGGCACGTTGGCTTCCAGGTTCGCGGTGCCGTAGGCCTGCAGCTTGATGACCTTTCCGTCACGGATCACGGCGACGGCCGCGGCGGGGATGTGGTTGCGCGCCATCTCCGCGCGCAGGTACGCATCCACCTTGTCGGTCGCGGCGAAGGCCAGGGGCGACCAGCCCAGAAGGAGCAGCAGCACCCAGCGGGGGAAGGCCACTGCGGGCATCGTCCATCGACTCACGGGCATGTGGTTCCTCGACACGGCGGCCAGGCTCTGGCTACGCGCGGAACTTCCCATGATTGCGAACGGTCCCGACTGCCCTATCTTCCGGACCGGTCATGCCCCCATGAGCGACACCCAGCGGACATCCCTGCGTGAGCTGGCGCTGCTGTTCTTCCGGCTGGGCACGACCGCCTTCGGAGGCCCCGCCGCGCACATCGCGATGATGCGGGACGAGGTCGTCCAGCGCCGCCGGTGGCTCTCCGAGGAGCGCTTCCTCGACCTGGTCGGCGCGACGAACCTCATCCCCGGGCCGAGCTCCACGGAGCTGGCCATCCACATCGGCTGGGAGCGCCGACGCTGGGCGGGGCTGCTCGTGGCGGGCATCGCCTTCATCGTGCCGGCCATGGTCCTCACTGGCGCGCTCGGCCAGGCCTACGTGCGGTACGGCACCGTGCCGGCCGCGGGCTGGCTCCTGTACGGCGTGAAGCCGGTCATCCTGGGCGTGGTGGTGCAGGCGCTCTGGGGGCTCGCGCCCAAGGCCGCGAGGACGACCGCGCTTCGCGTGCTGGGGGGCTTGGCCGCGGTGCTGGCGGCGCTGGGCGTGAACGAGCTCGCCGTGCTCTTTGGCGCGGGGGCCATCTCCGTCGCCCTGAAGCGCGAAGTCTTCCGGAAGAAGAAGCCTGACGGAAGGCTGGGTGTATTTCTTCCCCTGCTGCCGGTGGCGATGGGCGCGCAGGCCGTGACGCTGCCGTCACTCTTCTGGGTGTTCTTCAAGATTGGCTCGGTCCTGTTCGGCAGCGGCTACGTGTTGCTCGCGTTCCTGCGCGCGGACCTGGTGCAGCGGCTGGGCTGGCTGACGGAGGCGCAGCTCATCGACGCCATCGCGGTGGGCCAGGTGACGCCGGGGCCGGTGTTCACGACGGCGACCTTCATCGGTTACGTGCTGGCCGGCCCGTCCGGGGCGCTGATCGCGACGGCGGGCATCTTCCTGCCCGCGTTCATCTTCGTCGCGCTCAGCGGGCCGCTCGTGCCCCGCCTGCGGGCCTCTCCCGGAGCGGCGGCGTTCCTGGACGGGGTCAACGTCGCGTCGCTCGCGCTGATGGCCGTGGTGACCGCGCAGCTCGGGCGCGCGGCGCTCGTGGACGTGCCCACCGTCGTCCTCGGGCTCGTCGCGGCCGTGCTCCTGGTGCGCTTCAAGCTGAACTCCACCTGGCTGGTGTTCGGAGGCGCGGCGGCCGGGTGGGCCGTGCACGCGCTGGGGCTCGCGACGTCCTGAAGCCCCGGCCCGTCCCTACCCCTCCGTCACCGGCTGGGACGTGTCGTGCACCGGAGGCGTCTCGTCGCCGCCCTTGCCCCTGCTCAGCTTCCTGCCCAGCTTCGTCTTGAGCCGGTCCGCGACGACGTAGAAGGCCGGCACCACGAGCAGGCTGAGCACGGTGGACACCGACAGGCCACCCAGCACCGCGATGGACATGGGCGCGCGCGTCTCGCTGCCGGCGCCCAGGGCGAGCGCCGCGGGCACCGCCGCCATCATCGTCGCCGTGGACGTCATCAGGATGGGCCGCAGGCGCACCGGGCCCGCGCGCAGCATGGCCTGCATCGCGTCCAGCCCCAGCTCGCGCTGCTGGAGCGCGTAGTCCACCAGGATGATGGAGTTCTTCTTCACGATGCCCATCAGCAGCAGCAGGCCAATCATGCTGAAGATGTTCAGCGTGTTGCCCGTGGCCAGCAGCGCGAACGACGCGCCCGCCACCGACAGGGGCAGGATGGTCAGCACCGTCACCGGGTGCAGGAACGAATTGAACTGCGCGCCCAGCACCATGTACGCGACGGCGATGCCCATGAAGAGCGCGAAGATGAGGCTGCTCTGCGAGTCGCGGAACGCCACGCTCGCGCCGCCCGCCACCACGCGGATGCCTCCGGGCAGGTCCTTGCCCAGCTTCTCCACCGTGGCCAGCGCCTCCTCCTGGTTGGAGCCCGGCGCCACGTTGGCGAACAGGCTGATGGCCCGCTCACGGTCGCGCCGGGTGATCGCCTGCAGCGCGGGCAGCTCCTGCTGCGTCACCAGCGACGACAGCGGCACCAGCGTGTTGTTCGCCGTGCGGACCTTCAACAGCGACAGGTCCTCCGGCCGCGACCGCTGCCCCGCGAGCAGCCGCATCCGCACGTCGATGCGCCGCCCGCCGCTGCTGTACTTGCCCACGCGCACGCCGCCCACCAGCGCATTCACCGTGGAGGCCACCGCCTGGATGGGCACGCCCACGTCCGCCGCGCGCGCCCGGTCCGGGGTGATGCGCAGCTCCGGCTGCCCCAACTGGTAGTCCGTGTCCAGGTCCACCACCTTGCCGGAGGTCTGGAGCTGCTCCTTCAGCGTCTGGCTCGCCTCCACCAGCTTGTCCCAGTCCGACCCGCGCACGCTGAACTCCACCGGGAAGCCGCGCTGCGCGGTAAAGCCCGCCTGCGACAGGTCCTGCACCACCGCGCGCAGGCCCGGGTAGCTGTTGAACTCCTTGCGCAGCACCTGCGCGAACTCCGCCTGGGACATGCGCTGGTCCTGCGGCACCAGCGTCAGGTTCATGTTGCCCGAGTTCACGTTGCCGCCGCCGCCACCACCACCGCCGCCCACCACCGCGAAGATGCGCGTCACCTCCGGCCGGCTGGCGGCGAACTCCTCCGCGCGCTTGAACAGGCGGTTGGTCTCCTCCAGGCTGCTGCCCACCGCCGTCTGCAACCGCACCGACATGCGGCCCTGGTCCTGCGACGGGACGAACTCGCCGGGCAGCGCCTTGAAGGCGAACGCGCTCAGCACCAGCATCGCCACCGCGACCAGCAGCACCCGGTACGGCCGCACCAGCCCCCAGGCCAGCACGCGCGAGTACTGGTGCTCCAGCTTCGTGAAGGCCTTGTCCACCACCACGCCCACGCGGCCGCGGTGCTCGCGGGACGTCTTCAGCAGCTGCGCGCACCGCGCGGGCGCCAGGGTGATGGCCTCCACGTAGGACAGCAGCACCGCCACGCACAGCGTGACGCCGAACTGGAGGAAGAACCGGCCGATGACCCCCTCCATGAACACGACGGGCAGGAAGATGGCCACCACCGCCAGCGTCGCCGCCAGGGCCGCGAAGGTGATCTCCGCGGTGCCCTCGCGCGCGGCGCTCACCCGGTCCTTCCCCTCCTCCGCGTGCCGGAAGATGTTCTCCAGCACCATGATGGCGTCGTCCACCACGATGCCCACCGCCAGCGCCAGGCCCAGCAGCGTGAAGGTGTTGAGCGTGAAGCCCAGGAAGTAGATGACCGCCACCGTGCCCAACAGCGACATGGGGATGGCGAGCACCACGTTCAGCGTGCTGGAGAGCGAGCCCAGGAACACCCAGCAGACGAACGCGGTGAGGATGCACGCGAGCATCAGCTCGAACTCAATCTCGTGCACGCTCTCCTCGATGAACTGCGTCGAGTCGAAGTTGATGCTCGCGCTCATGCCCTCCGGCAGATCCTTCTGCAGCTCCGCGAGCACCGCGCGGACCTCCTGCGCCACGGCCACCGCGTTGGCGCCGCGCTGCTTCTTGATGCCCAGCGCCTGCGCGGGCTCGCCATTCACGCGCGCGAGCCGCCGCTCGTCCTCGAAGCCGTCCTCCACGATGGCCACGTCGTGCAGGTACACCGCGCGGCCGTTCTCCTCGCGCACCACCACGTCGCGCAGCGTCTCCAGGTCCAACGCCTCGCCCATGAAGCGCACGTTGACCTCGCGGCCCTGCGTCTCGATGCGGCCGGCGGGCAGCTCCACGTGCTCGCGCTGGAGCGCGGCGACGAGGTCCGTCACGGTGAGCGCGTGCGCATCCAGCTTCTGCGCGTCCACCCAGATGCGCACGTTGCGCTCCAGGAGGCCGCCCAGCATCACCTCGCCCACGCCGGGCACCGTCTGCAGGCGCTCCTTCACGCGGTAGCGGGCGAAGTCGCTCACCACCTGCTGGGAGAAGGGCCCGGCCACGCCCAGCCACATGATGGGCTGGTCCTCCGGGTTGGACTTGGAGACGACGGGCGGATCAATGTCCAGCGGCAGCCGGCGCTGGGCCTGGCTCACCTTGGTCTGCACGTCCTGGAGCGCCAGGTCCACGTCGCGCGACAGGTCCAGCTCCACCGTGATGTTGGCGCTGCCCTGGCGCGCGGAGGACGTGATGCTCTTGACGCCCTCCACCTGCGTCACGGCCTCTTCGATGAATTCGACGACGTCCGTCTCCACCGCCTCCGGGTTGGCGCCCTCCCAGCTCACGGAGATGTTGATGGTGGGGAAGTCCACGTCCGGGAACTGGCTGATGCCGATGCGCTGGGCCGCCACCAGGCCGAAGATGATCGTTGCCGCCATGATCATCCACGCGAACACGGGCTTCTTGATGCAGACGTCGGTGATGCTCATGGGCGGCCCTCCGCGCCCGTGCGGGCCTCGGGGGCGGGCTGCTCCCCCGTCACCTTCGGCTTGGGCGCCTGCGACACGCGCACGCCCACGCCGTTGCGCAGCGCCTCCGCGCCGCGCACCACCAGCGACTCGCCGGGCTTGAGCCCCTCCTTCACCTCCACGCGCCCGTCCGACGTGCGCAGCCCCAGCTCCAGGATGCGCTCGCGCGCCTTGTTGTCCTCCACCACGAACGCGAGGAAGCCGCGCTCGCTGGGGCGGATGGCCGTCTGCGGAATCACCGGGCTGCCGCCGCGCGTCTCCACCGGCACGCTCACCGTGGCGAACGCGCCGGGCCGCAGCTTCTGGGCCGCCTCGCCCGTCACCTCCGCGGTCACCGCCACCATGCGGCTCTGCTCGTCCGCGCTCGCGGACACGTAGGTGATCTTCGCGGTGTACTCGCCCCCTTCGGAGCGCACCGTGAAGCGCGCCGGCATCCCCGGGGTGATGCGCGTCACGTCCGCCGCCGCCACGTTGAAGCGCAAGAGCAGGGGCTCGCGCCGCAGGAGCGTGGCCAGCACCACGCCCGGCGTCACGTACTGGCCCGTCTGCACGGTGCGCGTCTGGAGGACGCCGTCCATGGGGGCGCGCACGTACGCGTCGCGCTGGTTGAGCTGCGCCTGCTCCAGCATCGCCTTCGCGGAGGCCACGTCCGCCTGCGCGGTGGCGGCGCGGGCCTGGAAGGTCTCCAGCTGTTCGGCGGGCAGCAGGCCCGGGCTCTGCGCGTTGACCTCCGCGCGGCGCTGGGCGCCGGCCTTCGCCTCCACGAGCGCGGCCTGGGCCTTCTGCAGCGCGGCCTCCGCGGCGCGCACGGCGATGGCGTAGCGCGCGGGTTCAATCTCCGCGAGCGTGTCGCCCTTCTTCACCGTCTGGCCCTCGCTGAAGTTCACGCGCTCCAGCGCGCCCGGCACGCGCGCGGTGATCTGCACGCGCTCGAAGGCATCCACGGCGCCCACGGCGCTGACCGCGTACTCCACGTCGCGCGACTCGACGGGCGCGACCTCCACGGGGAACTGGATGGCGCCCCTTCCGGAGGCGCCGCCCTTGCCGCCTCCCGCGGCCGCGGACGCGTCCTTCTTGCAGCCGGGAGCCAGGGACAGCACGGCCAGGGACACGGCCAGCACACCAGTGCGTCGCATTGCCTTCACGGTTCCTTCCCCAATGGATTCAGTCCGACGGAGGCCCGGAGGCCCAGGAGCGCCACGCCCAGTCCGTAGCGGTTGCGCGCGAGCGCGACCTCCGCCTCGAAGAGGCTGAGCGACGCGTCCGCCACGGTGAGCGCGGTGGACAGGCCCTGGCGATAGAGGATGCCAATCTCGGTGGCGTTCTTGCGCGCGGCGCGGGCGGCCTGCTCCGTCTGCGCGAGCGCGGCGCGGGCCGTCTCCAGATTCACGCGCGCCTGCTCGATGTCCACCGACACGCGCCGGGTGGAGGCCTGCGTGTTCAGCTCCGCGGCGTTCGCGGTGGCCACGCGCTCGCGGCGGTCCGCGTACCGGAGGCCGCCGTCGAAGAGGTTCCAGGTGAGATCCACCGTGAGGAAACCATCGCCGACGTTGCCGTTGAGGCCCGCATCGTTCGTGAGGCGGAACTGGGCGGTGGCCCCCAGCGTGGGGAGCAGGCGGGCGAGCGGCTCCTTCGCGAACTCCCGCAGCGAGCGCACCCGCAGGCGCGCGGAGAGGATGTCCGGACGCCGGTCGGTGGCGCCTTCCGTCAGCAGCTCCAGGGCGGGCGCGGGGCGCGCGGCGTCCGTGAGCAGCGGCTCCGGAGGGGCGAGCTCCCCGCGCACGGGTTCGACGAGGAGGAAGCCCAGCTCCAGGCGGGCCGTCTCCGCGTCGCCGGAGGCCGCAGCGAGGTTGGCCTCGGCGGTGGCCACCTCCAGTTCGGCGCGGGTGACGTCGTTGGTGCTGGCGAGCCCCGCGGTGGCGCGGGCCTGGGCGTCCGCGAGGCCCTGGCGTGCGTAGGCGAGGCGCTGTTCGGCGGCCTGGTAGACCTGCTGGTTCGCCAGGGTGACGAGGAAGGCGTTGGCGGCCTCGAAGGAGACCTGCCGGCGCGTCTCCACCGCGTCGAGCTGGGAGGCCTCGCTCTCCAGCTTCGCGGCCTTGTAGAGCGGGAAGCCGCGCGCGTCGAAGAGGGTCAGACGGCCGGTGAAGTTGGCGCCCAGGGCGTTGTACTTCTGGAGCACGACGGTCTGTCCGCCGACCTCGCGCGTGGACTCACGCAGACGGCGCGTGTAGGTGCCGCTGGCGCTGAGGCTGGGGAGGAAGAAGGCCCGGGCGCGGGCGACGCGGGCTCCGGCGGCCTCGGCGACCTGGCCCGCGGCGAGGACGGCCTCGTTGCGCTCCGACGCGAGCGCCACGGCGCGCTCGAAGGTCAGGGGGGCCGCGCCGGAGTCCTTCACTTCGGGCCCTGTCTC
>NZ_RAWG01000337.1 GCF_003611735.1 Corallococcus sicarius | reverse complement strand
CCGACGACGCCCATTCGGACTGAGCGGCTACTGGAGCCGCCGCTTCCGTGGGGGCCCATTCCGTCTGTGCATTGATGGGCGTGCCGTCTTCTGACGTGGCCCATTCGGGCTGGGCCTCGATGGGCGCGGCGTCTTCGGACGTGGCCCACGCGGCCTGAGGAGCGGCTGGAGCGGCTTCGTCGGTGACCCACTCGGGCTGCGCCTCGATGGGGGCTTCCTCGGAGGTGGCCCACTCAGGCTGGGCCTCGATGGGGGCGCCGTCTTCTGGGGTTACAAGCTCGGAGTGTGCAGCGACGGGCGCGCTTTCCTCAGTGGCCCATTCGGGCTGGGCCTCGATGGGGGCGGCCTCTTCCGTTGCGGCCCACTCAGGCTGCGCGGCGACGGGGTTGGCCTCTTCGGCGGTGGCCCACTCAGGCTGCGCTTCAACGGGGGCGGCGTCTTCCGTGGAGGCCCACTCAGGCTGCGCTTCAATGGGGGCGGCCTCTTCCGTGGAGGCCCACTCAGACTGTGCCGTAACAGGAGCCGTCTCTTCCGCAGTGGTCCACTCGGGCTGCGCCGCGATGGGCGCTTCTTCCGACGTCGTCCACGCGGACTGCTCCGCGACGGGAGCTGTCGCTTCCGTGGTGGCCCATTCAGGCTGCGCCTCGATGGGGGCCGCTTCTTCCGGGGTGCCCCATTCGGACGCCTGCGCGACGGGCGCGGCTTCCTCGGAGGTGGCCCATTCGGGTTGAGCCTCGATGGGTGCAGCGTCTTCTGTGGTCGCCCACTCGGACTGGGCCGCAACGGGCGCTGCCGCTTCCATGGTGGCCCACTCGGGCTGGGCAGCAACGGGCGCTGCCGCTTCCGTGGAGGCCCACTCGGGCTGCGCCTCGATGGGGGCAGCGTCTTCCGACGTCGCCCATTCGGACTGAGCGGCTACTGGAGCCGCCGCTTCCGTGGGGGCCCATTCCGTCTGTGCATTGATGGGCGTGCCGTCTTCTGACGTGGCCCACTCGGGCTGGGCCTCGATGGGCGCAGCGTCGTCCGACGTCGCCCACTCAGCCTGCGCGGCAACGGGAGTGGCCGCTTCGCTGGTGGTCCACTCCGGCTGTGCAGCAACGGGTGCGGCTTCTTCGGCGGTGGCCCATTCAGGCTGGGCTTCAGCGGGTGCGGCGTCTTCCGACGTGGCCCAATCGGGCTGCGCGGCAATGGCGGTGGTTGCTTCGGTGATGGCCCACTTGGACTGTGCAGCGGCAGGTGCGGCTTCCTCGGTGGCCCACTCAGGCTGGGCCTCAAGGGGCGCGGCGTCCTCCGACGTGGCCCATTCCGGCTGCGGAGCGGCAGGCGCGGCTTCCTTGGTGGCCCACTCGGACTGCGCGGCGACAGGCGAGGCTTCTTCGGCAGAGGCCCACTCAGGCTGTGCAGCGGCAGGCGCGGCTTCCTCGGTGGCCCACTCGGGTTGCGCCTCGATGGGTGCGGCGTCGTCCGACGTCGCCCACGCGGCCTGCGCAGCGGCAGGGGCAGCCTCTTCGGCAGTGGCCCACTCAGGCTGCGCCTCGATGGGTGCGGCTTCTTCCGGGGTCGCCCACTCAGACTGCGCGGCGACAGGAGCAGTTTCTTCGGCAGTGGCCCACTCAGACTGCACGGCTGCAGGGGCGGCCTCTTCGGCAGTGGCCCACTCGGACTGCGCGGCGACGGGCGCTGTCTCTCCGGTCGTGGCCGACTCGGACTGCGCGGCGACAGGCTCGGTCTCGTCGGTGGCCCACTCGGGCTGGGCCTCGATGGGCGCTTCTTCCGACGTCGCCCATTCGGACTGCTCGGCGACGGGCGCGGCTTCCTCGGTGGCCCACTCGGGCTGGGCCTCGATGGGCGCGGCTTCTTCCGGGGTGCCCCATTCGGATGCCTGCGCGACGGGCGCGGCTTCCTCGGAGGTGGCCCACTCGGGCTGCGCTTCGATGGGCGCGGCTTCAGCGGAGGCCGACTCGCTGGACGGATCCGACGATGCCGCCTCCGTGGCTGCTTCCTCGGTGGCCCACTCGGGCTGTGCTTCGATCAGCGGTGCTTCTTCGGACGGCGCGTTTCCGCCGCCCTGGTCGGCGGTGGCCGCCGGTGCTGATCCGGACACCGCCCATGCGGTCTCGGCAACCGGAGTCTCCCACTCAGAGGCGGTGGCCGCTTCGGGCGTGGCCTCGTCCGGGGTCGCCCATTCCGGCTGCAACTCGATGGGCGCAGCCTCACCGGAGGCGGGCTCCGTCGCGGCTTCGGTGGCGGCCCACTCGGGCTGCAACTCGAGCGTCGCGGACTCCTCCGACGCCGGGTTCCAACCCGTGGCCGTCGCGGTCTCGGTGGACTGTTCGGACGATGCGGTGTCGGACCACTCCGATGCCGCGCCCTCCGCGTCGGTCGCGGGCACCTCTCCCGCATCGGCGGCCCACTCGGGCTGCAACTCGAGCGTCGCGGACTCCTCGGACGGCTGTGCCCAGGCAGGGGTCTCGGCGGCGGGCTCCACCGCATCGGCGGCCCACTCGGGCTGCAACTCGATGGGCGCGGACTCCTCCTGCAATCCGACGGTGGCGGTCGGGTCGGAGGGCGTTCCCTCGGCGGACCACTCCGCCTGCGCGTCCTCTCCCACGTCGGTCCACGCCGATGCCTCGGAGGACTGCGCCTCGGCGAGCGACTCGCTCGCGGTGGCCAGTGGCACGGCCTCGTCGGGATTCCCGCTCAGCTCGGTCCACTGTTCCGAAACAAGGGCCGCACGCGCCTCCGACAGCGACGACGGCTCGACATCATCAGCGCCGAGCTCAAGCGTGTCGGCCTCGACGTCCGGGCCCACCGGGATGCTGCGGATCCGCAGCGACGAACCCCCCGAGTCCTCCGCGAACGGAGAAGGGGGCGGGGTGAGCGTCTCCTGCGGCTCCTCGGCTCCCAGGTCGGCCACGTCGAACGTGGGCGCCTCCGCTCCGGTGCCATGGGCTCCCGTCCAGGCCGCCGCGCTCTCCTCCGCGACGTCGCCCGCATCGAGCGCGATCTCCTCGGAGGAGGCCTCCGTCGAAGCCGCGCCACCGGTCTGCCAGCTCGCCGCGACGTCGTCCGTGCTGAGCGCGATCTCCTCCGCAGGAGCGTCGGCGCCGGACTGCCAGCTCGCCGCGACGTCGTCCGTGCTGAGCGCGATCTCCTCGGCAGGCGCATCCGCCGAAGCGGATCCATCGGTCTGCCAGTCCGCGGTCGCATCGTGCGAGCCAGGCACCGGCATCTCGGCGGAAGCATCACCACCGGCCTGCCACGTCGCCGCGACATCGTGCGAACCCGCCTCAGACGTCTCGGCGGAAGCCTCACCCCCGGCCTGCCACGTCGCCCCGGCGTCATCCGAGCCGAGCACCAGGTCTTCGGCGGGAACTTCCGCTGCGGCATCGCTGGTCTGCCACGTCGCCGTGCTCGTCGAAGCCGAATCCGACTGCCACGCGTTGGCGACGTCCCCGGACTCCAGGGCAATCTCCTCCGCGGGCACTTCCGAGGCCGCGTCGCTGTCAGCCCACGCGTCCGCGAGGTCACCGGATCCGAGCGCGATCTCCTCGCTGGCCACAGGCGCGGACTCCGCCGACTGCCACGTCGCCTCCGTACCTCCCGCGACTTCCTCCGCCGAGTCCTGCTGTGCCGGCGCGGAAGCGCCCGCCTGCGTCGTCGCGACGTCGCTCCAATCCCAATCCGACGTGCCGCCCTCGGCCGAAGCCGACGGATCCACCGCGAGCGGCGCCGTATCGAGCGCGGCGTCACGGGACTCTTCGGACTCCACCGCCAACGGCGCCGCGTCCCACGCCGCGTCCACGTGCGCTGGCGCCAGGTCCTCGGCCATCACCGCTTCGGCCTGGGGCTCGGCCGCCAGCAAGTCCGCTTCTCCGGCCGCGTGCTCGGCGGAGGCCAGCGCCTCCGCCATCGGATCCAACCCGGAGGCGACCGGGGCCTGCGCCTCCGTCTCGACCTCCATCGACAGCTCGGCGAACGAATCCTCCAGCGACGGCTCGGGCGCGGCCACGGCCACCGGAGCCGGCGTCGACGTG
Source organism: Corallococcus sicarius (assembly GCF_003611735.1). Taxonomy (GTDB): domain Bacteria; phylum Myxococcota; class Myxococcia; order Myxococcales; family Myxococcaceae; genus Corallococcus; species Corallococcus sicarius. The sequence continues at coordinate 5,825 of NZ_RAWG01000337.1, read as the reverse complement.
GACAGCCCGGAGAAGTCCTCCTCGGCGCTCGTGTCCCAGGCCTCCGCCGCGCCTTCCTCCGCCGCCACGGGCGTGGCCGCGGGCTGCGGCATCCACGGCGCGGGTTCGCTCAGCGAGGGGATGTCGATGTCGTCCGTGCTGAGGTTCAGGTTGTCCTGATCCGCGGGCGCCTGCGGGGCATACCCGGCCTGTGCCTGCGCCGCGTCGTACGCCGCCCAGGCCTGGGCATTGGCCGCGTTCGGATCTTCGGTCCCGGCCGCGTTGGGGTCGTAGCCGGCGGGGTAGGCGTACCACTGGCCGTCCTCGCCGTAGTAACCCTGGGGCTGCTCGTAGCCGGCGGGGTAGGCGTACCACTGGCCGTCCTCGCCGTAGTAGCCCTGGGGCTGCTCGTAGCCGGCGGGGTAGGCGTACCACTGGCCGTCCTCGCCGTAGTAGCCCTGGGGCTGCTGCTCCGGCTGGGCCCACGCCTGCGCCGCCGCCGCGGTGTCCGCCGCCTCCTGGATGCCCAACTGGCTCCGCAACTCGACCCAGCGAGCCTCCTCGACAGCCGACAGGCTTCCCAGCTTCCGCTTCTCATCCAGGAAACGGAACTCTCTCATCGCGGCGCGCGTATCGGACATCCGTCACCTTGCTGCGCCAGCGTCAAACGGGGACCGCCGCAGCGAAAATCTTGAGGGGCGCGAGTCTAGGGGACTCCCGCCAGGGGGTAAACCAATCCGCCAAGGCCGACTGGCCGCTACCTCCCCGAGAGGGCGGTGCGCACCGCCTGGTCCAGGCCCGCGAAGTCCTTCTCGTAGGCGGCCTGCAGGGCCTTCTCGAAGGGGGTCGTCCGGTCCACGGACTGGACGAAGGACAGCAGCTTGTCCGCCCCACCCAGCCGCACCAGCTCCCGCACGGCCATGGCGGAGGTCCCGTACGCCACCTCCGGAGACGCCATGGAGATGGGCGCCCGCGAGTCCATGTCCGACAGCTTCGGCAGCCGGTCCTGCTTCGCCGCCCCGCGCATCATGTCCTTCAGGTGGCGCGGAGGTCCGTCGAGCCCCAGGTAGCGCCACTCGATGTACTCGGCCAGACCCTCGTTGAACCAGCGGGGCAGGGCGTCTCCACCGCCCTTGCAGATTTCATCCAGCGCCGCGTGCACGTACTCGTGCACCAGCGTGGCCTTCGTCATCTGCGTCAGCTCCGCCGCGTCGTTCATGCGGATGGCGTTGTCGTGGTACAGCCCGGCCACGCGCGCCGCGTAGGTGGGGCCCAGGTGCGTGCGGAACTCGTCGCGCGTGTAGAGCACCACGTCCAGCTGGCGCTCGCGCGCCTGCCCCAACGTCCGCTGCGTGAAGTCATACGCTTCGTCCAGGGCGGAGACGACCTTGCCCTCGTACTCGGCGCGCTGCCCGAAGTCGCGCTCGCTGTTGAAGTAGCGGATGGAGAAGCGCCGGTTGGCGCGCACGCGCATGCCGTCCTTGCCCACACCGGACTCGTAGCTGAGGCTGGCCGGCCGGATGTCCCCGCCGACTTCGGAGCCCTTCGCGGTGCGCGTGTCCCCCTCGCCGTTGATCCGCTGCTCGATGCGCTCCGCCTCGCGCCGCGCGACCCCTTCCGCCGACGCCTTCGCGCGGGCCCGTTGGATCAACTGGCGCGCCTCCTTGGACTCCTTCGACTTCGCGGGCACCCGCTCCAGCGTGGCGAGCGCCGCCGTCGAGTCCTCGTCCTGCAACTGCAACCGCCCCAGCTCCAGCCCGAAGGCGCCGTCCTTGGGGAAGTTCTCCAGGCCCTTCTTCAGCGCCTCCTCCGCGGACGCGCGCTGATCCGTCTTCAAGGCGGACTTCGCCAGGCACCGCAGCGCCCCGGCCGTCTCCTGGAACGCCACCGCGCGCTCGCCCAGCGAGTACGCCATCACCGCGTCCTCGGCGAGCAGTGCCTCGCAGCCCTTGAGCAACGGACCCGCGACGAGCGGCCGCTGCGCCTCCGGGTAGGCGGAAGGGTCCGCCGCCGCGAAGGCCAGGTACAGCTCCTCCCACTGCTTCTGGGCGGCCAGCTCCTTGGCTTTCTGCGGCGGAGGTGCGGCGGCGAGCAACAGGATGGCGATGAAGGGCGTCGTCATGAATTCCCAGTATCGCCCAACGCCCGCGCGGGCGTGCAAGCCTCCTCGCCCTACGTACGGGCGACCAGCCAGCCCTGCGACTCCAGCGCCGCCATCAGCTCCTGGATGTGGGCATGGCCGGTGGTCTCCAGCATCACCTCCACCGTGGCCTCGCCCAGGCCCGCCTTGGAGAAGGCGCGGTCGTGGTGCAGGTCCACCACGTTGGCGCGCATCTCCGCGATCTGCGTGGTGAGCCGCGCGAGCATCCCCGGCCGGTCCGGCAGCCGCACCTCCAGCTGCACCAGGCGGCCCGCCTTCACGAGGCCGCGCTCGATGATGCGGCTGATGACGTTCATGTCGATGTTGCCGCCGCCGACGATGATGGCGACGCGCTTGCCCTTCGCCTGCGGCACCCGGCCGTTGACGAGCGCGGCCAGCCCCACGGCGCCCGCGCCCTCCGCCACGGACTTCTCCTGCTCCAGCATCATCAGGATGGCGGCGGCGATCTCCTCCTCGTCCACCGTCACCACCGCGTCCACGTACTTGCGGACGTGCTCGAAGGTGAGCTCGCCCGGAATCTTCACCGCGATGCCGTCCGCGATGGTGGTGCCCGCGGCGGTGAGTTCCGTGAGCTTCCCCGCATCCAGCGACGCCTTCATGCTCGCGATGGTGGACGCCTGCACGCCCACCACCTGGATGCGCGGGTTCGTCTCCTTGAGCGCGCACGCCACGCCGGAGATGAGCCCGCCGCCGCCCACCGGCACCAGCACCAGCTCCAGGTCCGGGCACTGCTCCAGCAGCTCCAGTCCAATCGTCCCCTGGCCCGCGATGACGTACGGGTCGTTGAAGGGGTGGACGAACACCAGGTCCTCCGCCGCCTGGATGCGCAGCGCCTCCGCGTAGGCCTCGTCGTAGTTGGCGCCCTTGAGCACCACGCGCGCGCCGTAGTCGTCACGCGTGCGCGTCACCTTGATGAGCGGCGTGCGCTCCGGCATCACGATGGTGGCGCGGATGCCCAGCCGGCGCGCGTGGTACGCCACGCCCTGCGCGTGGTTGCCGGCGGAGGCCGCGATGACGCCGCGGCGCTGCTCGTCCGGCGTGAGCGTCAGCAGCTTGTTGAGGGCGCCGCGCTCCTTGAAGGCGCCGGTGCGCTGGAGGTTCTCCAGCTTGAAGTACACCACCGCGCAGTCCGTCTTCTCGGTGAAGAAGTCCGACGCGGGGCACGGCGTGGGGCGCAGGGTGGTGCGCAGCCGCTCGCGTGCCGCCTGGATGTCCTGCAGGGTGACCATCATGGCCGGCCGTGTAGCGGAAGCCGGCCCCGTACGGAAGCGACGCCGTGAATGGCGCCTGCCTGGACGCGCTGCGGCAGACGGCCTGCTAGATGCCGCGCAGCACCGTGGCCTTGCCCACCCGGCCAATGGCGAGGATGTAGGCGGCCGTCCGCATGGACACCTTCCGGGAGCGGGCAATCTGCGCCACCCGGTCGTAGGCCTCCTTCATCGTCTTCTCCAGCTCCGCGTTGACGCGGTCCTCCTCCCAGGAGACGTGCTGGAGGTTCTGCACCCACTCCAGGTAGCTGACCGTCACGCCGCCCGCGCTGGCGAGGATGTCCGGCACCACGAAGATGCCGCGCTTCTCCAGCAGGTCGTCCGCCTCCGGCTGGGTGGGGCCGTTGGCGCCCTCCACCACCAGGCGCGCGCGCACGGAGTTTGCGTTGTCGCGGGTGAGCACGTGGCCCAGCGCGGCGGGGATGAGCACCTCGCAGTCCGCCGCGAGCACGTCCTCGTTGCGGCACGGTGTCCCGCCGCTGAAGCCCGTCACGGTGCCCGTGCGCTTGACGTGCTCGAAGAGGGACGGCACGTCCAGGCCCGTCGGGTTGTACATGCCGCCCAGCACGTCGGACGCGGCCACGACGACGCCGCCGTCGCCCCAGATGAGCTGCGCGATGTGGCTGCCCACGTTGCCGAAGCCCTGGATGGCGAAGCGCGTGCCCTTCACCGGCATGCCCAGGTCGCGCAGGATTTCACGGCACACGTAGAGCAGGCCCCGCCCGGTGGCGGCCTCGCGGCCCTTGGAGCCGTACAGCTCCAGGGGCTTGCCCGTCACCACCGCGGGCGAGTGCCCGTGGTAGCGCGAGTACTGGTCCATCACCCAGGCCATCACCTGGGGGTTGGTGTTGACGTCCGGCGCGGGGATGTCCCGCGTGGGCCCGATGACGTCTTGAATCTGATCCACGAACTTGCGCGTGAGCCGCTCCACTTCCTTGAGGCTCATCTGCGCGGGGTCGCACGCCACGCCGCCCTTGGCGCCGCCGTAGGGCACGTTCACCACCGCGGTCTTCCACGTCATCAGCGACGCGAGCGACACGCACTCGTCCTGGTCCAGGGCGGGGTGGTAGCGCAGGCCGCCCTTCATGGGGCCGCGGCTGTTGTCGTGCTGGATGCGGTAGCCCAGGAACGTGCGGATTTCACCGGAGTCCATCTCGATGGACACCTGCACCTTCACCTCGCGCAGGGGCGTGGCCAGGAGCGTCTCGATGGGCGTGCCCACGTCCATCACCCGCGCGGCCTTGCGGAAGTAGTAGTTGGTGCCGTCGACGGCGTTCATGGTGGGGCTGGCTCCTGGTCAGAAAAACCTTAACAGACGGGGTGCGCTACGCTGCCTTTTGTCCATGCGCCCAGGCCCCCCGGACCCCCGCGACGCGAGCTTCAACCTCCAGGGGCTGGCCCGGCGCATCCGCACGCTTCGCGAGCGACGCGGCCTCACCCAGGAGGAGTTCGCCGAAAGGTGCGCCATCTCCGTGAGCTTCGTGTCGCTCCTGGAGCGCGGCGAGCGCAACCCCAGCTACGACACACTCCTCCAGGTCGCGGCCGCGCTGGAGCTGCCGCTGTGGGAGCTGTTCCGGTTGGAGGACGCGCAGGACGCGGGGGCTCATCGGCTGGTGGAGTGGGTTCGGGTGCGGGGACTGGGCCGCGCGGACGTGGACCGCCTGCTGGCCGTGGCGGACGTGATGTTCAGCGGAAGCCCGGGCGCCGCGACGCCTGCCGCCCGGGAGCCCATGCCCGCGTCCTGCACCGCGCCGGACTGCGGCCGGCCCGTGCTGGCCCGGGGGTGGTGCACCGCGCACTACCACCGGGCCCGCAGGAAGAAGGCGCCCTCGCAGGGCACGCCTCCCGGTTCGGAAGGCGCGCCGTAGTCCGGGGCTACTTGCGCTTCGCGCGCTCGACCTTCAGCGTCTTGTTCTCGCCGTAGGACTTGCCGTGGGTGGACTCGAAGCCCGCCACGTCCTCCTCCGCGACGAAGACATACGCGTACGTGGGGCGCAGGTCCGTGCGCAGCACCTTGCCCGCGGGAGCGCCCGCGGCCTCCAGCGCGGCGGCGACGCCCGCCTCGTCCAGGCCCTCCTGACGGCCCAGGCCCACCCACAGGCGCGCCTGCCCGGGAACGTCCGGCAGGGCCTCGTGGCGGGGACGGCGCTCCTCACGCTGGCCGCGCGGACGGTGCCGCTCCAGCTTCAGCGCCTTGTCGCCGTGCGTCTTGCCGTTGAGGGCCTCGAAGCCCGGGGCCTCCGCCTCCGGCACGTAGACGTAGCCGTAGGTGGCGCGGGTGAGGGCCTTGATGACCTTGCCGCCCGGGGCGCCCAGGGACTCCAGCGTGGCGGGCAGCTTCGCCTCGTCCATGCCGTCATCCATGCCCAGGTTCACCCAGAGCTTCACCTCGCCGGGGGCCGCGTCCGGGGACGGGG
>NZ_RAWG01000336.1 GCF_003611735.1 Corallococcus sicarius | reverse complement strand
CTCCCCCCCGCCCCCAGCCAGGAGGAGGTGCTCCGCGCCACGGAGCTGCTGAACATGCTGGCCCACCACCGCGTACACCTGACGCGCATGCCGGAGGAGGTCCACCACGGGCTCCTGGCCGCCGCCAGCAGGCTGGTGCACCCGGACCGGGCCGCGAAGAACCGGCTGCAGAACACGCTTCGCAAGGAGCGCAAGGAGCAGCAGCGCAAGAAGGACAGCGTCGTGCGCGCCACCACGGAGATCCGCGCCCTGCGCCGCGCGCCCGTGCTCAGCCTGCCGATGCTGCCCGCGCCGCCGCCCGTGGACGTGGAGGAGCGCCTGCTGGAGGTGCCCCGCAAGTGCTACGTGTGCAAGGCGGAGTACCGCAAGCTGCACTTCTTCTACGACACGCTGTGCAGCGCCTGCGGCGACTTCAACTACGCCCGGCGCACCCAGCGCGCGCCGCTCAACGGCAGGGTCGCGCTCATCACCGGCGCGCGCGTGAAGATTGGCTTCCAGGCGTCGCTGATGCTGCTGCGCTCGGGCGCGACCGTGATTGCCACCACGCGCTTCCCCCAGGACGCGGTGCTCCGCTACGCGCGCGAGCCGGACTTCGCGGACTGGTCCCACCGCCTGCACGTCCACGGCCTGGACCTGCGCCACGCGCCCAGCGTGGAGCTGTTCGCGCGCCACATCGAAGAGACGCACGCGAAGCTGGACATCCTCATCAACAACGCGGCGCAGACGGTGCGCCGGCCGCCGGGCTTCTACCAGCACCTCTTGCAGGGTGAGCTGCGCCCCGCGAACACGCTGCCGGAGGAGGTGCGCCCGCTGCTCGCCAGCCACCAGGCGTGCATCGCGGCGCTGCGGCCCATGCTGAACCCCGGCCACATGGGGGACGCGGCTGACACGGTGTCCTCGCTGCCGGTGGCCACGTGGCGCAGCAGCGACCCCGCGCTGGGCATCCACTCGTCCGCGGCGCTGTCGCTCCTGCCCTACGCGATGGAGCAGGAGCCCGACACGCAGGCGCTCTTCCCGCAGGGCCGGCTGGACGCGGACCTCCAGCAGGTGGACCTGCGCAAGACGAACTCCTGGCGCCTGAAGCTCGCGGAGGTGCAGACCGCGGAGATGCTGGAGGTGCACCTGGTGAACGCGGTGGCGCCCTTCATCCTCTGCGGGAAGCTCAAGCCGCTGATGATGCGCGACCGCTCGCAGCCGGGCCACATCGTCAACGTGTCCGCGATGGAGGGCAGCTTCTCCCGCGGCACCAAGACGGACAAGCACCCGCACACCAACATGGCCAAGGCCGCGCTCAACATGATGACGCTCACCTCCGCGCCGGACTACGCGAAGGACGGCATCTTCATGAACGCCGCGGACACCGGCTGGGTCACCGACGAGGACCCGGTGCAGCACGCCGAGCGCAAGGTGCAGGAGCTGGACTTCCAGCCCCCGCTCGACATCGTGGACGGGGCCGCGCGCATCGTCGACCCCGTCATGACGGCCATCAACACGAACGAGTTCGTGTGGGGCAACTTCTTCAAGGACTACCGCCCCACCAACTGGTGAACCGCGGCCCTCAGCGCAACGCGGCCCAGTTGTAGGTCGCGTTGCCGCCGCCGGTCAGCACCCGCCAGTACGAGCCGTAATAGCCATACGTGTCCTTGATGGCCTTGTAGTTGCTGGACACGTTCCAGTCGTTGGGGCTCGTCGTGCCCAGGTTGTAGACGAGCGAGTCCCCCCACACCGAGTAGATGGCCCACGGGCGCGCGTCCAGCTCCGACACCGTCCCGTAGCGGCTGTCACCCCAGCGCACCGGCAGCTTGTCCGTCTCCGCCACCATGCGCGGTTTGTTGTAGCCCGCGAGGTCCGTGTAGAAGCGCCCCGGGAAGTAGGGATTGCCGTGGTAGATGTCCACCGCCACCACGTCCACGCGGTCGTTGCCCGGGTAGTAGCCCCACGGGTCCCCGCCGTACGTCCCGTCCCACTCATACGGCGACCAGACGAAGATGAGGTTCTTCAGCCCGCGCGTCTTCACCAGGTAGTCGTGCGCGATGTTCCACAGCTGCCGGTACTGGGCCGGGTCGTGGTTGGACCACCAGAACGGTGACGCGCTCCCCTTCTTGTTCATCTCGTGGAAGGGGCGGAAGAGCACCGGCACGCCCTGGTCGCGCAGGTACGCAAGCTTGTCCGCCGCGAAGGACAAATCCCGCAGCAGCGCCTGGTACTCCGCCGTGTTGGCCTGCCAGTTGATGACCCGGCCCATCCAGTTGTAATCCATCCAGGACTGCCGGAAGTTGTTCTCCCAGCTCTTCACCGACGCGCCCGGATAGGACTGGTGGAAGCTGAAGCCCACGATGCCCTCCCCGTAGATGAAGCGGTCGCGCGCGAAGCCCACCGCGTAGTCCACGTACGGCTCGTTGTAGGTGGCGTGGTAGTTGCCCGGCCCGAAGTCGAACTCCACGAAGCCCGGACGCCGGCCGGAGATGTCCCCCACCTTCACCCAGTACTCGCCCGCGTAGGCCTCCTTCTGCGCCTCGCAGTGCTGGCCCATGATGGTCTGCTTCGTCCCACCGTTGCGGCTGTTGTTCTCCAGGTCCGTCAGCAGGTTGTAGACCTTCTGCGCCTGCGCCGTGGGGGACGGCGTGCTCAGCGTGCGGGACACCTGCGCCCGCGCCGGGCTCGCGCCCAGGCACAGCACCAGCGCCGCCATGAGCGCGACGACGGGAGAGAGGGAACGACGGGTGACGTGCATCACGTGGGGACCTCCAGGGGCTGCCCGGGAAGCGGGCAAGGTGCCATCCCTCCGCCACGGATTACATGAATTTCAGTGAAAGGTGATTTGTCCAGCGAGCGGCGGGGCAGGCCGCAAGGGCCTGGATTCACTGCCAGCGGGCCCGCGCGGTGGTATCAAGCACGCCACCATGTCTGAAAAGCCTTCGCCCCTGTTCGACGCGGTCCCCGTGGAGATGGACTTCCCGGCCGAGGAGCGCCGTGTCCTGGCCTTCTGGAAGGAACGCGGCATCTTCGAGAAATCGCTCAAGGCGAACGAAGGGGCCAAAAGCTTCGTCTTCTACGAGGGCCCGCCCACGGCGAACGGCCTGCCGCACAACGGCCACGTCCTCACGCGCGTCATCAAGGACCTGTTCCCCCGCTACCAGACGATGCGGGGCCACTACGTGCCCCGCAAGGCGGGCTGGGACACCCACGGCCTGCCGGTGGAGGTGGAGGTGGAGAAGGAGCTCCGCATCCACGGCAAGGCGGAGATCGAAAAGTACGGCGTGGAGCCCTTCACGGAGCGCTGCATCGAGTCCGTGTTCCGCTACACGGCGGAATGGGAGCGGCTGACCCAGCGCATCGGCTTCTGGGTGGACCTGAACGAGGCCTACGTCACCTATCACCGCGGCTTCGTGCAGAGCGTGTGGTGGGCGCTCTCCGAGCTGTTCAAGAAGGGCCTGCTGTACCAGGGCCACAAGGTGGTGTGGTGGTGGCCGCGCGGCGGCACCGCGCTGTCCGCCGCGGAAGTCGGCCTGGGCTACAAGACGGTGGATGACCCCAGCGTCTACGTGGCCTTCCCGCTGCGCGACGCGCCGGACACGTCGCTGCTCATCTGGACGACGACGCCCTGGACGCTGCCGTCCAACATGTACGCGGCCGTCAACCCGTCGGTGGACTACGTCACGGTGGACGCGGGCGACCGCAAGCTCATCCTCGCCGCCGCGCTGCGCGAGGAGCTGGCGAAGAAGCTGAAGAAGGACCTGCCGGTGCTGGCCACGCAGAAGGGCCAGGAGCTGGTGGGCAAGCGCTACACGCCGCCCTTCGACACGTACTTCGCGAAGGACGCGGACGCCACGCTGCCGCTGAAGGACGGCGGCAGGGACACGGTGTCCTGGCGCGTGATGGCCGCGGACTTCGTTACGCTCGACAGCGGCACGGGCATCGTGCACACCGCGCCCGCCTTCGGCGAGGACGACTACCGGGCCTTCCGCAAGGACAGCCAGCGCTTCCAGGACCCGGACGCGCTGGAGATGCGCTGCGCGGTGAAGCCGGACGGCACGTTCTCCGAAGAAGTGCCGCTCGTCGCGGGCCGCTTCGTGAAGGACGCGGACAAGGACCTGCAGCGCAACCTGAAGGAGCGCGGGCTGCTCATCCACACGGAGCAGTACCGCCACGAGTACCCCTTCTGCTGGCGCGCGGACGAGGACCCGCTCATCCAGTACGCGCGGCCCGCCTGGTACATCCGCACCACCTCCGTCATCGAGGAGGCGAAGAAGAACAACCAGCACGTCAACTGGGTGCCGGAGAACATCAAGGACGGTCGCTTCGGCGACTTCCTCGACAACAACGTGGACTGGGCCCTGTCGCGCGAGCGCTACTGGGGCACGCCGCTGCCGTTGTGGATCCACTCGGAGACGGGTGAGACGGAGGCCGTGCCGTCGCTCGCGGAGCTGCGCACGAAGCCGGGCAACAACGTGGCCGCCGTGGAGGCGGAGCTGAAGGCGTTCCTCGCCGGCAAGCCGCACGAGTCCAACTCCGAGCACCTGCTGGTCCACAAGCCGTGGATCGACAAGGTCACCTACGAGAAGCCCGGCGCGGGCGGGAAGTTCCAGCGCGTCCCGGAAGTGGTGGACGTGTGGTTCGACTCCGGCTGCATGCCCTTCGCGCAGTGGGGCTTCCCCCATGCGCCCGGCTCCCAGGAGACGTTCAACCGCGCGTTCCCGGCGGACTTCATCTCCGAGGCCATCGACCAGACGCGCGGGTGGTTCTATTCGCTCTTGATGGTCAGCACGCTGGTGTTCGACGAGGAGACCCAGAAGCGCATGGGGCTCACGCCGAAGCGCGAGTGGCCCATGCCGTACAAGAGCTGCATCGTGCTGGGCCACGTCTCCGACAAGGAGGGCAAGAAGGAGTCCAAGTCCAAGGGCAACTACACCCCGCCGGAGATCATCCTGGACGAGGTGCGGATGGACTTCGCGGTGCTCACCGCCACGGAGGCCGGCGTCCCCGCGGAGCCCGGCGTGGCGCTCATCGCGCGCGAGGACCTGGAGGGCCTGGACACGCAGGAGGGCGCGCGCGTGCAGCTCTTCCGCTCGGACCGGCCGGACAAGGCCGTCACCGTGACGGTGAAGGTGCACAAGAAGCTCAAGCGCCGCGTGGTGCTGCTCGCTCCGGCGGAGCTGCAGGCGTTGGACGTGAAGCCGTCGGCACGCGGCGCGGACGTGATGCCGGTGGAGGTGCCCCGGCTCCCGGCCGGTGAGCGCGTGGTGCTCAAGGACCCCGCCACGAAGGCCCCGGGCGCGGACGCGTTCCGGTGGTTCTTCTACGCGGCGAGCCCCACCTGGTCCAACACGCGCCACTCGCTGGCGAACGTGCGGCTGTTGCAGAAGGACTTCCAGGTCAAGCTGCGCAACGTCTACTCGTTCTTCACCATCTACGCGAACATCGACGGCTTCAACCCGGCGAAGGGCAACGCGGGCGCGAAGGAAGCGCCGTGGCTGGCCATCCGCAAGAGCGAGGGCTGGCGCGAGGTGAAGGCCCGGCCCGTGTTGGATCGGTGGATCCTCTCCGAGGTGCAGCTCACCCTGCGCGACGTGGCCAAGGCGCTGGACGCGTATCAGGTGTACGACGCGGCCCAGCGGATGGTGGCGCTGGTGGACGCGCTGTCCAACTGGTACCTGCGCCGCAGCCGTGAGCGCTTCTGGGCGCCGGGCTTCGAGCAGGACAAGCAGGACGCGTACTTCACGCTCTACGAGGCGCTCACCACCATCACGGCGCTGTCCGCGCCCTTCATCCCGTTCTTCACCGACGAGATGTGGGGCAACCTGGTGGCGAAGCCGTGGCCCGGCACGCAGCCGGAGAGCGTGCACCTGGCGCGCTTCCCGGACGTGGACACAAGCCTCATCGACGAGGGGCTGGCCGCGGAGATGGGCGCGGTGCGCGAGCTGGTGTCGCTGGGCCTCAAGGTCCGCACGGACAACCGCCTCAAGGTGCGCCAGCCGCTGTCGCGCGCGGACGTCATCCTGTCGCGCCGCGAGCTGGCGGGGCGCGTGGCGGTGTACCAGGAGCTCATCTCCGACGAGCTCAACGTGCACACCGTGAAGCTGGTGGAGCCGGGCAGCCCGGAGGCGGACGTGGTGCGCTACCGCGTGCGGCCCAACCTGCGCGCCATGGGCAGCCGGCTGGGGCCCAAGCTCGCGCCGGTGCGCAAGGCGTTCGACTCCGGTGACGGCCGCGCGCTGCACCACGAGCTGCTCCAGACGGGCAAGGTGGCCCTGAACGTGGGCGGCGAGGACATGGTCTTCCCGGCCGAGGAGCTGGAGACGCTGGTGGAGGCGCAGCCCGGCTACGCCGCCGCTGGCTCGGGCGTGGGCGTGGTGGTGCTCCACACCCAGCTCACCGAGGCCCTGGAGGACGAAGGCCTGGTGCGCGAGCTGCTGGCGCGCGTGCAGGGCAGCCGCAAGGACCTGAACCTGGGCTACACCGACCGCATCCGCCTCTGGGTGGACGGTGATGCGCGGGTGAAGCGCGTCGTCGAGGCGGCCCGCGCGGAGATTCAGCGCGAGACGCTGGCGTCGGAGATCCACGTGGGCCCCGAGGGCCTCACCGGCACCGAGGTGGAGGACAGCCTCAACGGCCTGCCCGCGCGCATCCGCGTCGAGCGCGTCTGAGTCGTGGAGGGGCGGGGCCTTTCGGGGCCCCGCGTCTTTCCCCTAGGGAGAAAGCAAGCGCATCCCCCAGGATGGAGGGATGAGCGAGCCCCTGAAGGGAAGCTGTCACTGCGGTGCGACGCGGTTCGAGGTCACGGAGCCGCCCAAGGAGCTCACCCAGTGCAACTGCACCTTCTGCTCCAAGCGGGGCATGCTCTGGGCCTACTACGACCCGGAGCAGGTGAAGATCACGCGCCGCGAGAGCGTGGTCACCTACGACCGCAACGCGCCCGTCGAACACCACCACTGCCAGGTCTGCGGCTGCGGCACCTGGACGGACATGCCCGTCTGGGAGAACGACGCCCCCGTGCCGGGAAAGTTCAGGGTCGGGATCAACGCGCGGCTGTTCAACGACTTCAACCTGGACGCCGTGCGCGTCGTGTTCTTGGACAGGCGCGACCTCTAGTCGCCGCTAGTTCGCGGTGAACGTCGTGTCGTTGCGGTACAGGAGCGTCTGGCTCCAGTCCGCCGTGTACACGAGCGTGTCCACACGGTAGGTGCCCGCACCCAGCGACGTGGGGATGGTGAACGCGGACGTGTAGCTGCGCGTCTGCCCCGAGGGGAACATGGCGACCGAGGCTGCGAATACACCTCGCCCCGGTACACGCCCGTCAACGGCTCCGCCGCGAGCGCGGACGCGGCACCCAGCGTGGACGCCACGGCCAGGGACGACGTGACGGAAAGGACCTATGTGTCAAACACCACCCGGCCCGTTTCACGGAGCGTGGGCGTCCGCCGATACGCGCCGGGGCCCATGCCCCAGCGGCGCTTGAAGGCCTTGCTGAACGCGGGCGCGCTCTCGTAGCCCGCGCGCTCGGCGATGGCATCCAGGCTGTCGTCGGACTCGTGCAGCCAGCGCGCGGAGCGGGTCATCCGCCAGTTGGACAGGTATTGCAGCGGCGTCTCACCCACCAGCGCGTGGAAGCGCGCGGCGAACCCGGAGCGCGACAGGCCCACGGCCGCCGCCAGTCGCTCCACCGTCCAGGGGTCGCCGGGCCGCTCGTGCATCAGGGACAGCGCGTTTCCAATGGCCGGATCCGCCAGGGCCTTCCAGCCGGCCTCGCCCGGCTTCGCGAGCACGGCCTGGGCGCGCAGCGCGTGCACGAGCAGCACGTCCGCCAACCGTCCGAGCACGAGCGCGCTCCCCGGTCCCGGCGCGGCGGTCTCCGCGGAGATGAGCTGCACCGTGGCCGCGAGCGAGGGCGCCCTGCCGGGCTCCTGCGTGGACAGGTGGATGACGGAGGGAAAGGCACGCAGCAGCGGATGCGTGGCGCCCGCCCCCAACTGGAAGCAGCCGGTGATCAGCGTGGTGTCCGCGCCCGGCCCGCCCAGCCGGACGGACGCGCCCGCGGAAGCCCGGAGCTGCTCGCTGGAGATGAAGTCGCGGGCCGCGGGTGCCTTCCGGGTGCCGTCGTCCAGCACGTGGGCGGGCGCACGCGGCAGCAGCACCACGTCGCCCGCGGACATGAACACCGGCTTCGCCGTGCCCTCCACCTGGAGGCGCAGGCTGCCCCGCGCCACCACGTAGAACGAAGCGTTCGCCTTGCGCGGCAGGCGCAGCGCCCATGGCGCGCCCAGGTCGACGCGGCCAAAGAGCAGCGTCTTGAAGCGCAGCGTCTCCAGCACGTCGGAGACGACGTCGGTCTTTTCGTCCACAAGCGTTGGACTCCTGGACAGTTCTTTTGGACGCAGTGACATTGAGCGTCCATAACGCCAGCTCCATTCTAGGTCCATCACCTCTTGATGGAGCCTCCCATGGACCGCACCGCCCCCTCCCCCGACCTGGCCCGCGTGATGGACGCGCACCTCGCGCTCATCGGCACGGATGTCGAACGCTGGCTGAGCCTGTTCGCCGACGACGCCGTCGTTGAATTCCCCTATGCCCCCTCGCTCGGTGCGTCCTCTCGCCTGGAGGGCATCGAGGCCCTCCGGGGCTACTTCGTGCCCATCACGAAGCGGTTCCAGGGGCTCGCCTTCACGGACGTCCGGCGCTACCCGACCACGGACCCGGACGTCGCATGGATGGAGGTCCACGGCACGGCGACGCTGCTGCCGGGCCACGTGCACTACGAGCAGGACTACGTGATGCGGCTGCACCTGCGCGAGGGGCGCATCGTGCGCTACGCCGAGTACTGGAACCCCATGGCCGTCCCGGCGTCCTTCGTGAAGGAGCAGGCATGAAGCCGCGCATCCTCGTCACCGGCGCCGCGGGCAACACGGGACGGCCCCTCGCGCAGGGGTTGGTCGCGGAAGGGTTCCGGGTGCGGACCACCACTCGGAACACCACGCCGCTGCTCCCCTCCGCCGAACACGTGCGCTTCGACTGGGCGGACCCCACGACGCACGATGCAGCGCTGGAGGGCGTGGAGCGGATGTACCTGCTGGCCCCCGGGCTGGTGGAGGACCCGTCCGTCCTCATGTGCACCTTCATTGAACGCGCGTTGGCGCGGGGCGTGCGGCGCGTGGTCGTGCTCAGCGCCTCCGCCATCCCGGAGGGAGCCCCGGGACTGG
The DNA here is from genome assembly GCF_003611735.1 of Corallococcus sicarius. Classification (GTDB taxonomy): domain Bacteria; phylum Myxococcota; class Myxococcia; order Myxococcales; family Myxococcaceae; genus Corallococcus; species Corallococcus sicarius. The sequence goes on along the minus strand of NZ_RAWG01000336.1, from coordinate 754 downwards.
GGCAGGTACACCGCTTCCTCCGCGAACACGCGCCGGAGTGGAGCGTGCTGCAACCCTCGTGGTTCATGCAGAACTTCACCGACCCGCATCACCAGCACGGTGCGAGCCTCCGGCGCGACGGCACGCTGCGGTCCGCCACGGGCGAGGGACGCGTGGGGTTCGTGGACGCGGAGGACATCGCCGCGGTGGGCGTCCGGGCGCTCGCGGATGAAGCCTCGCATGACACCGCGCACGTCATCACCGGGCCGCAAGCCCTGCGCTACGACGACCTCGCGGCGGTGATGTCGAAGGTGACGGGCCGGTCCTTCCGGCACGTCCACCTGGGCCCGGAGGAAGCGCGACAACACATGCAGGACGCGGGCATGCCGGAGACCTACGCGCGCCTGCTCGTGGAGCTGGACGCGCGCATCCGCGAGGGGGCCGAGGACCGCGTGACGGACACCGTGCAGCGCATCACGGGAAGGCCGCCGCGCGACTTCGAGACCTTCGCCCGGGCCCACGCCAGCGTCTGGCGCTGACGCGACAGGCCTACCGGCGGAGCTGCGGGGCGAACCAGATGATGGCAAAGCAGGCCAGCAGGGCCATCACGGAGCCGAGGATCATCATCGGCAACTTCACCCAGAACGGTGTCTTGTCCCAGGGGCGGCCTGTCAGCAGCCCCGTGAGGCCCGCCGTGAGCCAGGCGGCGCCGATGAAGAGCGTGGGGATCAACACGACGGCGGGCAGCCCGCCCCCGCCCTTCATGCCCAGCCCC
>NZ_RAWG01000335.1 GCF_003611735.1 Corallococcus sicarius | reverse complement strand
GTCCCCCCGTCCGCTCCCCCCAAGCTCCAAGCCCGGCCGGCCGCCCGGAGGGCGAAGCGCGAGGCCCCGAACACACCGGCCCGCTGTCAGGGGGCGCTCGCTTTACAATTCCGGGGGCCGGGAACGAAGGTCAGCCCCCGGGGTTCACATGCGACGGCCGCGCGCCGTGGCTACATCCGAGGGATTCACCCACGCACAGAGGGGAGCCGCCGTGGAAGCGAAGGGCTATCTGCAGGAGGTGGGCGCGCAGGTGAGCGCCGACTTCATCAAGAACCGGTCCATCCTGTCCTTCGAGGAGTACCTCACGCTCTTCTTCGCGGACCCTCGCGGCCAGGCGCGCAACGCGGCGCAGTATCTGCGGGACGTGATGGACCACTACGGCACCGAACAGGTGCCGCACCCCACCGGCACCATCCGGCGCTTCAAGGTGTTTGACGCCCCCTCCACGGGGCGGGACGGCCGCGTCGCCGGGCAGGAGGAGGTGCAGAACGCCCTCTACCGCCTGCTGGGCAACTTCGTGCGCGCCGGCCGCATCAACAAGCTCATCATGCTGCACGGCCCCAACGGCAGCGCGAAGTCCAGCCTGGTCAACGCGCTGAAGCAGGGGATGGAAGATTATTCCCGCCAGCCTCAAGGTGCGCTGTACCGCATCGCCTGGGTGTTCCCGTCGGAGAAGCTCATCAAGGGCTCCATCGGCTTCGGGGAGCGGCCGGGGACGGGCTCTGGCGACGGGGAGCTGACCACGTTCGCCCACCTGGACGCGGAGTCCCTGGACCTGCGCATGCCCTGTGAGCTGAGGGATCACCCGCTGTTCGCGGTGCCCCCCTCGGAGCGGCGGGGCCTCTTGGAGGGCGCGCTCAAGAAGAAGGGCCTGGGCAACGGCGACGGGGAGACGGGGGACTTCATCCTCTCCGACTACCTGCGCGACGGGGAGCTGTGCGCCAAGTGCCGCCGCATCTACACCGCGCTGCTCAACGCCTACGGTGGGGACTTCCTCAAGGTCCTGCGCCACGTGCAGGTGGAGCGCTTCTACGTGTCGCGCCGCTACCAGGTGGGCACGGTGACGGTGGAGCCGCAGATGAGCGTGGACGCCGCCGCGCAGCAGATCTCCGCGGACCGCACCCAGCTCAACCTGCCCGCCGCGCTGCACAGCACCGTGCTCTTCGAACCGCACGGCCCGCTGGTGCACGCCAACCGCGGCCTCATCGAGTACGCGGACCTGCTCAAGCGCCCCCTGGAGGCGTTCAAGTACCTGCTCGGCTTCAGCGAGACGAGCGAGGTGCCCCTGGAGCCCTTCGTCCTCCAGCTGGACGAGGTGCTCATCGCGTCCTCCAACGAGAAGCACCTGTCCGCCTTCAAGGAGCTGCCGGACTTCGCGTCGTTCAAGGGCCGCATCGAGCTGGTGCGCGTGCCGTACCTGCGCCGCTACAAGGTCGAGCAGGAGATCTACGACGCGCAGATCACCCCCACCAGCGTGGGCAAGCATGTCTCTCCGCACGCCACGGAGGTGGCCGCGATGTGGGCGGTGCTCACGCGCCTGAAGAAGCCCATCCCGGACCGCTACCCGCCCAACGTGAAGCCCCTGGTGGATCAGGTGGCGCCGGTGGAGAAGCTGCACCTGTACCAGGAGGGTGGGGCGCCCGGCCGGCTCAGCACGGCGAACACCAAGGAGCTGCTGAAGCTGCGCGAGGAGATGTACGAGGAGTCGGAGTCGTACCCGAACTACGAGGGCCGCTCCGGCGCGAGCGCGCGGGAGATCAAGACCGCCCTCTTCAACGCCGCGCAGAACCCCGACTACAAGTGCCTGCACGCGCTGGCGGTGCTGGAGGAGCTGCAGTCGCTCTGCAAGGACAAGAGCGTCTACGAGTTCCTCCTGCAGGAGGTGATGGACGGCTACCACGACCACGAGTCCTTCGTGCGCGTGGTGGAGGGCGAGTACCTGGACCGGGTGGATTCCGAGGTGCGCGACTCCATGGGGCTCGTGTCGGAAGGGCAGTACCGCGAGCTGGTGGAGCGCTACATCCAGAGCGTCAGCCACTGGGTGCGCGGGGAGAAGATGCGCAACCGCGTGACGGGCGAGTCGGAGAAGCCGGACGAGGCGCGCATGGCGGAGGTGGAGGCCATCGTGATGCCGCAGGGGGAGGCGGCGGCGGACTTCCGCCGGGGACTCATCGCCTCCATCGGCGCACACCGGCTGGACAACCCGGAGGGCGTGATGGACTACCCGCGCATCTTCCCGGACATGTTCAAGCGCCTGCGCGACCACTACTTCGAGGAGCGCAAGCGCGTGCTGCGCAAGAACAAGGAGAACGTCCTCAAGTACCTCTCCGAGGACCGCAACCAGCTGTCCCCGCGCGAGCAGTCCCAGGTGCAGGGCACGCTGAAGACGATGGCGGAGCGCTACGGCTACTGCGAGTACTGCGCGAAGGACGCCATCCTCTTCCTCATGCGCCAGCGCTACGCCTGACGCGGGGCCGGGACGGAGACACCGGGCAGGCAATCAGAAGCCGATGCCTGCCCGCCTGCTTTTCAATCCGGGCAGGGGCTCGGGATGATGGGAACCGCCACCGAGTTGCACGCCTGTCGTCCCCTCGTCCCTCCTCCTCCTTGCGCCTGGAGCGTTGATGAACCGGTTGCTGTTGGGCACCCCCGTCCTGTTGGCCCTCGTGTCTTGCGCCAGTGCCCCGTCCCAGGCCCCCGAGGACATTCCGTTCGCGATGCACACGCGGGCCCCGGTGGTGGTGGAGCGCGTGCGCTCGATGCCCGCGCCGGTGGCCCAGCCGACGCGCAAGGCGATGGTGCGGCGCATCCTCCCGCTCAACGTGCGGCTCATCACGACGGAGAACGGCAAGGTGCGCCGCTCGGCCTCAGGGGTCGTCATCGGCACGGAGACCGGCGAGTCGGGGCCTGTCAGCTACGTGCTCACCAACGCGCACGCGGTGGAGCAGGGCGACCTGGAAGACCCCGTGCTCAAGGTCGTGGTGGACCGGCGCGCGGAGTCCCATGAGTTCACCGCGGAGGTGGTGGCCACGGGCGCGGTGCCGGAGCTGGACCTGGCGCTCTTGCGCGTGTCGGGCGTGACGTGGCCCGTGGCGGACCTGGCCGAGGACGACGAGCTGGAGCCGGGGGAGGACGTGGTGGTGGCCGCGTCCCCGTACGGCCGCGCGCTGTCCATCTCCGGCGGCATGGTGTCCCAGGTGGAGTGGGACAAGGAGACGAAGCACCCGCGCATGCTGAAGACGGACGCGCCCATTGGCTACGGGGCCTCCGGGGGCGGCATCTTCAGCCTGGAGACGGGCAAGCTCTTGGCCATCGTGGAGGGCTACCGCACCGCGAAGGTGGACTTCGAGGTGGCCGCGCAGAACTTCAGCTTCGACGTGCCCATGCCCGGGGAGACCTTCGCCGCGCCCAGCGCCAAGGTGCGCGGCTTCCTCCAGACCAAGGGCTTCGGCCGCCTGCTGGAGCGCGAGTCGGACGGCGCGGGGCCGCAGAAGACCGCCAGTCGCTGATCCACTCCACGTTCGGAGTGGGAGCCAGGGCTCCGCGAACTGGACAGGGCGTGCCCCGGCGGTAGAGCTGCGGGCACGTCATCTGGAGGTTCGCGCATGTCCGCTCGGGGCAATTGGGATCAGTACTTCATGGACATCGCCCAGCAGGTGGCGACGCGTGCCACCTGCGACCGCAAGCACGTGGGCGCGGTGCTGGTGCGCGACAAGACCATCCTGTCCACCGGCTACAACGGCGCCATCCGCGGCCTGCCGCACTGTGACGACGTGGGCCACATGATGGAGAACGGCCACTGCGTGGCCACCGTCCACGCGGAGGCCAACGCCATCATCCAGGCCGCCAAGAATGGCGTCTCCATTGACGGCGCGACCATCTACACCACCGCCAGTCCCTGCTGGCCGTGCTTCAAGCTGATCGCGAACAGCGGCTGCACGCGCATCGTCTTCGGCGAGTTCTACCGGGACCCGCGCATCTTCGAGTACGCCGCCCGCCTGGGGCTGCAGCTGATCGGCGTGGGGCCCGCGGCCCAGCCTCCGGCCCCCGGCACCTGAAGGCCGCGCGGTGTCCTGAGGTGGACAGACCCTGGACACGCAAGGCCTCCGGGCCCCTCCCGCGTTGGTTGAAGGACACTTGGCAGCGATTCTAAGTGGCTGACTCCACACGGGAATTTCAGAACTCCGGCAAGAATTACCGACCCAGGGTTGCCAATCCCGAGGGTGCTCCCTAAATCCTGGGTCCGGTTGGGTGGCGGCGGGGGTGGGGTCGACGGAAATTCCGAGGAGTTCCAGGTGGTTAGCTCATCAGCCTTTGCCAGCAGTGTGCCTTCTGTCCAGGATGTGTCGGACCCCGTGGTGGGCGCTGCCCGCTACGACGCCGTGCCGGCGCTGATGGACAGCCTCCTGCACGATGTGCGCAACCCCCTCAACGCGCTGGCCATCCACCTGGAGGTCCTCTCCGAGAAGCTCAAGGGCGAGTCCGGCCAGGTGCCGGCGACGCAGGAGAAGAACCTCAAGGCCATGCGCGAGCAGATCCAGCGCGTGGACGGCCTGCTCAAGCTCTTCTCGGACTTCATCGTGTTCCGCGGCGCGGGCCCTTCCGGGGACGCGCCGCTGTCGGACGCCACCGGCAAGGCCCTGGACGTGCTGGGCCATGAGAGCCGCCGGCGCAGGCTCCAGGTCCAGCGCGCCATTGAACCGGATGTGCAGGCGCGGCTCGAGGACACCACGGAGCTGGGCTTCTTCCTGGTCCAGGTGCTGATGCGCGCCTTCAACCGCGCGGATCCCGGCGGCACCGTGGTGGTCGCGGTCCGCGCCGAGGGTGCTCGCGCGGTGCTGGAGGTGCAGGACGGCTCCCCGGCGCCCGAACAGGCATCCGACACGGTGGCCGCGCTGACGCTTCGGGCCGCCCAGCTGGGCATCGAATTCGATATTCGGGCGGGGTCCTGCCGCCTGGTCTTCCCGCGCGCCTGATCCCCCCTTCGGGGCGCTGACGGGCTTCTTCGGTTACACGCTTTTTCGCAGTGGAGGTTTTCACCTTGGGCAGCGCACGAATCCTGGCCGTGGATGACGAACGTGAGACCTGCGAGGCCCTGGCGGAGATGCTGTCCGCCTGGGGTCACAAGGTCGAGACAGCGTTCGACGGGCATGACGCCCTCCGCAAGGCGGGTGAGTTCCGGCCGGATGTCGTCCTGTCGGATCTGGCCATGCCGGAGACGGACGGCCTCTGGCTGCTGCGCAACCTGCGCGAGGAGCTGCCGGACTGCCCGGTGGTGTTCCTCACGGGGCGCGGCACCATCGACACCGCGGTGGAGGCCATCCGCGAGGGCGCCTACGACTTCATCGTGAAGCCGCTGGACACCGCGCGGCTCAAGGTCTGCATCGACCGCGCGTTGGAGAAGAAGGAGACCATGCGCGAGGTGCAGACGCTGCGGCGTCGCCTCAAGCAGCTGGGCTCCACGGACCTCATCGCCAGCTCCACCGGCATGCGCAAGGTCATCGAGATGATGGAGAAGGTGGCCCCGTCCAAGGCCAGCGTCTCCATCAGCGGCGAGTCCGGCACGGGCAAGGAAGTGGTTGCCCGCACGGTGCACAACCTGTCCCTGCGCCGCGACAAGCCCTTCATCGCCATCAACTGCGCCTCCATCCCCGCGACGCTCATCGAGTCGGAGCTCTTCGGCCACGAGCGCGGCGCCTTCACCGGCGCGGATCAGCGCCGCCCGGGCGTCTTCGAGATGGCCCACGGCGGCACGCTCTTCCTGGACGAGTTGGGGGAGATCCCCATCGACCTGCAGGCCAAGCTGCTGCGCGTCCTGGAAGAGGGACGCCTGCGCCGGCTGGGCGGCAAGGTGGAGATCGAAGTGGACGTGCGCGTGCTGTCCGCCACGAACCGCGACCTGAAGCAGGAGATCAAGAACCAGCGCTTCCGCGAGGATCTCTTCTTCCGCCTCAACGTGTTCCAGCTCCACCTGCCGCCCCTGCGCGAGCGCCGTGAGGACGTGCCCATCCTGGTGCAGCACTTCGTGGACAAGTTCCGCGGGGACTCCGCCAAGCGCGTGTCCGGCGTGCACCCGGAGGCCATGGAGGTCCTCAAGAACTACGACTGGCCGGGTAACATCCGCGAGCTGCGCAACGCCGTGGAGCGCGCCGTCATCCTCTGCGACGGGGAGCTCATCACCCGCGAACACCTGCCGCCCGACATGGCCGGCAAGGGGCCGGAGCGCCACACGTTCAAGCTGCCGTTCGGCCTGAGCCTGGACGCCGTGGAGCGCGAGTACATCCTCGGCAGCCTGCAGCGCAACGGGAACAACAAGGCCCGCACCGCGGAGGTGCTGGGGGTGAGCGAGAAGACGCTCTACAACAAGCTCAACCGCTACGCGGCGGAGAACCGGGCCCAGGGCACGCCGGGCGGCCCCATGGGCGGCCAGGGCAATGACGGCCCCCTGGGTGCCAGCAGCAGCTTCCTGGTCCGCTGACCCCACGGGTAGGCTGGCCTTGCGAGATTTCGCGGCCTTCCTGGTGGCTCGCGGCGCGCGCTCGCGAGGCCTGCCAGGAAGGCTGGGAAGGCAGGGGGAGGTCTTGAAAACCCCTGTCAATTCTTGACTTTTCCCCCCTGGACGAGGGATCCTGCGCTCCTCTCCCACCTGTTGGTGAGGGCCGGCCGGGACGGATCATACCGGGCCACTTCCGCCCCCCTGGGCGCGGTTGTCCGACGTGAGTCATCTGGGGTGCTGCCGGGGGGCACAAGGAAGGCCACAACGCAATGAGCGACGCGCGAGTTCTTCACTTCTTCGGCGGCAAGGGCGGGGTGGGCAAGACCACGCTCGCGGCAGCGTACGCGGTGAGGCTCTCCGAAGAAGCGCCCAAGCACAAGGTGCTGGTCGTCTCGTTGGATCCGGTCCAGTCGCTGTCGGACCTGTTGAAGAAGAAGCTGCCGACGAAGGCCACCAAGCTGCAGGCCGGCAAGGGCGAAGGCGGGCTGTGGGGCGTGGAGTTGAGCCCGGCCGCGCTGCTCAAGCCGTTCCTGGCGGACTACCTCCCGGCGCTGGCGAAGGCGGCGGTGAAGGGCACGCACCTGTCGGACGAGGAGATGGGCAAGCTCTACCAGCAGGCCATTCCGGGGCTGGAGGAACTGGTGGGCCTGTTCCACGTCGTGGATCTGCTGGAGTCGGGTGAGTTCGACCGGATCATCGTCGACACGGCGCCCACCAGCCACACGCTGCGCCTGTTCGACATGCCGGCCCAGCTGCGCAAGTTCCTGGGCTTCGTGCGGGCGGGGCAGGACCGCGTGCCGTCCTCGGGCGGCAAGGGCAAGAAGTCGGACGCGGCGCTGCCGTCCGCGGGCGGGTTCCTGGATCAGGTCGGCCAGAAGGCGGAGAAGCTGCTGGCGCTGCTGAAGGATCCGGCGCGCACGGCGTTCCACCTGGTGACGCTGGCGGAGCCGGTGCCGGAAGCGCAGACGCGCATGTACTTCACCCAGCTGCGCGAGCGCGGCCTGCCGGTGACGGAGGTCATCGTCAACCAGGTGGAGGACCACGAGGGCTGCTCGTCGTGCCAGGGTCGCCGCGGGCTCCAGGCGCCGCACGTGCGCAAGTACCAGGCGCTGGACAAGGTTGTCCCCGTGAACCTGCTGGGCCGCCGCGAGGTGGCGCCCCGGGGGCTGGACGGGCTGAAGGAGTTCGCCAAGGAGTGGGCGGCCGGCAAGGAGACCAAGGCGCTGGAGTTCAGCGCGGCGGAAGGTCCTCCGGCGCTGGTGCGCGCTCCCTCCATGCCGCCCATCGCGGCGCCCCCGCTGCCTCCCACGCGGCTCATCTTCTTCGTGGGCCAGGGCGGGGTGGGCAAGTCCTCCTGCGCGGCCGCAGCGGCGGTGACGCTGACGGAGAAGGAGGGGCCGGTGCTCCTCATCTCCACGGATCCGGCGCACTCGCTGTCGGACGTGCTGCAGAGCCGCCTGACGGACACCGAGACCCAGGTGAAGGGCACCAAGGGCCTGTACGCGCGCGAGCTGGACATGGCGGGCTGGTTCAACGCCCTGCGCAAGCGGCTGAAGGAGAAGGCGGAGAAGGCCTTCGAGGGCGCGCCCAAGGCGGGCAACGACGTGCCGGTGGACCTGCTCTATCTGCGCAACCTGCTGGAGTGCGCGCCCCCGGGCATCGACGAGCTGGCGGCGATGTCCGTGCTCACGGACGCGCTGGTGCAGGAGCGCTTCAAGCGCATCGTGGTGGACTCGTCGCCGGTGGTGACGTCCGTGCGGGTGGTGGAGCTGGCGGACACGGCGAAGACGTGGCTGGGCGCGCTGCACGCGGTGCTCAACAAGCACCGCGCCAAGGGTCTGGGTGACCTGGCGGATGACATCGCGGGCATGCTCAAGCACGTGAAGCGCTTCGAGGACGCGCTGGCGTCTCCCAGCGAGTCGCGCTTCGTGGTCGTCACGCGCGGCGAGGAGCTGGCGGCGTCGCGCACGGAGCGGCTGGTGGAGTACCTGAAGGAGCGCAAGCTCCAGGTGGAGCGGGTGCTCGTCAACCGCGTGGGCCCCAAGTCCACCTGCGAGAAGTGCGAGAACCGCCGCAAGCTGGAGCTGAACGCGGCGAAGGCCATCGAGAAGAAGATCGGCCTGCCGGTGACGATGGCGCCCGCGCTGGGCCGTCACCCCGCCGGGCTGCGCGAGCTCAAGGCGTTCCGCACCGCGTGGTACGCGCTGTCCGCGCCGCCCGCGAAGATCAAGGCGGCCTGACGCGAAGCCGGGCGCCGTCAGGCCGCGAGCCTACCGGGGGCCCGGCGGCAGGAGTTGGGACAGCGGTAGCCGGTGCGGAAACGCGCGCCGGGCCTGTCCCAGCAGCTCCACCGCGCTCCCCCTGAGCGAGCGCAGGGCGTGGGGTGCGGGAAGCGGTTCACGTCCCAGGTGCATGGCCAGGGTGGGGCCCGCGAGCAGCAGCGCCACCGCCGGCACGATGCACAGGCCCACCACCATCCCGGCGCCGCCCACCGTGCCCACGAGGCGCAGGGTGGCAGAGGCCTGGATGCGCGGGCGCTGCAGGGCCGCGAGGATGCGCGCGAAGAGGGCGCCGCCGGTGATGCCCAGCAGCGTGGCCAGAAGCCAGCTCAGCCCTCCCAGCGGCGTGCCGAGCACGGGCTCCAGCAGCCCCGGGGCCGCGGCGGCCAGCAGGAAGGCGAGGACGAACGGCCCCGCCGCGACGATGGCCACCAATCCCCACTGTCTCGCATTGAGTCTGTGCACCGGCTCCCCCCTCATGACGAAGCTGGGCACCGGCAGGCAGGCGCGCCAGGGCACCGGTCCCTCGCGCGGGTGTAGGCGTGCACGGGACGTCACTTCAGGCGTCGCACTCCGAGGGGCTGTCGGTGAAGGCTCCCAGGCCCTCCGGGAAGGTGAGGACGCCCGTCTCGCTCAGCGTGCCGGTGAGGGGCTTCTTGCCCGGGAGCGTCACCTCCACGGCGCGGCCCCGGACGGTGAAGGTGCCCGGCGTGCGCGTCTCGCTGGGCTTGCCGTTGTCGTCCACGTGCTTCTCCCAGAGCACCACGCGGCCCCTGTCCGCGAAGCGCAGGCCCCGCGTGGTGCCGTAGACGCCGACGCCGGGGCCGTACCAGGACACGGCGCGCAGCAGGGCCGGCACGTCGGCCTCCTTCTCCGGGGTGCGACCCAGCAGCTTCTGCCAGCCGAGCGTGTCCCGGATGACATCCAGGTCCCGGTCCGCCCGGGCCCGCTTGAGCCGGCGCGCGTCCAGGCGCACGGCGGTGGTCAGCTTCTCGACGATGGCGTCGCGGTGGGCGCTGTACTCGCACACCTTGCCCTGCTTGCGCAGGACGCCCAGGGTGGCGGCCACGTTGTAGTGCGCCAGGGCGTAGTCCGGGGTGGCCTGGGCGGCGGCCTGGAACTTCTCCAGGGCCCCCGCGTAGTTCCCGGCCTGGTAGAGGCGGAACCCCTGGGTGTTGAGCGCCTGCCCGGACGGGGGGGCGGAGGGGGCGGCGGACAGTGTC
>NZ_RAWG01000334.1 GCF_003611735.1 Corallococcus sicarius | reverse complement strand
ACAGGGCCTCCAGGGAGGCCTCGCCCCGGGTCTCCACCACCCCTGCCCCGGCGCCGCTCGCGACGGTCAGCACCGTCGTGGGGCCGGCGCCCACGAGCCTTGTCCCCTCGGGCAGCAGGAAGGGGCCCTCATAGCGGCCGGAGGCCAGGTGCACGAGCTGCGGACCGGGGCGGGCCAGGGCCTCGGCCAGGGAACGGAGGGGGCGCTCGCGGGTGCCGTCCCCTCCTGGGGCCGCCCCGTCCACCCAGAGTTCGCCCTGCCGGGCCGGCCTCAGTGGGGGCCGCGCGCAGGTGCACAGCAGGATCAGGAACCAGGGCAGCAGTCGGGATGGCACGCGGGCAGGCACTCTAGCCCCTCGACGGTGCCTTGCTGGAACTGGATCAGGACCCGTTGCTAAGTGATCGATCTTCCAAAGACTTTCATCCGCAATCGATCATCAAGCGATCACCCCCGCTTTCCTGCGCGGAGGGGGTGTGCCGGTGTATCAAAAGATGCGATCCTCCCTCTCTGTACCGGGTGTATTTCACGATGCCCAGTTTTCATCCCGAGGCCGAATTTCCGGCCCCGGAGCGGGTGGCGCATTGACAGTCGAAACCTCGATTTGTTACCTCCGCCATCCGCTCGTTCAACGCCAGACAACGCAAGAGGGAGGGGTGTCATGACCAAGGCAGAGCTCGTGGAGGTGGTGGCTGCGCAGTCGAGGCTCACGAAGAAGTCGGCCGCCCAGATCCTCGACATCGTCTTCAACAACATCGGCAAGGCGGTGAAGAAGGACACGCGCTTCAGCTACCCGGGGTTCGGCACCTGGTCGCTGCGCTCGCGCAAGGCGCGGAAGATCCGCAACCCGCAGACCAACGAGATGATGAAGCTCAAGGCGTCGAAGACGGTCGGTTTCCGGCCGGCCAAGGAGCTGAAGAACTCGCTGTAGCCGTCAGCAGGACCGTCCCCCTCAGGGGCGCGAACCCGCGGTCGGGTGGCGCCCCTGGGACGTGAGGGCGGGGGATTCCGGCAGTTGATGGGCCACGGGCCGGGCGTGTGCGGGCGCCTCGGGGGAAGCCTCGGGAGCGACGAGCGCCTCCAGCGGGTCCAGGGAATTGCCGTCGTGCCAGAGCTCGAAGTGGACGTGGACACCGGTCGCGAGGCCCGTGTCCCCCGCGAGCCCCACCGCGTCTCCGCGCGCCATCACCTCGCCGGTCGTCACCAGCACCTGGGACAGGTGGCTGTAGCGCGTGACCCACTGGCCGGCGTGCAGGACCTCCACCTGCTGGCCGTGGTCGCCGTTCCAGCCCGCGCGCAGGACCACGCCCTTCTCCGCGACGGCGACGACCTGGCCCCGGCGGGCCGCGAGGTCCACGCCCAGGTGGCGGCGCAGCTGGCCGGTGATGGGGTGCCAGCGCTCGCCGTAGAGGCTGGTGATGGTCACGGGCTCCACGGGCCAGGCGAGGCGCGGCGGGCCGGAGGGTTCAGGTGGCAGCTCCCAGCGGCGCAGCGTGGAGGCGCGCACGATGAGGCGGCCCACGCGCAGCACCACGGCCTCCGCGAGGGGACCGGGCATGTCGCCGTAGAGGCGCGCGTCCTGCTCCAGCTCGGCCTCCAGCACGCCCCGGGCCCGCGTCAGGTCCCGCGTGTCCGTGCGCTCCACCGGCCGGGACAGGAAGGCGTCCAGCGCCGCGTTCATCGCCTCCCAGTTGCGCGCCTGTTCGGCGGGCATGACGCTGCCGCGCTGCACCTTCTCGCGGTAGGCGCGGGCCTTCTCCGTGAAGGAGGCGAGCGCGGCGTCGAGTTCCGGGGAGCGCTCCGGGGCCAGCGGACCCGCGGCGCGCTCTGGCTCGTGGGGGAGGAACGGCGCGGAGTCGTTGAAGGAGCCGCTGTCGCCCGAGGTCGCGTACAGCTCCTCAAAGCTCATCTTCTCCGCGCGCGGCGTAGCGCAGGCAGAGAGGGCCAGCAGGGCGAGGACGGCGGGTCGGCGCACGGCGCGGCGAGCCTACCACGCACCGGCCCACGCACCTGTTTCGGGCGGATCCTCCGTACCCGTGGGGCGGACAGGTGCGTCCCGTGCGCACCTGTTCGCTCCGTGGGGTGTCAGGGCCGTCCCGGGGCACGGGTGCGAGGGAGGTGCCGCCTGGGTCGGCTGGTGCTGGAACCCCAGGGCTCCAGCGTCCCGGCACGGGCCACGAGGAGGCCCCCGTGCGCCGGGAGACGGGACGCCCTGCCGTCCCTGCCCGGACGTCAGGCGGCGATGGCCTTGCGGATCCGCGCCAGCGCGTCGTCGATGTCCGCCGTGGACACGTCCAGGTGGCACACGAGGCGGATGGAATGCGGGCCCGTGGCGTTGGCCAGGACGCCCTGCTTCAGGAGCAGCCCGGACACCTCCGCCGCCGGGCGCGCCAGGTTCGCGAACACCATGTTCGTCTCCACCCGCTCCAGGTCCACCGTCACGCCCGGCACCTGGGCCAGCCCCTGCGCCAGACGGCGCGCGTTGGCGTGGTCCTCGGCCAGCCGCTCCACGTGGTGATCCAACGCGTACAGCGCCGCCGCCGCGAGGATGCCTGCCTGCCGCATGCCTCCGCCCAGCCGCTTGCGCAGGCGCCGCGCCTCGCGGATGACGTCCGCCCTTCCCGCGAGCGCCGAGCCCACCGGCGCCCCCAGCCCCTTCGAGAAGCACACCGCCGTCGAGTCCGTCAGCGAGGCCCACGCCTTCGCCGGCTGCCCCGCCGCCACCTCCGCGTTGAACAGCCGCGCCCCGTCCAGGTGCACCGCGAGCCCCGCCTTCCGGCCCGCCTCCACCACCGCCTTGAAGCGCTCCACCGGCCACACCGTGCCGCCCCCCCGGTTGTGCGTGTTCTCCAGCGACAGCAGCCGCGTGCGCGGGTTGTGGATGTTGTCCTCGCGCACCGCCGCCGTCACCGTCTGCGGTGTCAGCAGGCCGCGCTCGCCCGGCAGCGGCGCCGGCTGCACGCCCCAGAGCGCCGGCACCGCGCCACCCTCGTAGTGCAGGATGTGGCTGCCCTCCTCCGTGAGCACCTCGTCGCCCGAACGGCAGTGCGCACCGATGGCAATCTGGTTGGCCTGCGTGCCCGACGGGACGAAGACAGCGGCCTCCAGGCCCAGCCGCTCCGCGACCCGTTCCTCCAGCTTGAGCACCGTGGGGTCCTCGCCATAGACGTCGTCGCCCACCTCCGCGTCGGCGATGAGGCGCCGCATGGCGGGCGTGGGCTTCGTCACGGTGTCGGAGCGGAAGTCGATGGGCTTCATGGTTCTCCTCGCTTCAAGAAAGGGGGGCCTGCCCGCGGTGCTTGGGCCGGGCCCTCCCGTGACATACAACGCCCGCGTGGCCCGGCGAGAGACAGTGGCGGAGAAGCGGCAGCGCGCGGTGGCGGTCCTGGACGGTCTGGAGGCGGCCATGCCGGACGCCCGCATCGAGCTGGACTTCCGCACGCCCCTGGAGCTGCTCGTCGCCGTCATCCTGTCCGCGCAGTGCACCGACAAGCGCGTCAACCTGGTGACCCCCGCCCTGTTCGCCCGCTTCCCCGACGCGCAGGCCTATGCGCACGTCGAAGCCGCCGACGTGGAGCCCTTCATCCGCACCTGCGGGCTGTACCGCGCGAAGGCGAAGAACATCGTCGCCACGGCGCGCACGCTCGTCGCGGAGCACGGGGGGCAGGTGCCGCTGGTGCGCGACACGCTGGCGCAGCTGCCCGGGGTGGGCCTCAAGACGGCGGGCGTGGTGTGCATCCACCTGGGCGGCGACGCGGCCTTCCCGGTGGACACGCACGTGAAGCGGCTGGCGTACCGGATGGGCTTCACGACCCACGAGGACCCGGACAAGGTGGAGAAGGACCTGCAGGCGCTCCTGCCCCGGGAGCGGTGGACCCTGGGGCATCAGCTCCTCGTGTGGCACGGACGGCGCACCTGCTTCGCGCGCTCGCCCGCCTGCGTGTCGTGCGTCGTGGCGGCGCGGTGCCCGAAGAAGGGCGTCGCCGCCGCCGCGAAGCCTTAAGCGGACGCCGGAGTACCCTGGTCGCGCGACGCCTTGTGCTTCAGCATCCGCTTGCGGATGAGCCCGCGCTTGAGCGAGGAGACGTGGTCCACGAAGACGGTGCCGTCCAGGTGGTCCGTCTCGTGCTGCACGGCGATGGCCAGGAGGCCGTCACAGCGCAGCGTCTGCTCCTGGCCGTCCTCGTCCAGGTAGCGCACGGTGGCGAAGGCGGCGCGGTCCACGTCCTCGGCCTCGCCGGGGATGGACAGGCAGCCTTCCGTGTAGGTCGTCTCGCCTTCGAGCGCGACGAACTCCGGGTTGATCATCGCCAGGGGCTTGGAGTCCGGCTGCTGCGGGCGGGTGTCGAGGACGATGATGCGCTGGAGCACGCCCACCTGCGGGGCGGCGAGGCCCACGCCTTCAGCGGCGTACATCGTCTCGAACATGTCCTTCACCAGCGCGCGGACCTTGTCGTCCACCTTCGCCACGGGCCGGGCCTTCTGCTTCAGGATGGGGTCGGGCCAGATGAGAATCTCGCGAACCATGGGGGACTCTTAACCCCACCGGCCCGCGACGGGCAACCGTCCCCGCCGGCCATCAGTCGAGCAGATTACGGGCGTACTCGCCCCTCAGCCGGTCGTCGCCCAGCGCCCGGGCGGCCTCCGTCAGCACGGCGCGAATCTGCTGCGCCCGGTGCTGGAGCGCGGGGTCCGGGTGGCCCGCGAAGCGCAGGGGGTGGAACTCGGCGGCCAGGAGCGCGTACGCCCGCTTGACCTCCTCGCTGCCGGCCGAGCGCGCGAGCCCCAGGACGGTGAAGTAGTCCGCCTCCTGGATCTCCTCGAACTTGGCCTCCAACCGGTGCACGTCCAACTCAGGGGGCAGGTCGCCGGAGGCGTCCTCCGACGGCGGGTGCAGCACGATGAGTCCCAGCGTCCGCGCCACGGCGAGCGTCTTGAGCGCCCCATCCTGCGGCAGCCCCGCGCCCAGCAGCAGCGCCTCCAGCGTGCGCTCTCCGTCCACGCCCTGCAGGAGCTGGAGCTCGCGGGCGGAGAGGCCGAAGTCGGCCGGGGCCATGTGCGCGTCGCCTCGGGACACCTGGGCACGCAGGGAGCCGGCCGCGTCCAGCAGGGACTCCGCGGTGAGGGTGTTGCGCAGCCCTTCCGCGAGCAGGTGCAGCGGCGGGCGCGTGGCGGCGGCGAGCGCGACCTCGTGGGGCGCGGGCTCCTGCACCAGCCGGTAGAGCGTGGAGGGTTCGGAGAGCGCGTCCAGGAAGACCTGTTCGGTGTAGCGCTGCACCAGGGGGACGGATTCGGCTTCGCGCACGTAACCGCGACCGCGCAGGGCCTCCAACAGCGTGCCCGTGGTGGCGCTGCGCACCAGCCGCAGCTCGGCTTCCTGACGTGCGTCGATGAGGCCGTCCGCGCGGGCCCGGTCGATGAGGGATTCACCCTGCGCCGAGGACGCGGCTCCCACCAGCGCTCCGTCGCGCAGCCACAGCACGCGCAGCGCGTTCATCACCTTGAGCTCCAGGCGCACTTCCATGCGCGCGTCGCACAGGCGCAGGACGAGGCGCGCGAGCCCCTCCTGGGTGAGGCTGCCGCTGCGGGCCACCGCCATCTCCGGGCGGCCCGGTGATTCGAGCGGCAGGATGGAGGCACGGGCCTGCGCCGCGGCCTCCTCGGCGTCGCGCTGCGCGCGGGCTTCGAGTTGCTCGCGCTCGAGGTCGTTCTGGTGGCGCTGTTCGATGGCGTCGGCTTCCAGCTTCACGCGGGCTTCGCGCTCGCGGGCGAGCTCTTCGCGGAGTTGTTCGAGCTGCGCCTTCAGCGTGTCTCGCGTCTGCGCGAGGGCCGCGGACTCCGCCTGGAGGCGGGCTTCGGTGTCGGTGCGGGCCTGGGCTTCGGCGGCGAGGCGGGCTTCCGCGGCGGCGCGGGCCTGGGACTCGGTTTCGATGCGGGCCTCGAGGTCCGTGCGTGCCCGGATCTCCGACTCCAGGCGGACCTCCAGCACGGTGCGCTGGCGGCCCTCGGTGGTGGCGCGCGCGGTGGATTCGGTGGCCGTCTGTTCGGCGCGGAGGGCACGGGCTTCCGCTTCCGCGCGGGCCTGGGCCTGTTCTTCGGCGCGCTTCTCCGCGTCCTGGCGGGCCTGTTCCGCGCGGCTGGCCGCATCGGTCTGGGCGTGGGCGGACTGCTCGGCACGGGACTCCGCCTGGGCCAGGGCTTGCGCGAGTTCATCCGCGCGGGCCTGGATTTCGGCTTGCGTCCGCGTGAGCTGATCCGCGCGAGTGTTGGCTTCGGTCAGCTCACGCGCGAGGTCCTCGGTGCGGGCCTCTGCGGCGGCGAGCGCTTGCGTGAGCTGTTCAGCGCGGGCCTGTGAGTCGGCCTGGGCTTGCTGGAGCTGTGCGGCGTGGGTCTCTGCTTCGGCCTGTGCCTTTTCGAGCTGCTCAACACGGGCTTCTGCTTCGGTCCGTGCTTGTTCGAGCTGCTCGGCGCGAGCTTCTGCAGCGGTCTGTGCCTTCTCGAGCTGCTCAACGCGGGCTTCTGCAGCGGTCTGGGACTGTTCAAGCTGTTCGGCACGGGCTTCTGCTTCGGCCCGTGCATGCTCTAGCTGCTCGGCGCGGGCTTCTGCTTTGGCCTGTGCTTGCTCAAGCTGTTCGGCGCGGGCCTGCGCTTCGGCCCGGGCTTGCGCGAGTTGTTCCGCGTGGGTCTTGTCCGCGTCCGCCTGGGACTGGGTGAGCTGCTCGGTGCGTGATTCCGCTTCGTCGCGCGCCTGCTCGGCCCGGGCTTCGGCGCGCTCCACGGCTTCCGACAGCTCGGTCACACGGGCTTCGGCCTGGAGCAGCGCTTCGGCGGAACGCTCCGCCTTGGCTTCGGCTTGCTTCAAGGCCCGCGTCAGTTGCTCCGCTCGCGCTTCCGCCTGGAGCAGGGCTTCGGCGGGCTGGGCGGCCTTCGCCTCCGCCCGCTGACGCGCCTGCTTGAGCTGCTCCATCCGGGCGTTGACCTGGCTCAAGGTCTCGGCGAACTGGGCTTCGGTCCGCTTCCGCGTCTCCTCGGACTGTTCCGCGTGGGCGTGGGCCTGGGTCAGGGCTTCGGCGGACTGCGCGGCCCGGGCCTCCGCTTCGACCAGGGCCTCGGCGGATTGCGCGGCGCGGGCTTCGGCCTGCCGGCGGGCCTCCTCGGCCTGCTCCGCACGGGCTTCCGCACTGGCGCGGGCTTCCTCCGCCTGCGTGGCACGGCCTTCCGCATGCCCCAGCGTCTGGACGGACTGCTTTCCCTTGGCTTCGACTTGCAGCAGCACCTGCGCGAGTTGCTGCGCTCGCGCCTCGACCTGCGCCAGCGTCTGGGCGGATTGCTTCGCCTTCGCTTCGGCCTGGGCCAGCGCCTGCGTGGCCTCCTGGGCCCGGGTCTCCGCCTGGGCCAGCGTCTGGGCGGTCTGCTTTCCCTTCGCCTCGGACTGGGCCAGCGACTGGGCCAGTTGGTGCGCTCGCACCTCCACGAGGGACAGCGCCTGCGCGGAGTGCTTCACCTTCGCTTCGGCGCTGGCCCGGGCCTTGGCCTCCGCGTCGGCGCGCGCTTCGGCCTCGGCACGCCGGGCTTCCAGGTCCGACCGGAGCGCGGCCTCCTTGCCGTCGCGGGTCTCTATCTCCTGACGGGCCTCGGCTTCCGTCTCCGCTCGCTGACGCGCTTCCTCGCGGGCCGTGGCTTCGGCTTCGGCGCGGGCTTCCGCCGCGAGCCGCGCTTCGGCTTCCGCTTCCGCACGGGCCTCCGCCGCGAGCCGCGCTTCGGCTTCGGCCTCCAGTCGCGCTTCGACGTCCGTGCGGGCCGCCTGCTCCAGCTCCGCGCGGGCTTCGGCCTCCTCGCGGCCTTGCGCCTCTTGTCGGGCGCGGGCTTCGGCTTCTTCGCGCGCCTGGACCTCCGTGGCGATGCGCTTCTCGAGTTCGACCAACTCGAGCCGTGCCATCTCCGCGAGGGCTTCGGCCTCGCGGCGTGCCCGCTCCTCGGCATCCGCTCGGGACTCCGCGTCCACCCGGCCGCCGGCCTCGGACGCGAGCCGCGCTTCGACCTCCGCCAGCGCTTGCGTCGCCGACACGGCCCGGACTTCCGAGTCCGCATGCGCCGCTGACGCCTGCTTCAGCAGGGACTCCGCGCGGGCGCGAGCGTGGACCTCCGCTTCGGCACGCACCTCCACGGCGCTCCGGGCCACGACCTCCGCGTCCGCTTCGAGCCGCGCATCCTCTCGCGCTCGTGCCTCACTCGCGATGCGGTCCTCCAGCTCGACCCGGAGCGCCTGCTCCGACTCGGCCAGGGACTCCGCGTCCAGCGCACGGGCCTCCGCCTCCTCGATGGCGGCGTACGCCAGGGCGAGTTCCTCGCGCAGCGCTTCCAGCTTCGCGTCCAGCTCCGGATCCGGTGCGTCCGCTTGCGCAGTGGGAACAACTGCTTCCTGGAGCGCGGTGCGCGCCTTGCTCGCCCGGCGAAGACCTCCCGGCACTGGAACCGGTGGACGCGTGGAGGGTCCTTCCCCTCGGGATGCAGAGCCCACGTCCGAGGCACCGGTACGCGATGGAGTGCGGTCCGTCGGCACCGCGTCATCCGACGCTGATGCTCCCTCCCGATGCGCGGCGATGCGGTCCGTCAGCGCCCGTTCACCGGCTCCATGCCTTCCCGCCGGAAGCGACAGGGACGGATCCGCGTCGGAGGCATCGCGGGATTCAGCCCCGGCATCGGCACCTGGGCGAGCGCCGTCCGCACGGAGCGAATCGCGGGATTCCGCACCGGCCTCCACCTCGGACCAATCGCTGTCCTCACGAGCTGCGTCGCGCGATTCCGTCTCAGCATCTACGCCTGGGCGAGCACCACTCGCACGGGCTGCATCGCGGGATTCAGCCCCGGCATCCACGCTCGAACCAGTGCCCTTCGCACGGTTCGCATCGCGGGATTCAGTCCCGGCTTCCACCTCGGACCAATCGCTGTCCGCACGATCCGCCTCGCGCGATTCCGCCTCAGCATCGACGCCTGAGCCATCACCACTCGCACGAGCCTCGTCGCGCGATTCCGTCTCAGCATCTACGCCTGAGCCATCACCACTCGCACGAGCCTCGTCGCGCGATTCCGTCTCAGCATCTACGCCTGAGCCATCACCAAGCGCACGGGCTGCATCGCGGGATTCAGTCCCGGCCTCCGCGCTTGAATCCGTGCCTTCCGCACGGGTCGCATCGCGCGACTCCGGCTCGGCATCCATGTCCGACCGGGCCCTGTTCTCGTTGCGGAAGTCCAGGAGTGAAGCAGTGTGGCTCGTAGAGACCGCCGGATCCGGGGCCTTCACGTCGTCCACGGTCTCGGAATCGAACCAGTCCGCGCCCACCGGCTTCGCGGACGCGTCGGGCTCTCCACCCTCCTCCCGCTCCCGCGCGGTCGCGGAGGCCTTGAGCTCCGCCTCCAACACGTCCCAGTTCGACAGGCCCGCCGCCGCCAGCTCCTCCTCGGTGGGCTCCGAAGCCGCATCGGCCGCGGCCGCCCGCTCTCCCGCCGCCACGTCGTCCGCGACCGACCCGAAGTCCGTCTCGTCCGAAGCCTCCGCGGCCACCGCCCCTGCCGCCGGACCCGCACCCGCACGGCGTGCCTCCAGCTCGGGATCCGGCGCCAGCTCCGTCCAGGCCAGCGGCTCCGTCCCCTCTCGCGCCGGGGCCTTCGCTCCGTCCTCGTCCGAATCGACGTTGAAGAAGTCCTCGTCCCCCAACCGGGGCGCGGGCTTCACCGGCTTCAATCCCGGCGGGGTGAGGTGCTCCTCCCGGAACGCGAGCCTCCCCGTAGGCAGCCCTTCTTCCCCGTCCGTCTCCCGCGACAGTCGCTCCGCGTCCGCGCGCAGCTCCGCGTCGAAGTCCTCCGTGACCGCCAGCGGGTCGTCCACCGGCGGCGCGTCAACGCGAGGCACCAGCTCGTTCGGGAAGGGGAAGCGCAGCGTCGAGCGCTCCTGCAGCGCCCTCGCCTCGGGCACCGGAGGAAACGCCGCCGGGGCCGGCTCCTCGTCCCACTCGCGCCCGATGTCCGCGTCCGGATCCTCCTCCCCCCACGCCTGCCCCGAGTCC
>NZ_RAWG01000333.1 GCF_003611735.1 Corallococcus sicarius | reverse complement strand
ACCAGCCGTCGGAGACGACGTGGTGCATGTTGACGACGAGGATGTGCTCCTGCTCCGCGAGCTTGAAGAGCAGCGTGCGCACCAGGGGGCCCGTGCGCAGGTCGAAGGGCCTGCGCATCTCCTGCGCTACCTTCGCGCGTGCCTCTCCTTTCCGCTGCGCTGCTTCCACAACCGAGAGGTCGACGTGTCCCAGGGACAGGACGACTTCCGGGTGGATGACCTGCACGGGCTCGCCCTCCACCTGCGCGAACGTGGTGCGCAGGGCATCATGGCGACGCACGACTTCCTGCAACGCTCGCTCCAGTACGTCTGTGTTGAGCAGCCCGTCCAGTCGCACCGCCACGGGCATGTTGTAGAGGGGGCTGCCCGGTTCGAGCTGATCAATGAGCCACAGGCGCTGCTGCGCGAAGGAGAGCGGCAGCGGGCCTTCATGCGAGACGCGCATGAGGGCCGGGGGGCTGGCACCCGTGAGGCTGGCCAATCGCCCGGCAAGGCCCTCCACCGTCGGTGACTCGAAGAGCGTGCGCAGGGGCAACTCCACGCTCAACTCCGCGCGGACGCGCGAGACCACCTGGGTGGCGAGCAGTGAGTGGCCGCCCAGCTCGAAGAAGGAGTCCCGGACGCCCACCTGCGGCAGCCGGAGCACCTCGGCCCAGATGGCCGCGAGCCTCGCTTCCGTCGTCGTGCGCGGTGCGAGGTAGGTGCTGCCCGACTGGGGCGCTTCGGGCTCTGGCAGGGCCTTGCGGTCCACCTTGCCGTTGGCGTTGAGGGGCAGGGCCTCCAGCACCATCAGCACCGAGGGCACCATGTACTCGGGCAGGCCCTGACGCAGTTGGGTCTTGAGCGCTTCGGCTTCCAGGGTGACGCCTGCCTTCGCGACGACGTAGGCGACGAGCCGCTTGTCCGCGGCTTCGCCCTTCGCCACCACCACTGCGTCCTTGAGGGCAACAATCCGGCGGAGGGCGGCTTCGACTTCACCCAGCTCGATGCGGAAGCCGCGCACCTTCACCTGGAAGTCGACACGGCCGAGGTACTCCAACCGGCCGTCCTCGCGGTACCGGACGCGGTCGCCGGTGCGGTACATGCGGCCACCCGGAGGACCATGGGGCTCCGGGACGAAACGCTCCGCGGTGAGGTCCGGACGCAACAGGTAGCCGCGCGCCTGGCCTTCACCCGCGAGGTACAGCTCACCGGCGATACCTACGGGCACCGGCTGCAAGGCGGCGTCGAGGACGTAGGCGCGCGTGGCAGGCAGAGGCCGACCGATGAGCGGGACTTCCTCGCGCCCCACCAGCGAGCCCGTGGAGTACGTCGTGTCCTCGGACGGGCCGTAGAGGTTGTAGAGCTTGCGCACGGAGGGCAGGCCGTACACCTGCTTCGCCAACGTGTCCGGCAGCGCTTCGCCCGCGAGGTTGATGACACGCACTCCCACCGGCACTGCGCCCAGGCGCACGAGTTGGGCCATGGCGGAGGGGACGGTGTTGATGAGCGTCACCTCCGACGCGGTGGGCAGCTCCGCCAGGTGCAAGGCATTGCGTGCCACCACCACGGCGCCTCCGCTGGAGAGCGGGGCGAACAACTCAAACACTGACAGGTCGAAGTTGAGGCTCGTCGCCGCGAGCACGCCCTTGAGTTCTTCGGGTGAGTACGTGGCCAGGGCCCAGTGCAGGAAGGTGACGGCATTGCCCTGGGTGATGGCAACGCCCTTGGGACGTCCCGTGCTGCCCGAGGTGTAGATGAGGTAGGCGAGGTGGCCGGGGAGCACGTCCACGGCAGGGGCCGTGGTGGGCTGAAGTGCCAGCTCCGCGTCCGTGTCCAGGCACACCGGCGTGGCGGAGTGCGCTGGAAGTGAGGCGAGCAGGTGCGAGTGCGCCACCAGCGCGGGCCCCTGCGCGTCCTCCAGCAGCCAGCCCAACCGCTCGCGCGGGTAGCTGGGGTCGAGCGGCACGTAGGCACCGCCGGCCTTGAGGATGCCGAGGGCTCCGATGACGAGGTCCTCCGTGCGCTCCACGCACAGGCCCACGCGCACTTCCGGGCCGACGCCCAGGCCCTGCAGCCGGTGTGCGAGCTGATTGGCCCGTGCTTCCACCTCACGGTACGTCAGCCGGCGCTCCGGAGTGATGACGGCCACGGCATCCGGCGTACGGCGCACCTGCGCCTCCACCAGCGCGGCAATGCTGGGCTCGCGCTCCGTCTCCGCCGTGCGCGGATTCCATTCGACGAGGAGTTGCTGGCGTTCCGCGTCGGTGAGCAGCGGCAGGTCCGCGAGGCGGGTGTCCGGCTTCGCGGCGATGGCCTCCAGCAGCACGCCCAGGTGGCCGGCCATGCGCTGAATGGTCGAGACCTCGAAGAGGTCCGTCGCGTACTCGAATGCGCCAATGATGCCCGTCGGAGCCTCCCGCAGCGCCAGGGTGAGGTCGAACTTGGCGAAGTGCGCTTCCAGCGGCAGCGGCTGGAAGGACAGGCCGGGGAGGTTCAGTCCTTCGGAAGGCGTGTTCTGCAGGATGAACATGGCCTGGAAGAGCGGGCCACGGCTCAGGTCGCGGGTGGGCTGCAGGGCTTCGACGAGCTTCTCGAAGGGCAGGTGCTGGTGCTCGTAGGCCGCGAGCGTGGTGCCTCGGACCTGGGCCAGCAGCTCCCGGAACGTCGCCTGGGGCTTCACCTGGGTGCGCAACACCAGCGTGTTGACGAAGAAGCCGATGAGGCCCTCCGTCTCCGCCTGGGTGCGGCCG
This sequence comes from Corallococcus sicarius, assembly GCF_003611735.1. GTDB lineage: Bacteria > Myxococcota > Myxococcia > Myxococcales > Myxococcaceae > Corallococcus > Corallococcus sicarius. The sequence goes on along the minus strand of NZ_RAWG01000333.1, from coordinate 7,345 downwards.
GCGATGGGGGAACCCACGCTGATGTCATCCTGCGCGGTGTAGCGAGACAGCAGCACCTGGAAGGCCGCGAGCAGCGTCATGAAGGGCGTGGTGCCCTCGCGCTGGGACAGGGCCTTGAGTGCGTCCGAGACCTGCGCGGGAATCTGAAGCCCGAACGTGGCGCCGCGGTGCGACTGCACGGGCGGGCGCGGCCGGTCGGTGGGCAGCTCCAGCGCGGCGGGTGCTCCCGTGAGCTTCTCCTTCCAGTAGCCCATCTGTGCGTCCAGCGCTTCACCCTGGAGCCATTCGCGCTGCCACGTCGCGAAGTCCGCGTACTGCACGGGCAGGGGCGTGAGGCTGGGAGTGCTACCCGTGCTGAACGCCGCGTAGAAGGCGGCCACCTCACGGACGAGGACGCCCATGGACCAGCCGTCGGAGACGACGTGGTGCATCGTCAGGAGCAGCAGGTGCTCTGCTTCATCCAGCCGCACCAGCGTGCTGCGCAGCAGCGGGCCGGTGGAGAGCTGGAACGGCTGGCGTGCCTCCTCGGCGGCACGTCGTCGGGCTTCCGCGTTGCGTTGTGCTTCGGGCAGGGTGGAGAGGTCGATGACGGGCAGCATCCAGTCACCCGGGGCGTGGATCCTCTGCGTGGGCTGGCCCAGGTGCTCTTGGAAGGTGGTGCGCAGGGCCTCGTGGCGTTGGACGAGCGCCTCGAAGGCGCGGCGCAGGGCTTCCACCTCCAGGCGCCCGGTGAGGCGGAGCGCGGCGGGCAGGTTGTAGGACGCGTCGCCGGGCTGGAGCTGATCCAGCAGCCAGAGGCGCTGCTGCGCGAAGGAGAGGGGAATGGCCCCCTCGCGCGAGGTGGGCCGCAGCGGCGGCGCTTGATGCGGCGTGCGCTGGACCCCTTCGAGCCGCTTCGCGAGCGCTTCTACCGTGGGGGACTCGAAGAGGGCTCGGAGGGGAAGCTCCACGCCGAAGGCGGCACGCACGCGCGAGACGAGCTGCGTGGCCAGCAGGGAGTGGCCGCCGAGCGCGAAGAAGTCGTCCTGCACTCCAACGCGCTCCACGCGCAGCACCTCGGAGAAGCATGCGGCCAGCTTTTCCTCGGTGGCGGTGCGCGGGGCGACGAAGGCAGAGGCGCGCGGAGCATCTCCCGGCTCGGGCAGGACCTTGCGGTCCACCTTGCCGTTGGCGTTGAGGGGCAGGGCCTCCAGCACCATCAGCACGGAGGGCACCATGTACTCGGGCAGGCGTTGCTTGAGGCTTGCCTTGAGGACGTCGACGTCGAGCGTGTGGCCTTCAAGTGCGGTGACGTAGCCGACGAGGCGCTTGTCTCCGTCGCTTCCACGGGCGACGACGACGGCCTCGTTGACGCCGGAGGCCGCGCGCAGGGCGGCTTCGACTTCACCCAATTCAATGCGGAAGCCGCGCACCTTCACCTGGAAGTCAACACGGCCGAGGAAGTCGAGCGTGCCGTCCTCCCGCCAGCGGGCCTTGTCTCCCGTGCGGTAGAGGCGGGCACCCGGGGTGGAGGAGAAGGGATGCGGGACGAATCGCTCCGCCGTGAGGTCGGGCCGGTGGAGGTAGCCCCAGGCGAGGCCGGAGCCGCCGACGTACACCTCGCCCGCGACTCCCACGGGAACGGGGCGCAAGTGCGCGTCGAGCACGTAGGCGGTGGCATTGGAGATGGGGCGGCCGATGGACACCGGGCCCTCCACCACCGTGTCCCGGTGCAGGGACAGTGTGGTGGAGAAGGTCGTGTTCTCCGTGGGGCCGTAGCCGTTGATGAGGACGGCGCCTTCGGGGAGCCGCGCCAGATGCTCACGCACTCGGGCGGCGGGGAGCACGTCGCCACCGGCCAGGAGTTGCCGCACGGTGGCGAGCGCTTCTGCCTGGTGCAGGGCCATCTGCTCGAAGAGGGCGGCCGTCAGCCACAGCGACGTCACGCGGTGGTGACGCAGCTGCGCGGCCAACTCCTCCAGGGTGAGGGCATGGGGCGGCGCGAGGACGAGCTTCGCGCCGTGCAGCAGCGCGCCCCAGATTTCGAGCGTGGAGGCGTCGAAGGCAACGGGAGCGAACTGGAGCCACACCGCGTCGGGCCCGAAGCGCATGAAGGTGCTGCCGAGCACCAGTCGGGTGATGCCCCGGTGGGGCACGCAGACGCCCTTGGGGCGGCCGGTGCTGCCGGAGGTGAACATGACGTAGGCCAGTGACTCACCGTCCACGTGCACGTCCGGGGCGTGCGTGGGCAGCGCGGAGAGGATGTCCTGCTGCGCGTCGAGCCAGACGCGGGTGGCTGTGGCGGGCAGCAGTGAGGCGAAGGGCTGGTGGGTGAGGACCACCTCGACGTCGGCATCCTCCAGGAGCGCGGCGATGCGGTCCACGGGGGCATTGCGGTCCACCGGGACGAAGGCCGCGCCGGCCTTGAGGATGGCCAGCAGCGCCACGATCAGGTCGAAGGAGCGTTCAACGGCGAGACCGACGCGCGCACCGGGCGTGATGCCGAGCGCGCGCAGGTGGTGGGCCAGTTGGTTGGCCCGCGCGTCGAGCTGGGCGTACGTGAGCGTGGCCTCGCCTTGGACGAGGGCCACGGCGTCAGGCGAACGGTGGGCCTGGCGCGCGAAGTGGACATGGACGGGGACAGCAGTGGGGCTTTCCACCGCGGTGTCATTCCAGGCCACCAGCAGGCGCTGACGCTCTGCGGTTCCCAGCAGGGGCAGGTCCGCCACGGACTGGTCGGGCGTCGCGGCCACGGCTTCCAGCAGCGTGCGCAGGTGGGTGGCCATCCGCTCCACGGTGCTCCGCTCAAACAGGGCCGTGCTGTACTCCAACACGCCCTGCAAGCCGTCCGGCGTCTCCGAGAAGAAGGCGCTCAGGTCGAACTTCGAGGTCGTGTGTTCGGAGGTCAGGCCCTGGAGGCGCAAGCCCGGCAGACGCACGCCGTCGGTGGGGACGTTCTGGAGCGTCAGCAGCGTCTGGAAGAGGGGCGTGTGGCTGAGGCTGCGCGCGGGCTGCAGTACCTCCACGAGCTTCTCGAAGGGCACGTCCTGGTGCTCATAGGCTTCGAGCACCGTCCCACGCACCTGCTGGAGCAGCGAGCGGAACGACTGGCCGTCCTCCATCCTCGCGCGCAGCACGAGCGTATTGACGAAGAAACCGATGAGGCCCTCCGTCTCCGCGCGCGTGCGGCCCGCGATGGGCGAACCCACGCTGAGGTCATCCTGGCCCGTGTAGCGGGACAGCAAGGCCTGCCAGCCGGCGAGCAGCACCATGAAGAGCGAGCCGCCTTCGTGATGACCCAGGCTCCACAGCTTCTTGCTCAACTCACGCGGAAGGGTGAAGCCGAGCGCCGCGCCCGCGGTGCTGCGGACCGCCGGTCGTGGCTTGTCGATGGGCAGCTCCAGCACGGCTGGGGCGCCGGAGAGCTGCTGCTTCCAGTAGCCAAGTTGCGCATCCAGGATCTCGCCCTGGAGCCACCGGCGCTGCCAGGTGGCGTAGTCGGCGTACTGCACCGGCAGCTCCGGGAGGGGCGACGGCCGCCCTTCGGTGAACGCGGCGTAGAGCGTGCCCACTTCCCGCACCAGCACCCCGAGCGACCAGCCGTCGGAGACGATGTGGTGCATGTTGACGACGAGGATGTGCTCCCGCTCCGTGAGCTTGAAGAGCAGCGTACGCACCAGGGGACCCATGTGCAGGTCGAAGGGCCTGCGCATCTCCTGCGTCACCTGCGCCCGTGCCTCGCCTTCCCGCTGCGCTGCTTCCACAACCGAGAGGTCGACGTGTCCCAGGGACAGGACGACTTCCGGATGGATGACCTGCACGGGCTCGCCGTCCACCTGGGCGAACGTGGTGCGCAGGGCGTCATGGCGGCGCAGGACTTCCTGGAGCGCCCGTTCCAGCACGTCCGCGTGAAGGGTGCCGTCCAGCCGCACCGCCACGGGCATGTTGTAGAGGGGGCTGCCCGGTTCGAGCTGATCAATGAGCCACAGACGCTGCTGCGCGAAGGAGAGCGGCCGCGGGCCCTCATGCGAGACGCGCGTGAGGGCTGGGACGCTGGCATCGGTGCTCCCCGCCAGGCGTCCGGCAAGGCCCTCCACGGTGGGTGACTCGAAGAGTGCGCGCAGGGGCAGCTCCACGCTCAACTCCGCGCGGACGCGTGACACCACCTGGGTGGCGAGCAGTGAGTGGCCGCCCAACTCGAAGAAGGAGTCCCGCACGCCCACCTGCGGCAGCCGGAGCACCTCGGCCCAGATGGCCGCGAGCTTCGCTTCCGTCTGCGTGCGCGGTGCGAGGTAGGTGCTGCCCGACTGGGGCGCCTCGGGTTCTGGCAGCGCCTTGCGGTCCACCTTGCCGTTGGCGTTGAGGGGCAGGGCCTCCAGCGCGACCACGGTGCCGGGGACCATGTACTCGGGCAGGCCCTGACGCAGCTGCGCCTTGAGCGCTTCGGCTTCCAGGGTGACGCCTGTCTTCGCGACGACGTAGGCGACGAGGCGCTTGTCCGCGGCTTCACCCTTCGCGACAACGACCGCATCCTTGATGCCCGGAGCTTTGCGCAGGGCGGCTTCGACTTCGCCCAACTCGATGCGGAAGCCGCGCACCTTCACCTGGAAGTCGATACGGCCGAGGTACTCCAGCCGCCCGTCCTCGCGGTACCGGACGCGGTCGCCGGTGCGGTACATGCGGCCACCCGGAGGACCATGGGGCTCCGGGACGAAACGCTCCGCGGTGAGGTCCGGCCGCAGCAGGTAGCCGCGCGCCTGGCCTTCACCCGCCAGGTACAGCTCACCGGCGACACCCACCGGCACGGGCTGCAAGGCGGCGTCGAGGACGTAGGCGCGCGTGTCCGGCAGGGGCCGACCGATGAGCGGGACTTCATCACGCCCCACCAGTGAGCCCGTGGAGTACGTCGTGTCCTCGGACGGGCCGTAGAGGTTGTAGAGCTTCCGCACTGAAGGTACGGCGTAGAGCTGCTTCGCAAGCGTGTCCGGCAGCGCTTCGCCCGCGAGGTTGATGACTGAAGCGGTGGGGGGCAGCGCGCCCAGGCGGACCAGTTGGGCCATGGCGGAGGGGACGGTGTTGATGAGCGTCACCTCCGACGCGGTGGGCAGCTCCGCCAGGTGCAAGGCATTGCGTGCCACCACCACCGCGCCTCCGCTGGAGAGCGGGGCGAAGAGTTCAAACACCGAGAGGTCGAAGTTGAGGCTCGTCGCGGCGAGGACGCCCTTCAACTCCTCCGGCGCATAGGTCGCCAGGGCCCAGTGCAGGAAGGTCACAGCGTTGCCCTGCGTAATGGCAACGCCCTTGGGGCGGCCCGTGCTGCCCGAGGTGTAGATGAGGTAGGCGAGGTGGCCGGGGAGCACGTCCACGGCAGGGGCCGTGGTGGGCTGAAGTGCCAGCTCCGCGTCCGTGTCCAGGCACACCGGCGTGGCGGAGTGCGCTGGGAGTGAGGCGAGCAGGTGCGAGTGCGCCACCAGCGCGGGCCCCTGCGCGTCCTCCAGCAGCCAGCCCAACCGCTCGCGCGGGTAGCTGGGGTCGAGCGGCACGTAGGCACCGCCGGCCTTGAGGATGCCGAGGGCTCCGATGACGAGGTCCTCCGTGCGCTCGACGCACAGGCCTACGCGCACTTCGGGGCCGACGCCCAGGCTGCGCAGCCGGTGCGCGAGCTGATTGGCCCGTGCTTCCACCTCACGGTACGTCAGCCGCCGCTCCGGGGTGATGACGGCCACCGCGTCCGGCGTCCGGCGCACCTGGGCCTCCACCATCGCGGCGATGCTGGGCTCGCGCTCCGTCTCCGCCGTGCGCGGATTCCATTCGACGAGGAGCTGCTGGCGTTCCGCTTCGGTGAGCAGCGGCAGGTCCGCGAGGCGGGTGTCTGGCTTCGTCGCGATGGCCTCCAGCAGCACGCCCAGGTGTCCGGCCATGCGCTGAATGGTCGAGGCCTTGAAGAGGTCCGTCGCGTACTCGAAGACGCCGACCAGCCCCACAGGGGATTCCCGCAGCGCCAGCGTGAGGTCGAACTTGGCGAAGTGCGCTTCCAGCGGCAGCGGCTGGAACGACAGGCCCGGCACCCGCAGCGCTTCGGCGGGCGTGTTCTGCAGGCTGAACATGGCCTGGAAGAGCGGGCCACGGCTCAGGTCGCGGGTGGGCTGGAGCGCTTCGACGAGCTTCTCGAAGGGCAGGTGCTGGTGCTCATAGGCCGCGAGGGTGGTGCCTCGGACCTGGGCCAGCAGCTCCCGGAACGTCGCCTGGGGCTTCACGTGCGCACGCAACACCAGCGTGTTGACGAAGAAGCCGATGAGGCCCTCCATCTCCGACTGGGTACGGCCGGCGATGGGGGAACCCACGCTGATGTCGTCCTGCGCGGAGTAGCGCGACAGCAGCACCTGGAAGGCCGCGAGCAACGTCATGAAGGGCGTCGCGCCCTCCTGATTCGCCAGGGCCATGAGGGCGTCGGACACGTTCGCGGGAATCTGTACGTCCACCGTGGCACCGCGGTGCGACTGCGCGGGAGGGCGCGGATGGTCGGTGGGCAGCTCCAACGCCGCCGGTGCGCCCGTGAGCTTCTCCTTCCAGTAACCCATCTCCGCGGCCAGGGCTTCGCCCCGGAGCCATTCGCGCTGCCACGTCGCGAAGTCCGCGTACTGCACGGGGAGCGGGGGAATGGCGGGCATGCTGCCCGTGCTGAATGCCGCGTAGAAGGCGGCCAGTTCGCGGACGAGGACGCCCATGGACCAGCCGTCGGAGACGACGTGGTGCATCGTCACCAGCAGCAGGTGCTCCTCGTCACTCAGCCGCACCAGCGTGCTGCGCAGCAGTGGACCGGTTTTCAGGTCGAAGGGGCGCTGCGCCTCCTGATTCGCGAAGCCTCGGGCTTCTTCTTCCCGCTTTGCATCGGGCAGGGCGGAGAGGTCCACGAGCGGCAGTAGCCAGCCATCCGGGGCGTGGATGATTTGCGTGGGCTGGCCCAGGTGCTCGTGGAAGGTGGTGCGCAGGGCCTCGTGGCGCTGGACGAGCGCCTCGAAGGAGCGACGCAGGGCTTCGACATTCAGGCGCCCGGTGAGCTGGAGCGCTGCGGGCAGGTTGTAGGCCGCATCCCCCGGCTGGAGCTGATCCAACAGCCAGAGGCGCTGCTGCGCGAAGGACAGTGGCACCGTGGTGGTGCGCACCGCGGACAACCGCCGGGGGGCGGGGACGGCAGTGGCCTGTGCGAAGTCAATGCGCCTGGCGAGCGCTTCCACCGTGGGCGCCTCGAAGAGGGCTCGGAGGGGCAGCTCGCGCCGGAAGGTGGCGCGCACCCGCGAGACGAGCTGGGTGGCCAGCAGCGAATGGCCCCCGAGCGCGAAGAAGTTGTCGTGGATGCCGACCC